>NZ_JBIAHP010000028.1:0-89891 GCF_042870715.1 Streptomyces sp. NPDC006463 | reverse complement strand
GTGCACGGGGTCGGCGGGGGGGCGAGGGGGGGGGTGGGTTTGCATCCCAAACACCTCCCTGGACTGTGGGTTCGGTTTAAGTGTGGGGCGCGGGGGGGGCGGGGGGGCGGCCCCGCCCGCCCCCCGCCTCTACCGTTCACCTGCCGGGACGGGCTACTTCTCGTCCTGGTAGCACGGCTGGTCGCCGCTCATCAGCCGCAGCTTGAGGTCGGGCAGCGTGAAAGTACCCGCCGTCGTCGCCCAGGCCTTCTGGCGCACGTTGGTCAGAACGGCCTTCTTGGCGCGCTGCGAGAACAGGGCACCGTTGGCGACCGTGCCGGCCTGCGGCGCGGTCGGGTGCTTGTCGTCCGCCGCGGCGCCGACCGCGACGCCGATGTCCAGGTCGCTGAACGTGGCGTCGGTGTCGAGCTCCGCAACATCCAGGTAGATGTTCTCGGCGACGGCCGGCTTGCCCTTGTTGCCCGTCCGCAGCTGCATCGTGATGTTGCCGAGTCCGGGGATCGGCGTCACCAGCGACTGGCACATGTTGGTGATCTCGGCGTGGCGGAACCCGGAGATGGTGACCGGGTGCGCCGCGTCCTTGCCGTCCAGGCCCTTGCCCTTGGCGACGCTGCCGTACTGGAGCAGGTCGTCACCGTCGAGCTTGTCGGCCGAGACCTTGAAGTCCTGGCCGGAGACGCTGAAGGACGCCGCGAGGGCACCCTGCGCCAGACCCACACCGACCGCGGCGGTGGCCGCGATGCTCGGCACCATGACGAGCGCGAAGCGCTTCCATCTGGTCCCGCCACGAACCTGAGAACTCATTATTCGTTCCTCCTTCTCGGACGTACATCTCCGGTCCGGGCCGTACCCGTCCTGGGATGGGAGAAGTGCTACGTCCTCGGGAAGGAGCGCTGGTGGCCCGGCCGCGGCTGTGCCACGTCCCGTACACCGGCGATCACCCCCGAGCGACAACCACTGGGCCACGCGTTCGCGCAACCTGGAGGACAGGCCCTGCCGTGTGGCAGAGACCCCCCTGTCCACGGCCGGTGCCACTGCCACCGGCCGGCTCGGTGGGGACCCTCCACCGCGGCTCCGGATGAGCGGCTCTGCGGGAAGGACCGAGCGTCGCCGATCGTGGTCCATTCCCGGCCGGGGCACAAGGGGGGTCGTTACTGGCGGGTAACGGCCAGATAACCGGGGTGCTGCCTCTTGTTGTCGGGCAGCAACACAGGGTGTCACCGAGGGCCACGACAGAACGGGGGAAGAGTGAACACACCGGACAGTTCACGGGGTTCGTCTTACTGCGAGTAACAGCGGCCGCGATTGCCAAGTTTTGGCAAAGTGCGGCCGCTGTTTCTCTATGTGTCAATAAATCGCCGGTGGTCCGCCGGCCTTCGCGGCGCCTCCAGGAGCCGCTCGTGGAACCGCTCCTAGAACAGCACCCGCGCCAGCGCCGTACGCGCCGCCGACACCCGCGGGTCGTCCGCGCCGATGACCTCGAACAGCTCCAGCAGACGCAGCCGTACGGCGTCCCGGTCGTCACCGAACGTCACGCGCACGGTGTCCACCAGGCGCCCGAAGGCGTCCTCGACGTGCCCGCCGACCAGATCGAGGTCGGCCGCGGCGATCTGGGCCGCCGGGTCTCGCGGGTTCTCGGCGGCCGCGGTGCGCACCGCCTGCGGGTTCATGTCCTGGACCCGGACGAGGAGTTCCGCCTGGGCCAGGCCCAGCTTGGCCTCGCTGTTGGCCGGGTCGTCGGAGAGCACGTTCTTGTACGCCTGCACCGCGCCGCCCAGGTCACCGGCGTCCAGCGCGGCGACGGCCGCTTCCAGCAGGGCGTCGTGCGGACCGGCCGGGATCTCGGCCTCGGCGGCCGGGGCCGCGCCCTCGGCGTTCGGGTCCACCTCGATGCCGATGATCCCGAAGCGCTCCTCGGCGACCTGGACCAGCTGGGCGAGGGTCTCGCGGATCTGCTGCTCGGGGGCCACGCCCTGGAACAGCGGCAGCACCTGGCCCGCGACCACGGCGAAGACGGCCGGGATGCCCTGGATGCCGAACTGCTGCATCAGCGTCTGGTTGGCGTCCACGTCGACCTTGGCCAGTACGAGCCGGCCGTTCGCCTCGACGGTCAGGCGCTCCAGGAGCGGGCTGAGCTGCTTGCACGGCTCGCACCACTCCGCCCAGAAGTCCAGGACGACCGGGACCTCGGCGGAGAGCTGGAGCACATCGCGTTCAAAGCCGGCCTCGTCTACGTCGATGACGAGCGCGGAGGGCGGCACGGCGCCGGCGGCCGGGCCGGTCCCGCCGCCCTGTGCCGCCTGCCGCGCCGATTCGGCGCGGGCCTGCTCGGCCTTGGCCTTGGCCTCGCCGGCCGCCTTCACCGCGGCGAGGTCGACGACGCCGCTCATGGACATGTTTCTGGGCTGCATGCGTACATCCTCCCCCGTGTGCGCGCGCCGACGAAAAAGATCGCGAGAATTGCCTCGTCGCGACCGTCGAAACAGTGCGGCGCCGGGTCCCCACCTGGCGCCAGTAGCCCTTCGCGTGGTTGTCGCTCTTACGCTACGAGCCGTAGCGTAACTCCTCCCGGCCCCATGGCGCCCCGTGATCTGAACCACAGCGGCCCAGTCGGCTACCGGCGGGTATGGTCTCGGCCATGCGCAACCCCAGCCCTGGCCGGACCGGCCGCCCCCGCAGCGCCGCCGCGGACGCCGCCATCCTCGCCGCGACGCGGGACGCGCTGGTGGACCTGGGCTGGTCGAAGCTGACGATGGGCGACGTCTCGGCCCGGGCCGGCGTGGCCAAGACCACCCTCTACCGGCGCTGGGCGGGCAAGAACGAGCTGGTCGTGGACGCGGTCGCGGAACTCTTCGACTCCCTCGAACTCCCCGACCGCGGTTCCCTCGAAGCCGACGTCGAGCATGTGGTCCTGCAGTTCGCGGAGCTGCTGCGGCGCCCGGAGGCCCGAACGGCCCTGATGGCGGTGGTCGCCGAGTCCACCCGGGACGAGGCCCTGCGCGACCGGATCCGGTCGGCCATCGTGGACCGGCAGAAACGTCTCGTCGTAATGGGGCGCGAGCGGGCCCAGGCGCGCGGGGAACTCCCGTACGAGGAGGACGAGTCCGTCGCGGGCCGCACCACCGACCTGATCTTCGACGTGATCGCGGGCACGGTGGTGCACCGCGCGCTGGTGAGCTCCGAACCGGTGGACGAGCTCTGGGTGTCCACCTTCACGGCGCTCCTGATGCACGGCCTCCAGGGCCCTGCCCAACCCTGACGTGGCGGGGCGGGGCGGGGTCAGTCCCCCCTTCCGCTCCGGCCGGGGCTTTCCGGGCCAGTGACCCGGATCTGCCGGCCCTGGTCCTGCGGCGGGGGTCCCGGCCCGGCGGCCGCGAGAGCGGCCCGGCCCGCCTCCCGGCCGGCCAGCCAGCAGCGGTAGTCCCTGGAGTCGACCTCGTGGAAGCCCCCGCCGGTGAGCAGCACGGTGGGCCGCCACCGCGCCGAGCCCTTCCCGGACGCCCTCCCACACGGCGGGCAGGAACTCGTGCGGCAGCCGGGCGGCGGGCACGGTGTGCAGGAACTCCTGCCCGCCGTCGGGGCCGGGCGGTTCGAAGTCGGCGACGACGTACGCGTACGACCCGCAGCCGGTCTGCATCACCACACGGACGCTCACGCCGCGCACGGCGCGGTGGAGCGAAACAGCGGAAGGGCCGGTCATGGCGCCACCGCAGGGCGCCATGACCGGCCGTTCCAGCTGACGGGGACTCAGAAGCCGGGCGGCTCGGTGTAGGTGCCCCACTCCTCGCGGAGCACGTTGCAGATCTCGCCCAGCGTGGCCTCGGCCCGCACCGCGTCCAACATGGCCGGGATCATGTTCGACCCGTCCCGGGCGGCCTCCAGCATCGCGGCCAGCGCCCCGGACACCTTGGCGTCGTCGCGCCGGTCCTTGCGCTCGGCCAGCTCCCGTACCTGTACCTTCTCCACCTCGTGGCTGACCCGCAGGATCTCCAGGTCCCCGGTGACCGACCCGTGGTGGACGTTGACGCCGACGACCCGCTTGTCGCCCTTCTCCAGCGCCCGCTGGTACTGGAAGGCCGACTCGGCGATCTCCCCGGTGAACCAGCCGTCCTCGATGCCGCGCAGGATGCCGGAGGTGATCGGCCCGATGGGGTGCTGCCCGTCGGGGTGGGCGCGCAGCCCGCGCTCCTTGATCTGGTCGAAGATCTTCTCCGCGTCCGCCTCGATGCGGTCGGTGAGCTGCTCTACGTACCAGGAACCGCCCAGCGGGTCGGCCACGTTGGCGACCCCGGTCTCCTCCATCAGCACCTGCTGGGTGCGCAGGGCGATCTCGGCGGCCTGCTCGCTGGGCAGCGCGAGCGTCTCGTCGAGGGCGTTGGTGTGCAGGGAGTTGGTGCCGCCGAGGACGGCCGCGAGGGCCTCCACGGCGGTGCGCACGACGTTGTTGTACGGCTGCTGGGCGGTGAGGGAGACCCCGGCGGTCTGCGTGTGGAAGCGCAGCCACATCGACTTCTCGCTCTTCGCCCCGTAGACCTCCTTCATCCAGCGGGCCCAGATCCGGCGCGCGGCGCGGAACTTGGCGATCTCCTCGAAGAAGTCGAGGTGCGCGTCGAAGAAGAAGGACAGGCCGGGCGCGAAGTGGTCCACGTCCATGCCGCGCGAGAGCCCGAGCTCCACGTAGCCGAATCCGTCGGCGAGGGTGTACGCGAGCTCCTGCGCGGCCGTGGCTCCGGCCTCGCGGATGTGGTAGCCGGAGACGGACAGCGGCTTGTAGGCCGGGATGCCCTTCGCGCAGTACTCCATGAGGTCGCCGATGAGCCGAAGGTGCGGCTCGGGCTCGAAGAGCCACTCCTTCTGGGCGATGTACTCCTTGAAGATGTCCGTCTGGAGCGTGCCGTTGAGGGAGGCGGGGTCCACACCCTGTCGCTCGGCGGCCACCAGGTACATGCAGAAGGCGGGCACGGCGGGACCCGAGATGGTCATCGACGTGGTGACGTCACCGAGCGGGATGTCCTTGAAGAGGACCTCCATGTCGGCGGCGGAGTCGATGGCGACCCCGCAGTGGCCGACCTCGCCGAGGGCGCGGGGGTCGTCGGAGTCCCGGCCCATGAGGGTGGGCATGTCGAAGGCGACGGAGAGCCCGCCGCCGCCGGCGGCCAGGATCATCTTGTAGCGCTCGTTGGTCTGCTCGGCGTTCCCGAACCCGGCGAACTGCCGGATGGTCCAGGTCCGGCCGCGGTACCCGGTGGCGTGCAGGCCGCGGGTGTACGGGTACTCGCCCGGCCAGCCGATGCGCTCGAATCCCTCGTACGCGTCGCCGGGCCGGGGCCCGTAGACCGGTTCGACGGCATCGCCGGAGAGCGTGGTGAAGTCGGCCTCGCGCTTGCGGGCCTTGTCGTAACGGGCCTGCCAGCGAAGGCGGCCTTCCTCGATGGCGTCTGCGTCCATACCCACGAATTTACTAGGACGTCCTAGTAAATGTCGATGGCAAACCCCGGGAGATGCCCCGGGGGTTTGTGACGATCAGGCCTCGGCGGTCGCGAGACCGCCGCTGACCAGCGGCTCGACCTCGGCGCGGACCTTGCGCTCGACGAAGAACGCGGCCAGCGGGATGGTGCCGCTGAGCATGACCCAGAGCATCTTGCCGAAGGGCCAGCGGGCCTTCGAACTCAGGTCGAAGGCGAAGACCAGGTAGATCATGAAGAGCACGCCGTGGGCCTGGGACACCACGAACGTCAGATCGGCGCCCTTGTCGAAGCCGTACTTGAAAATCATGCAGGTGCACAGCACCAGCAGCATCACGGCAGTGGCAAAGGCCATCACCCGGTAGCGGGTCAGCACGCTCTTCTTCATGCCACTGAGCCTAACCGTCCGTTTTGCTCGATCTTGACGGGGGCTTACTTCTCGTCGAAGTCCCCGCTGGCGACCCGCAGCGGACGCAGCAGCGCGAAGATCTCCGCGCACTCCTCGGCGTCGTACGCGCCGAGCCCGAAGTCGATCTCCATCAGGTCCCGGGTGGCGGCCTCGACGACCTCGCGGCCCTTGTCCGTGATGGAGGCGAGGGTGCCGCGGCCGTCGTTCGGGTTGGGCCGCTTGTCGACGAGCCCGGACCGCACCAGCCGGTCGACGGTGTTCGTCACCGACGTCGGGTGGACCATCAGCCGCTCGCCGATCTTCGACATCGGCAGTTCGCCGGCCTTGGAGAAGGTGAGCAGCACCAGCGCTTCGTACCGCGCGAACGTCAGACCGTACGGCTTGACCACCGCGTCGACCTCGCCGAGCAGGATCTGGTGCGCCCGCATGATCGAGGTGATGGCGGCCATCGAGGGCACCGGCCCCCAGCGCTGCCGCCAGAGCTCGTCGGCGCGGGCGATGGGATCGAAGGGAAGGCTGAGCGGCTTGGGCACGGATGAGACCCTACCGGGCGGTCATTTGGCGGCGAGTCCCGTCTCACTCCTCGGCCGTTCCCGCTCCGGGGCGCAGGCGCGGAGTTCGGCGAGCAGCAGCAGGACGACGGCCGTGCCGAGGACCCCGGAGGCGGTGACGACCTGGTGCACGGGGAAGAACTCGGCGGCGAGGCCGGCCAGGGCCATGCCCACGCCCTGGAGGGTCATCAGCCCGGTGCTGAGCAAGGTCATCGCGCGGCCGCGCAGCTCCTCGGGGACGGCGTCGACGTACCACTGGTCGAGGCCGAGGGTGTACGCGTGGGCCAGGCCGGCGAGCAGTAGCGCGGTCAGCGTCAGCGGTACGCCGGGCCGGGCTGCGTACAGGAGCAGCGGCAGCAGTCCGGCGGCCACGAGCGGGCCCGTGATCCGGGAACGCGTTCGGGCGGTGAGCGCGGAGCCGGCCCAGAGTTCA
Source organism: Streptomyces sp. NPDC006463 (assembly GCF_042870715.1). Lineage (NCBI taxonomy): Bacteria > Bacillati > Actinomycetota > Actinomycetes > Kitasatosporales > Streptomycetaceae > Streptomyces > Streptomyces sp. NPDC006463. The sequence goes on along the minus strand of NZ_JBIAHP010000028.1, from coordinate 83,033 downwards.
CCGGCGATGTTGCCCACGGGCATCGCGCACATCAGCAGTCCCAGCGCCACGGTTCCGGAGCCGAGACCGGCGGCGTAGGGGGCGAGCAGGGCCTCCGGTACGACGACGAAGACGGGTGGCAGCCAGAACAGCAGGGTGAGCGCCCGGATCCGGCGGTCCCCGAGGACGGCGCGCAGCCCGCGCAGCGGGGACTCGCGGGAGCCCCCGCGGGCGGGGCGGCCGCGCGTGCCGAGGCCCAGCAGGAGCGCGGAGCCCAGGAATCCGGCGGCGGTCAGGCCGATGGCGCCGCGCGGCGCGAGGACGGTGAGCAGCAGCCCGCCGAGGCCGAAGCCGATGAGCTGCGAGCTCTGGGCCACCATGCGCAGCAGTGAGCGGCCGAGGACGAATGCGTCGCCCGCGCCCAGGATGTCGGCGAGGGAGGCGGCGCGGGCGCCCTGGAACAGCGGCGCCACGAACGCCATCGCGCAGCGCAGTACGAGGAGCACCGCGACGGGGGTGCCCGGCAGGGCCATGGCGGCGGCGCAGGCCGCGCAGACGAGGTCGCAGCCGACGAGCACCCGCCGGGCGGGCTGACGGTCGGCGATCTGGGCGAGCAGGGTGCCGCCGAGGGCGTACGGGAGGAAGCCGAGGGCGAAGGTGAGCGCGCTCATCAGGGGCGAGCCGGTGGCGCGGTATACGAGGACGGTGAGGGAGATCTCGGCGACGACCACGCCGAGCACGGAGAGCAGGTGTGCGGCGAACACGGGGCGGAACTCACGTGTACGGAAGACGGCCCGGTAGCCGGTGGAGGCGGAGGTTACGGCTGACATGTCCGGCAGCTTCGCCCCGGCTACCGTGGGTCCCGTAGAGATTCGTCCCGGCACGAATCTTCGGCGGACGGGGTCGCGGAGGGGCGGGGAGGGGCGCGATGGGTTTCCACTACCGGTTCGGGCCCGGCGACCTGCTGCGGTGCCGCTTCGCCGTGTCCCCGCGCTGGGAGACCCAGGAGGCGGTGCGGACCCTGCTGCGGCCGCACCGGCAGGCCTACCACCTGCCGTGGCTGCGGCAGGTCCGGGCGGCCGCCGAGGGACTGGACCTGCGTCCGCTGTGGCTGCTGATGCCGCGGGCCGGGCATCATCCGGACTTCCTCAGCCCGTCCCCGCTCGGACCCTCCGTCACCTTCGAGGAGGAGCTGGCGCGGGTGCGCGCCGCCGACCCGCAGGCGGCGCGCGAGGACCTGCGGCTCTCCCTGGTGTGCACCCCGGGCGCCCTGGAGAGCGACATCGGGCAGCGGATGCTCGCGGATCCGGCGCGGGCGGTACGGGAGCTGGCCGATCTCACCGAGCGGGCCTGGGAGGCACTGATCGCCCCGCACTGGCCGCGGCTGCGCGCACTGCTGGAGGCGGACATCGTCTTCCACTCGCGGCGCCTGGCGGCGGGCGGGCTCCAGGCGCTGTTCGACGGGCTCCACCCGGACCTGCGGTGGTACGAGGAGACGGCGACGCTGACCATCGAGCGGCCCGCGCACCACGACCGCTCGCTGGACGGGCAGGGGCTGCTGCTGATGCCGAGCGCGTTCGTCTGGCCGGAGGTGGTCGGCGGCTACGACCCGCCGTGGCAGCCGACGCTGGTGTACCCGGCGCGGGGCGTCGGCGCGCTGTGGACCGCCCGGGCGGGGCCGACCCCGCACGCGCTGGCCCGTCTGCTGGGCCGGGCCCGGGCCGATGTGCTGTGCGCACTGCACGAACCGGCCTCCACCACGGCGCTGGCCCACCGGCTCGGGCTGGCCCCTTCCACCGTCTCGGCGCACCTGACGGTCCTGCACGCGGCGGGCCTGCTCGTCTGTGCGCGCCACGGCCACCAGGTCCTCTACGAGCGCACTCCGCTGGCCATCGCCCTCACGACGGGCGACCCGGCTCCCTGACCTGCACGGCGGCGTACCCCTCAGCCGCGGCCGCCGCGCCGCAGTCCGTGCCGGACCGCGCGCTGGCTCAGCGGCCCGAGGCCTTCCAGCGCCTGGGCGAGCCCGGCGAGCTGCTCCAGGGCGTCGAGCGCCCGGCCGGCGCCCTGCGGATCCACCCCCTCGTACAGCTCGATGCCGACGAAGGAGGCGGCGGCGGCCCGGGCCAGTCCCGCCGGGTCGGTGAACCCGGCCAGCGGGGTCGCCGCGAGCAGCCGGGCGAGCACCGTCTCCAGCTCCTCGATCCACAGCGCGAGCCCGGCGGCGGTGGCCGCGGCGAGGACGGGCGAGGTCTGACCGGCGGCCAGCAGCTGCCCGAGCACGGCGACCTGTCCGGCGGCCCGCTCCTCGGCGTGCATCCGGCGGCCGAACTCCAGCAGTTCGGCGAGGCTGCCCAGCTCCGCGAGCCGGTCTCGGCAGACCGCCACGCGCCGCTCGGCTCCGAACCGGCAGGCGGCGGCGAGCAGTTCGCCGACGGAGCCGAAGTGGTAGAAGATCAGCCCCTGCCCCACACCGGCGGTGGCCGCGATGGTGCGGGCGGAGGTCTTGGCGATGCCCTGCTCCGTTCCGGCCGCCCGCGCATGCGAGCGCCCCCGGCTTGCACGGCCGGGGGCGCTTTCAGAACGATGCGGCGGGCGCGTCAGCCCTCGGCGAGGTGGCGCTCCACCGTCTCGACCTTCGAGGTCATCCCGTCCGAGACCCCGGGCCGGATGTCGGCCTTCAGGATGAAGGAGACCCGCGGCGCCCGCGCCTCCACGGCGGCCACGGCACGCCGGACCACGTCCATGACCTCGTCCCACTCACCCTCGACGGTGGTGAACATGGCGTCGGTGCGGTTGGGCAGGCCGGACTCACGGACCACGCGGACCGCGTCGGCCACGTACTCCCCGACCTCCTCACCTACCCCCAGCGGGGTCACGGAGAACGCGATGATCACGCGTCGGCCGCCGCACGCGCGCGGGCCGCGATCACGCTGTCGGCCTCGTCCCGCTTGAGCAGCCGGTCGCCGTACAGCCCGCCGAAGGGCAGCAGCGCCAGCCCGAAGAACAGGGCGACCTTCGAGACCGGCCACTTCGCCTTGTTCCAGACATCCAGCAGGAAGACCGCGTAGATGACGAACAGGATCCCGTGGAGGATGCCCAGCGGCATCATCAGGTAGTCGATGTCCGAGACCCGGCTCAGCAGCGAGCCGAAGATCAGCAGGGCCGGGAACGACAGCGCCTCCGGGACGGAGATGAGGCGCAGCCGGTGCAGGGCGGAGGCGGTCTTGATGTCCACGGGGAACCTTCGGGATGGAGGTCAGGGCCGTCCCAGTGTCTCAGCCGCTTTTGCGCGATCTTGACCCGGCCCCCGGCCCGGACCCCCGCCCGCGGGCTGCCGAAAGGCGCACGCACGGCATCCGTTCGGTATCCGTTCGGCGTCCGTTACCGCCCGGGTGTGGCGTATATCGGCCACGGGACCCTGTTCGCGCCCGCCCACTGCCGATAACGTCATCCCGTGGCTCAGTTCCGACTCCAAGGCAGCAAGGTGCTCGCCGTCGACCTGACCGGGGATGCCGTGAAAGCGAAGAACGGCTCCATGGTCGCGTACGACGGTCAGATGGCCTTCAAGAAGATGACCGGCGGCGGCGAAGGCCTCCGCGGGATGGTGACCCGCCGGCTCACCGGCGAGCAGATGACCGTGATGGAAGTGCAGGGGCACGGCACCTGCTTCTTCGCCGACCGCGCGAGCGAGATCAATCTGGTCAACCTGCGCGGCGAGAAGCTCTACGTCGAGTCCAGCAACCTGCTGTGCACCGACGCGGGGCTGCGCACCGGCACGACCTTCACCGGTCTGCGCGGCGCGACGACGGGCAACGGCCTGTTCACCACGACCGTCGAGGGCTCGGGCCAGGCGGCGATCATGTCCGACGGTCCCGCGGTGGTGCTGCGCGTGAGCGCCCAGTACCCGCTCTCCGTCGACCCGGGTGCGTACATCGCGCACACCGGAAACCTCCAGCAGTCGTTCCAGTCGGGTGTCAACTTCCGCACCCTGATCGGCGAGGGCTCCGGCGAGTCCTTCCAGATCCGCTTCGAGGGCGAGGGCCTGGTCTACGTGCAGCCCAGCGAGCGCAACACCATCGGGGGCGACATCTGATGCCGTTCCGCGAGATCAACTCGAAGATGGTCGAGGCCCAGGTGATCCCGGGGCAGCGGATGTACAGCCAGCGCGGCGCGATGCTCGCGTACCGCGGCGAGGTCTCCTTCACCCCGAGCCTGACAGGCGGTCAGGGCGGGGTGATGGGCATGATCGGGCGCCGGGTGGCGAACGAGCAGACCCCGCTGATGACGGTCGAGGGCAGCGGCACCGTGATGTTCGGCCACGGCGGCCATCACATCCAGGTGATCAGCCTGACCGGCGAGACGCTCTACGTCGAGGCCGACCGGCTGCTGGCCTTCGACGGCAGCCTCCAGCAGGGCACGATGTTCATGGGCTCGCAGGGCGGGGTCATGGGCATGGTCCGCGGCCAGGTGACCGGCCAGGGGCTGTTCACCACCACGCTCAAGGGGCACGGCGCGGTCGCCGTGATGGCGCACGGTGGGGTCATCGAGCTCCCCATCACCCCCCAGCGCCCGGTCCACGTGGACCCGCAGGCGTACGTCGCCCACCACGGGGACGTGCGCAACAAGCTCTCCACCGCGCTCGGCTGGCGGGACATGGTGGGGCGCGGCTCGGGCGAGGCGTTCCAGCTGGAGCTGTCCGGCCAGGGCGCGGTGTACGTACAGGCCTCGGAGGAGAAGCTGTGAACTTTGGCCCCGTGCCGGGCGGACCGGGCGGCCCGACCGTCTTCGACCCGTACACCCTGCCCTCCGACGACAACGTGAACGCGTACACCTTCTGCGTGGAGCTCAAGGGGAGCCAGTGGTTCCTGCAGAAGGGCAAGATGATCTCGTACTACGGGAGCATCGAGTTCAACGGCATCGGGAACGGCCGCTTCGACCGGCTGCTGCGCACCAGCTTCCACTCACCGCTGCACGCCAGCGACTGGGTGGTGGCCGAGGGCCAGGGCAAGATGCTGCTGGCCGACCGGGCCTTCGACGTGAACTCGTACGACCTGGACAAGGGGAACCTGACCATACGGTCGGGCAACCTGCTCGCGTACCAGCCCTCGCTCGCCCTCAAGCAGTCGATCGTCCCGGGCTTCCTCACGCTGATCGGAACGGGCAAGTTCGTGGCGGCGTCCAACGGGCCGGTGGTCTTCATGGAGCCGCCCCTGCGCGTGGACCCGCAGGCACTGGTGGGCTGGGCGGACTGCCCCTCGCCGTGCCACCACTACGATCACGGTTACATGTCGGGCGTGATGGGCGGACTGCGCTCGCTGACCGGCATCGGCGGCACCTCGGGCGAAGAGCACCAGTTCGAGTTCGTCGGGGCGGGCACGGTCCTGCTGCAGTCGTCGGAGATGCTGATGGCGGAGCAGGCGGTCGGAGCGGTCGGCGCCGGCGCGGCCACGGGCGACGCGCAGGGCGTGCCGGGAGCCGGCCAGGGCCCGCTGGGGCAGCTGGGCATGCCGCGGATGCCGGGGCAGCTGGGTGATCTCCAACGGCGCTTCGGACTGTAACCGCTCACTCGCCCCACTTTTGTACGTAATTCAACTTCTTAGGTAGAGTTCACTCATGGAGACCATGGAGACCGAGACGGCAGCCCTCCCCCAGACGGAGTCCGGCGGGACCCGCTGGCTGACCGACGCCGAACAGTGCGCCTGGCGCACCCACCTGGACGTCAGCCGGCTGCTGATGCACCAGCTGGAGAAGGATCTCCAGCCCTTCGGTCTCACCAACAACGACTACGAGATCCTGGTGAACCTCTCGGAGTCGGCGGACCACCGGATGCGGATGAGCGACCTGGCGACCGCCACCCTGCAGTCCAAGAGCCGGCTGTCCCACCAGATCACGCGCATGGAGGCGGCGGGCATGGTCCGCCGCGTGAACTGCGAGTCCGACCGCCGCGGCCTGTTCGCGGTGCTCACGGACGAGGGCATGGAGACGATGCGGAAGGTCGCCCCGCACCACGTGGCGTCCGTCCGGCGGCACTTCATCGACCTGCTGCCGCCCGAGGCTCTGGCGGCGCTGCGCGAATCGCTGCGCCCGGTGGCGGAGCACCTGCGGGGCAACCGCGGCAAGGCCTGACGCCGGCCCGCCCCGCTCCGGGGTGCCGCCCCCGGCGGCAGCCCGGAGAATGGGTGGTCGGTAACGCTCGCTCGCCGGCCGCCGCCGAGCAACCGTAAGCGCATGGCCGGCCCGAGGAGGTCAGCCATGCACCGCACGCACAAGGCGTACGCCTCGACGGCCGCAGCCGTGGCCCTGATGATCGGGGGCCCGGTGGCGGCCGCCGCCGCGAACACCGCCGACGCGGCGGGATCCGCCCCCGCGGCCGCGGCGGCCCGCACCGAGATGAACGCCGAGCAGGCAGTCGCCGCCGCGCTGAAGAAGCACCCCGGCGTCGTGGAGTCCGTCGACAAGGACGAGGCCGTCTGGCACGTCGACATCATCAGCAAGGACGGCAAGCACGCGGAACTGACGGTCGACACCCGCAGTGGCAAGGTGTTCACCGAGAACGCGGACGAAGACAGCGACGACGACGCCGGGAACAAGGCGCTGCTCAGCGCGAAGGTCACCGCCCAGAAGGCGATGAAGGCAGCCCTCGCCGCCCACGCCGGCCAGGTCTCGTCGGTGGAGTGGGACGACGATGACGACAACCGCGCCGCCCCCTACTGGAACGTCGAGATCAAGTCCGGCGACAAGACCACCGACGTGCACGTCGACCCCACGTCGGGGAAGGCGACGGTGTCCCCGTCGGACTCGGACGACAACGACGACGACAACGACTGACACCCACCGGCCCGCGGAATCTGATGCGGACCGGATCGAGCGCCCCTAGACTGGCGAGCGCCCGGTTTACCCCGATCTTCGAGGGAGTGGCGTCATGGCCAAGCGCGGCAACAAGAAGCGAGCACGCAAGAAGAAGAAGGCGAACCACGGCAAGCGTCCCAACGCCTGACCGGTCCGCCCCACAGACACGCGAGAGCCGCGCCCCGACCGATCGGGGCGCGGCTCTCGCGTACGGCGTACGGCTTACGGCCGCTCAGGCCTCCGTCAGCGTCGCCAGAAGCGTGTCCGCGGCCGCGTACGGGTCCAGCTCGCCGGCCGCGACCCGGGCGGCCAGGGCGCCGACGTGGGCGTCCCCGTGCACGTCCGCCATCCGGGCCCGCAGGGCCGTCACCGCGATCGTCTCCACCTCGCGGGCGGCCCGCGCCGCACGCCGCTCGGCCAGCACCCCGTGCTCGTCCATCCACGCGCGGTGCTTCTCCAGCGCCTCGACGAGTTCGTCGATGCCCTGCGCCCGCGCGGCGACGGTCTTGATGATCGGCGGACGCCAGTCCCCCGGTCCCCGGGACTCGCCCAGCCCCAGCATGTGGTTCAGCTCCCGGGCGGTGGCGTCCGCCCCGTCCCGGTCGGCCTTGTTCACCACGTACACGTCACCGATCTCCAGGATCCCCGCCTTCGCGGCCTGGATCCCGTCGCCCATCCCGGGCGCCAGCAGCACCACCGAGGTGTCGGCCTGCGCGGCGATCTCCACCTCCGACTGGCCGACCCCGACCGTCTCGACCAGGATCACCTCGCAGCCGGCCGCGTCCAGCACCCGGATGGCCTGCGGGGCCGCCCAGGCGAGACCGCCCAGGTGGCCTCGGGTGGCCATGGAGCGGATGTAGACCCCCGGGTCGGAGGCGTGGTCCGACATCCGCACCCGGTCGCCGAGCAGCGCCCCGCCTGAGAACGGCGAGGACGGGTCGACGGCCAGGACGCCGACCCGCTTCCCGGCCTTGCGGTACGCCGACACGAGCGCCGAGGTCGAGGTCGACTTGCCGACGCCCGGCGACCCCGTCAGCCCCACCACGTACGCGTTGCCGGTGAGCGGGGCCAGCGCCGCCATCACCTCGCGCAGCTGCGGGGACGCCCCCTCCACCAGCGAGATCAGCCGGGCCACCGCTCTCGGCCGGCCCTCACGTGCCTGGGCCACCAGCTGGGGGACGTCCACCGCCGTCATACGTGCTGCGCTCCTCGGTTCTCGTACGGGTACGGGCGGGTGCTGCCGGGCTTTCGCTACGCCTTGGGCACGCGGACGATCAGGGCGTCGCCCTGGCCGCCGCCACCGCACAGCGCGGCCGCGCCGGTCCCGCCGCCACGGCGCTTGAGCTCCAGCGCCAGGTGCAGCACCACGCGGGCGCCGGACATGCCGATCGGGTGTCCCAGGGCAATGGCGCCACCGTTGACGTTCACCTTTTCCGGGGTCACGCCGAGGTCCTTCATTGACTGCACGGCGACCGCCGCGAAGGCCTCGTTGATCTCGATGAGGTCCAGGTCGGCGACCTCCAGGCCCTCCTTCTTCAGGGCGTGGACGATCGCGTTCGACGGCTGCGACTGCAGGGAGTTGTCGGGACCGGCCACGTTGCCGTGGGCGCCGATCTCGGCGAGCCATTCCAGGCCCAGCTCCTCGGCCTTCGCCTTGCTCATCACGACCACGGCGGCGGCGCCGTCGCTGATCTGGGAGGAGGTGCCGGCGGTGATCGTGCCGTCCTTGGCGAAGGCCGGGCGCAGCTTGCCCAGGGACTCCACCGTGGTCTCCGGACGGATGCCCTCGTCCTGCGAGAAGACCACCGGCTCACCCTTGCGCTGCGGGATCTCGACCGGGGTGATCTCCGCCTCGAAGACGCCGTTCTTCTGCGCGGCAGCGGCTCGCTGGTGCGAGGCGGCGGCGAACTCGTCCTGCGGGGCGCGCTCGATGCCCAGGCGGGTGTTGTGCTTCTCCGTGGACTCGCCCATCGCGATGTTCTCGAAGGCGTCGGTCAGGCCGTCGTAGGCCATCGCGTCGAGCATCTCGATGGCGCCGTACTTGTAGCCCTCGCGCGACTTGGGCAGCAGGTGCGGGGCGTTCGTCATGGACTCCTGGCCGCCGGCGACCACGATGTCGAACTCGCCCGCGCGGATCAGCTGGTCGGCGAGCGCGATCGCGTCCAGACCGGAGAGGCACACCTTGTTGATGGTCAGGGCGGGCACGTTCATCGGAATGCCGGCCTTGACCGCGGCCTGGCGGGCGGGGATCTGGCCCGCACCGGCCTGGAGCACCTGCCCCATGATCACGTACTGCACCTGGTCGCCGGAGATCCCGGCCCGGTCCAGCGCGGACTTGATGGCGAAGCCGCCGAGGTCGGCACCCGAGAAGGACTTCAGCGAGCCGAGCAGCCGCCCCATGGGCGTGCGGGCCCCGGCGACGATCACTGAGGTGGTGTTGTTCGATCCGGACATGAGGCACAGCCCCTTGAGGATGAGGAGTGAACGAGGGTTTACCTGAATGTACTGAGCGGTACCCGCGCCGTCACCGGGCTGCCGGTGTGATCGCTGGCACGTTGCGTAACCACCCTCTTGGGCAGTGCACTGGTTCCATGCTGACAAGGATCGACCACATCGGGATCGCCTGCTTCGACCTGGACAAGACCGTCGAGTTCTACCGTGCCACGTACGGCTTCGAGGTCTTCCACACCGAGGTCAACGAGGAGCAGGGCGTCCGCGAGGCCATGCTCAAGATCAACGAGACGTCCGACGGCGGCGCCTCCTACCTCCAGCTGCTGGAGCCCACCCGCGAGGACTCCGCGGTGGGCAAGTGGCTGGCGAAGAACGGCGAGGGGGTGCACCACATCGCATTCGGCACCGAGGACGTCCAGGGCGACTCGGAAGCCATCCGTGGCAAGGGCGTCCGCGTCCTCTACGACCAGCCCAGGACCGGCTCCATGGGCTCCTCGATCACCTTCCTGCACCCCAAGGACTGCCACGGAGTCCTCACCGAACTGGTCACCTCCAACCCCGAGCACTGATGTCCCCATTCCCCGGCCGGTAGAGTGGCCATGGCTCGGCCGGGGTTCGGTGCGGAGACGGGGTCGGGGCCTGTGATCCCTGCCCCGGTATCTGACACCATTCCCCCGGGGGCGTCGTTCAGCGGGCGAGCGATGCTCATTTGGGAGTGAGCTTGCGACCAGGGGACGGATGGGACCGCGCTGTGCGGGGCTACGAAAGCCAGGAGAGCCATCAGGCCGAGGCCGACCATCTCTCGCGCTTCGAGGCCGAGATGGAGCGGCTGAAGAAGGAGCGCGGGAAGGCCGTCCAGCACGCTGAGGACCTGGGATACCAGGTCGAGGTGCTGCGCGCCAAGCTCCACGAGGTACGCCGAGCTCTGGCGTCCCGCCCCGCCTACGACGGCGCGGACATGGGGTACCAGGCGGAGCAGCTGCTCCGCAATGCCCAGATCCAGGCCGACCAGATGCGCTCCGACGCCGAGCGCGAGCTGCGCGACGCCCGGGCCCAGACCCAGCGCATCCTCCAGGAGCACGCCGAGCACCAGGCGCGGCTGCAGGCCGAACTGCACACCGAGGCGGTCAACCGTCGCCAGCGCCTCGACCAGGAGCTCAACGAGCGCCGCCAGACCGTCGAGGCACACGTAAACGAGAACGTGGCCTGGGCCGAGCAGCTGCGCGCCCGTACGGAGTCCCAGGCGCGCCGGCTCATGGAGGAGTCCCGCGCCGAGGCCGAGCAGTCCCTGAACGCCGCCCGCGCCGAGGCCGCCCGGGTCGCCGAGGAGACCCGGCGCCGGATGGCCGCCGACGCGGAGACCGCCCGCGCGGAGGCCGAGGCCACCCTGCTGCGCGCCCGCAAGGAGGCCGAGCGGCTGCTGACCGCCGCGTCCACGCAGGCCCAGGAGGCCAGTGAGCACGCCGAGCGGCTGCGTTCCACCACCTCCGCCGAGGCGGAGCAGACCCGTCAGCAGACCCTCGACCTCGGCCGGGTGGCCGAGGCCCGCGTGCAGGAGGCCGACGCCGCGCTGCGCGAGGCCCGCTCCGCGGCCGAGAAGCTCCTCGCCGAGGCCAAGGAGAGCGCCGCCCGGCAGCTCGCCTCGGCGGAGTCCGTCAACGAGCAGCGCACCCGCACCGCCAAGGAGCAGGTGGCCCGGCTGGTCGGCGAGGCGACCAAGGAGGCCGAGGCCCTCAAGTCGGAGGCCGAGCAGTCCCTGGCCGATGCCCGCGCGGAGGCCGAGCGGCTGCGCAGCGAGGCCGGCGACCAGGCCCGTACGGCGGCGGCCGAGGACACGGCGGCACAGCTGGCGAAGGCCGCCCGTACCGCCGAGGACGTATTGAACAAGGCCTCGGAGGACGCCCGGGCCACCACCCGGGCCGCGTCCGAGGAGGCCGAGCGGATCCGTCGCGAGGCCGAGGCGGAGGCCGACCGGCTGCGCCTGCAGGCGGCGGCCACGGCCGATGAGCTCAAGGGCGCGGCGAAGGACGACACCGAGGAGTACCGGGCCCGTACGGTCGAGCTCCAGGAGGAGGCCCGGCGGCTGCGCGGCGAGGCCGAGCAGCTGCGCGCGGAGGCCGTCGCCGAGGGCGAGCGGATCCGCGGCGAGGCCCGCCGCGAGGCGGTCCAGCAGATCGAGGAGGCGGCCCGGACGGCCGAGGAACTCCTCGGCAAGGCCAAGGCGGACGCGGACGAGCTGCGCGGCGGGGCGACCGCCGAGAGCGAGCGCGTCCGCGCCGAGGCCGTCGAGCGGGCCACCACCCTGCGCAGGCAGGCCGAGGAGACCCTGGAGCGGACCCGTGCCGAGGCGGAGCGGCTGCGCGCCGACGCCGAGGAGCAGGCGGAAGCCGTACGGGCCGAGGCGGACGCGGCGGCTCTCGCCCGGCGCGCGGAGACCGAGCAGGCCCTCGCCGCTAAGCGGGCGGAGGCCGACGAGGAACTCGTACGCCTCCACACGGAGGCCGAGAACCGGCTGGGCACGGCAGAGCAGACGCTGCGCGACGCCCGCGCCGCGGCGGAGAACATCCGCCGGGAGACCGGCGAGGAGACCGACCGGCTGCGCGCCGAGTCGGCGGAGCGGATCCGCACCCTTCAGGCGCAGTCGGAGGCCGAGGCCGACCAGCTGCGCATCGACGCGGCGCAGGACGCCGGCCGGGTGCGCGCGGAGGCCGAGCAGGCCGCCGTACGCCTGACCGGCGAGGCCGAGGCCGAGGCCGAGCGGGTGCGCTCCGAGGCGCAGGAGACCGCGGACCGGCTGCGCTCCGAGGCGAAGGCGGCGGCCGAGCGGGTCGCCGCGGAGGCCGCGGAGGCGCTGGCCGCCGCACAGGAGGAAGCCGCCCGGCGCCGCCGGGAGTCCGAGGAGACCCTCGCGTCGGCGCGGACCGACGCGGAGAACGAGCGGGCCCAGGCCCGGGAGCAGAGCGAGGAACTGCTGGCGCAGGCCCGCAAGCGCTCCGAGGAGGCGCAGGCCGAGGCGGTCTGGCTGACCGAGGAGGCCGAGCGGCGCGCGTCCGAGGTCGTGGCGGCGGCGGAGGCCACCGCCCAGCAGGTACGGGACTCCGTGGCCGGGCTGCACGAGCAGGCCGAGGAGGAGGTCGCCGGACTGCGCAGCGCGGCCGAGCACGCGGCGGAGCGCACCCGGACCGAGGCCGAGGAAGAGGCCGGGCGGGTCCGCGGCGACGCGTACGCGGAGCGGGAGCGGGCCACCGAGGACGCCAACCGGATCCGCAGTGAGGTGCGCGCCGAGACGGACGCGGCCAAGGCGCTCGCGGAGCGGACGGTCGGCGACGCGATCGCCGAGGCCGAGCAACTGCGCAGCGACACGGCCGAGTACGCGCAGCGGGTACGGACCGAGGCCACCGACGCCCTGGCGGCGGCCGAGCGGGACGCCGCCAGGACCCGGGCGGACGCCCGGGACGACGCGAACCGCATCCGCGGCGAGGCGGCGGAGGCCCTGGAGGCGGCGCGCGCCGAGGGCGGACGGATCACCGCCGAGGCGACGGCGGAGGCCGAGCGGCTCACCGAGGAGACCCTGGCGGCGAACGCCAAGACGGTCGGCGAGGCGACGGCCGAGGCCGAGCGGATCACCGCCGAGGCGGCGGCCGCGGCAGAGGCGACCCGTGCCGAGGCCGAGCGGCTCACCGAGGAGACCCTGGCGGCGAACGCCAAGACGGTCGGCGAGGCGACGGCGAAGGCCGAACGGCTCACCAAGCAGGCGGCGGACACCCTGGCCGCGGCCGAGAGGGACGCCGCGAGGGTGCTGGTCGACGCCCGCAACGAGGGCGACCGGCTGGTCGACGAGACCCGTGCGGCCAACGAGCTCACGGTCGGCGAGGCCGCCGCGGAAGCGGAGCGGCTGCGCGCCGAGGCGGAGCGGACCCTGGACGACGCCCGTGCGGAGGGCGGCCGGATCATCGGCGAGGCCACGGCGGAGGCGGACCGCGTCACGGTCGCGGCGAACGAGACCCTGGCGAGTGCCGAGCGGGAGTCCGAGCAGACGCTGGACGAGGCGCGCGCCGAGGCGAACCGGCTGCGGACCGAGGCCGCCGAGCAGGCGGACCGGCTCATCACCGAGGCCGCGTCGGAGGCGGACAAGCTCACCGCCGAGACCCGCAAGGCGAACGAGCGCACGGTCGGCGAGGCCTCGAACGAGGCCGAGCGGCTGCGCGCGGAGGCGTCCGAGGCGCTGTCCTCGGCGCAGGAGCACGCGACGCGTACCCGGTCGGAGGCCGAGCGGGTCAAGGCAGAGGCGGCGGCCGAGGCCGAGCGCATCCGCACGGAGGCCCGTACGGAGTCCGAGCGGCTGCTGGACGAGGCTCGCGAGGAGGCCAACAAGCGCCGCAGCGAGGCCGCGGAGCAGGTCGACCGGCTCATCACCGAGGCCGCGGCGGAGGCCGACAAGCTCACCGCCGAGGCGGGCAAGCAGGCGCTGGCCGCCACCACGGCCGCCGAGGAGCAGGCCGACGCGATGGTCGACGCGGCCCGCAAGGAGGCCGTGCGGATCTCTTCGGAGGCGACCGTGGAGGGCAACTCCCTGGTGGAGAAGGCCCGTACGGACGCGGACGAGCTGCTGGTCGGGGCGCGTACGGACGCGTCGGCCATAAGGGAGCGGGCGGAGGAGCTGCGCGCCCGCGTCGAGGCGGAGGTCGAGGAGCTGCACGAGCGGGCCCGCCGGGAGTCGGCCGAGCAGATGAAGTCGGCCGGCGAGCGCGTGGACAAGCTGGTACGGGCGGCCACCGAGCAGAGCGCCGAGGCCGAGGCGAAGGCCAAGGAGCTGGTGTCGGACGCGAGCAGCGAGGCGAGCAAGGTGCGCATCGCCGCGGTACGCAAGGCCGAGGCGCTCCTGAAGGAGGCCGAGCAGAAGAAGGCCGAACTGGCCCGCGAGGCCGAGAAGGCCCTCGCGGAGGCGAAGGCGGAGGCGGAGCGGCTCGTCGACGAGGGACGCCGCGAGCTGGAGGTGCTGGTGCGCCGGCGCGAGGACATCCAGGCGGAGATCTCCCGTGTCCAGGACGTTCTTGAGGCGTTGGAATCATTCGAGGCGCCTTCGGGTGGCGGAAAGACCTCGGTCGGCGGCCAGGGCGCGGGGGGTGTGAAGGCCGGCGCTGCTGCGGGTTCGACTCGTTCGGGTGGTAAGTCGTCGGAGGGGTAGTCAACGTGCGGGATGTGTGTTCCTGATGAAGGTTCAGTCGAACGAGTGACAAGCATTCTGTCGCCTTGCCACTCAAAAGGGGTCTCATTGTCCAGATCAATCGCGGATTGACTCGAAGACACGCCGCTTCGGCGCCTAGGATTCCCCTAACACCTCACGTAGCACCTCATCGGTCTCATTCGACAGGAACCCCATGAGCGACACTTCCTCCCCCTTCGGCTTCGAGCTCGTGCGGCGTGGTTACGACCGCGGTCAGGTGGACGACCGCATTACCAAGCTGGTCTCCGACCGCGACAGCGCCCTTGGACGTATCAACTCTCTGGAAAAGCGGATCGAGGAGCTGCACCTCGAAACGCAGAACGCCCAGGCCCAGGTGAGCGACGCGGAGCCGTCGTACGCCGGCCTCGGCGCCCGGGTCGAGAAGATCCTGCGCCTGGCCGAGGAGGAGGCGAAGGACCTGCGCGAGGAGGCCCGTCGCGCGGCCGAGCAGCACCGTGAGCTGGCCGAGTCGGCTGCCCAGCAGGTCCGCAACGACGCCGAGTCGTTCGCCGCCGACCGCAAGTCGAAGGCGGAGGACGAGGGCGTCCGCATCGTCGAGAAGGCCAAGGGCGACGCCTCCACCCTGCGCGCCGAGGCCCAGAAGGACGCCGCCTCCAAGCGCGAGGAGGCCGACGCCCTGTTCGAGGAGACCCGCGCCAAGGCCGCCCAGGCCGCCGCGGACTTCGAGACCAACCTGGCCAAGCGCCGCGAGCAGTCCGAGCGCGACCTGGCCTCGCGTCAGGCCAAGGCGGAGAAGCGCCTCGCGGAGATCGAGCACCGCGCCGAGCAGCTGCGCCTGGAGGCCGAGAAGCTGCGTACGGACGCCGAGCGCCGCGCCCGTCAGACCGTGGAGACCGCGCAGCGCCAGGCCGAGGACATCGTGGCCGACGCCAACGCCAAGGCGGACCGTATCCGCAGCGAGTCCGAGCGCGAGCTGGCGGCGCTCACCAACCGCCGCGACTCCATCAACGCGCAGCTGACCAACGTCCGCGAGATGCTGGCGACGCTGACCGGTGCGGCCGTCGCGGCGGCCAACCCGATCGTCGACGACGAGCCGGTCTCGCGCGGGGTCCCCGCGCAGCAGAGCCGCTGACCCCCGCGTCACGGCTACCGGGCGGTACTGTTCGCCCGTTTCACGACCAAAGCAGGGCCGTGCGTCACCTTTCGGAGGTGGCGTACGGCCCTGCGGCGTTCTAGCGTGGCCTGCATGATCGAGCTTGAGGGCCTTACGAAACGATTCGGCGCGAAGACCGCCGTGGACAACCTCAGCTTCCAGGTCAGACCGGGGGTGGTGACCGGCTTCCTCGGCCCCAACGGGGCAGGCAAGTCCACGACCATGCGCATGATGCTCGACCTCGACAACCCGACCAGCGGTACGGTCCGGATCGACGGAAAGCACTACCGGGATCTGCCGGAGCCGCTGAAGTACATCGGTGCACTGCTTGACGCGAAAGCGATGAACGGTGGCCGAACTGCATACAACAACCTTCTCTGTCTGGCGCACTCGAACCGGATCCCGGAACGCCGGGTCGCCGAGGTACTGGACCTGGTCGGCCTGACGGCCGTCGCGAAGAGGAAGTCGAAAGGATTTTCGCTTGGCATGGGCCAGCGGCTGGGAATCGCCGCCGCACTGCTCGGTGATCCCAAAATCCTGATGTTCGACGAACCCGTCAACGGTCTGGACCCGGAGGGAATTCTCTGGATCAGGAATCTCATGAAGGGGCTGGCGGCGGAAGGAAGAACGATCTTCGTCTCGTCCCATCTCATGAGCGAAATGGCCCTGACGGCCGACCATTTGGTCGTCATCGGTCAGGGAAAGCTGCTGGCAGACCTGTCGATGGCCGATTTCATCCACCAGAACTCGCGCAGTTACGTCCGGCTGCGCTCGCCCCAGCAGGAGCGGCTCAAGGACGTCCTGCACGACGCGGGCATCGACGCCGTCAGCGTGCCGGCCACCGGCGCGCTGGAGATCGACGGCGTGGGCCCGGAGCGGCTCGGCGAGCTGGCCGCCCAGCACCAGATCGTGCTGCACGAACTCAGCCCGCAACGGGCTTCACTGGAGGAAGCGTTCATGCGCATGACGGCGGACTCCGTCGAGTACCACGCCCACGCACCGGGCGCGCCCGTGCCCGCGGGCATGGTCACCGACAATGCCTCCCGGCCCGCCGACGTTCCCGGCTGGGGCGCCGGCTACGAGGCGACCCGCAAGGGCGGTGAGTGAGCATGGCCTTCTCCGCCGTCCTCAGGTCCGAGTGGACCAAGATCCGTACGGTCGCCTCCACGAGCTGGACCCTCGCCGTCTCGCTCCTCGCCACCGTCGGGTTCAGTGCCGGTTTCTGCGCCCTGGTCAACGCGAGTTTCGACAACATGGGCACGGTCGAACGGGCCACGTTCGACCCCACCCTGCTGAGCTTCAGCGGGATGCAGTTCGGCCAGCTGGCGATGATCGTCTTCGGCGTGCTGGTGGTCAGCACCGAGTACAGCTCGGGCATGATCCGTACCTCGCTGGCCGCCGTACCCGCACGCGCGAGCTTCCTGCTGGGCAAGCTCGCCGTGGCCACGGCCCTGGCCCTGCTGGTCGGACTGCTGACCAGCTTCGTGTCGTTCTTCCTCGGCCAGGCGATCCTGGGTGACCACGGCATCGGCATCGACGGGGAGAACGTCCTGCGCGCGGTGGTCGGCGCCGGCCTGTACATGGCGCTCCTCGCCCTGTTCTCCATGGGCGTGGCCGCCATGCTGCGCAGCTCGGTCGCCTCGATCAGCATCCTGATCCCGTTCTTCCTGATCGTCTCGAACCTCCTCAGCGGTTTCGAGGCGACCCGTAAGTACGGCCAGTACCTGCCCGACAAGGCGGGATCCAAGATCATGCAGATCGTGCCGGACGCCATGGGCAGCACCGAGACTCCGTACGGCCCCTGGGGCGGTCTCGGGATCATGCTCCTGTGGGTGGCCGCCTCGGTGCTCGGGGGCTACCTCGTCCTCAAGAAGAGGGACGCCTGACGTACTACGGGACATCCCCGGGTCGGTCTCAGGGGCAGCTCAGGGATCCGGCCCGGGACGGAACCGTAGGAGACTGGATATCCTCTTAACCCTTACGCGGGCGAGAGTCGTCCCGGCCTGGTAAGGGGCAGCAAGATGATCGAGGCAGTCGGCCTGACCAAGCGCTACGGCGCCAAGACCGCCGTCGACCAGCTGTCCTTCCAGGTCAGGCCGGGTCACGTGACCGGTTTCCTGGGGCCCAACGGCTCCGGGAAATCCACCACCATGCGCATGATCGTCGGCCTCGACCGGCCCACTTCCGGCCATGTCACGATCAACGGCCTCCCCTTCCGGGAGCTGCCGAATGCCCAGCGGCACGTCGGGGCCCTGCTGGACGCCAAGGCCGTGCACGGGGGCCGCCGGGCCCGGACCCACCTGCTCTCGATCGCCCAGCTCTCCGGGATCCCGGAGAGGCGGGTCGACGAGGTACTGGCCGTGGTCGGCCTCCAGGACGTCGCCCGGCAGCGTACGAAGGGCTTCTCGCTCGGCATGGGCCAGCGGCTCGGCATCGCCACCGCCCTGCTCGGGGACCCCCAGGTGCTCCTCTTCGACGAGCCGGTCAACGGGCTGGACCCGGAGGGGATCCTCTGGGTCCGCAACCTCATGCGCCGGCTCGCCTCCGAGGGGCGTACCGTCCTCGTCTCCTCGCACCTGATGAGCGAGATGGCGCTGACCGCCGACCACCTGATCGTGATCGGCCGGGGACGGCTGCTGGCCGACATGGGCACCCAGGAGTTCATCACCCACAACTCGGCCGGATTCGCTCGGGTACGCGCGGCCGACACCGATCCCGATGGCTGGGACACGCTGGGTGCGGCCCTCACCAAGGCGGGCGGCCGGGTCCTCCAGGAGCCCGAAGGAGCACTGCGCGTGACCGGGCTGGAGCTCCCCCGCATCTCGGACCTCGCGCACGAGGCCGGTGTACGGCTGTGGGAACTCTCGCCGCACCGGGCCTCGCTGGAAGAGGCGTACATGCGGATGACCCAGTCCTCCGTGGAGTACACCTCCACCGACGACCCGCGGGCGGAGCTGTGGGAGCCGGAACCGCTGACCGTTCCGGCATGGGAGGACGAGGCGGCCGCACCGGAGATCCCGGGGGCGGGCTTCTTCGCGCCCCCGCCGCCCGGAGCGGGCGGCCGGCCCTTCCTGATGCCGGACAACCCCGGCGAGCTCGCCCAGGCCGCCCAGAACAACCCCGAGGAAGCCCGATGACCCCGCCGACGACCGCGGACCAGCCGAAGAGCTACAGCTCGACGCTGCCGACACCGCGACCGCACCTGGGACACGCCATGGCCTCGGAGTGGACCAAGCTGGTCTCGGTCCGCTCCACGCTGTGGACGCTCGGCTCTCTCGTGCTGACCGTCGTCGGCGCCGGGCTGCTCTTCGTCCTGCAGACCGGGGACCAGGACTACGCGGGCATCTCCTTCACCACGCCCGCTCTCTTCGGCCTGCTGATCGGGCAGCTCGCGGTGATGGTCCTCGGCGTCCTGACGATCACCTCGGAGCACGCCACCGGACTGGTGCGGACCACCTTCACCGCGGCCCCGGAGCGGCACCGCGTGCTCACCGCGAAGTACCTCGTCTTCGGCATGACGGCCTTCGTCGTCACCGCCGGGTCGGTCTTCCTCGTCGGGCTGGCCGCGGCGCTCGTGCACAACGGCTCCGCCGCCGGACCGCACTCGGCCGACGAGTGGTTCGGCGCGCTGGCGGGCGTCCTCTACGTCACGCTGCTCGGCGTGCTCGCGCTCGCCGTCGGCGCGCTGCTGCGGCATTCCGCCGGGGCGATCGCGGTGATGCTCGGCCTCGTCACGCTGCCGCCGGTGACGGGCGGGATGCTCAGCGCCTGGGAGTCGTCCGCCGCCCTGGGGCGGCTGATCCTCCAGTACAACGCGCCGGTGGCCCTGATGCAGCTGTTCGGCATGTCCGACAGCGGCTCGGACCTGGCCCCGGTGCCCGGCGGCCTCGCGCACATGACGCTCATCCTGCTCGTCGCGGGCGGCGCGGTGGCCGCCTCGTACGTGATGGTCGGCCGCCGGGACGTGTGAACCGGACTCAGTACCTGGGCGCGTTGCGGGACCGCTGCACCTTCGAGGTGCGGCGGTCCTTCGCGTTCCAGCAGGCCTTGTGCCAGTGCCGGCGGTCGTCCACGCCGCCGTACTCCGGCCAGGCCACCAGGTGCGGGGTGCCCGAGGGGATCTCCTGGTCGCAGCCCGGGCAGCGGTAGCGCTTGCCCGCGGCGCTCGCGCCCGCGACGTGCCGGACCTTCCAGTCCTCGCCCTGGTACTCCTCCGTGCGCTCCAGCCCGTAGCGGTCGAGGCCGGTGCTCGGTCGTTCGTCCGGAGTCTCGCCGCCCCTGGGGCGGTTGTGGCGCGGTGACACGTATACCTCACGGATGGGCGGACGGCAGTGACTTTCTCCCAGACTACGCGCAGCGAGGCCGGGTACCCGCAGGGTGGTTACGGGAGCCCGGCCCCACGAAGAGGAATGGCCCGACAATCCCAATAACTTTCGTGTCAGCCCGTGCCTTTGGCACGTGTCAGACGTTGTTGCCATAGGAAGAACCGGTCAGCCTGGGGAGGCCGCGTCAGCCGCGAGGAGGATAAAGGCGATGCGCGTAGGAGCGTTTGTACTGGCCGCCCAGTTCCCGGGCCAGGGACAGGGCGAGGCACTGCACCGGGCGGTGCGCACGGCCGAGGTGGCCGAGGAGTCCGGCCTCGACTCGGTCTGGCTCGCCGAGCACCACTTCGTCCCGTACGGGGTCTGCCCCTCGGCGGTGACACTGGCGGCCCTGCTGCTGGGCCGGACCCGGCGGCTGCGGGTGGGCACGGCGGTCAGCGTGCTGCCGAGCACGCACCCCGTGGCCCTCGGCGAGCAGGCGGCGCTGCTGCACCTGACCTCGGGCGGCCGGTTCAGCCTCGGGGTGGGCCGCGGCGGGCCGTGGGTCGACCTGGAGGTCTTCGGGGGCGGCCTGGACAGTTACGAGAACGGCTTCCCGGAAGCCCTGGACCTGCTGCGGCGCTGGCTGACGGAGGCACGGGTGGGGGCCGCCGGCGAGCGGTACGGCTTCCGCGAGGTGGCCGTCGTACCGCGCCCTTCGGAGGCGCTGGACGTGGACGGGCCGGGCCCGGAGGTCATCGTGGCCTGCACCTCCCCCGCGTCGGTGCGGCTGGCCGCGCAGCGGGGGCTGCCGATGCTGCTGGGCATGCACTGCGGGGACGAGGACAAGGCCGAGATGGTCGCGCTGTGGCGGGCGGCGGCGCTCGCGGCCGGTCACTCCCGGGAGCACGTGGCGAGCGCGGGCCATGTCTCCGCAGGGGTCTGCCAGCTGGCGGACCGCACGGCGGACGCCCGCGAGTCGCTGCTGAAGGCGATGCCGGGCTGGCTCAGGCAGGGGCTGGACGCGCATGTGACGGTGGACGGCCGGGTGCGCGCGATGCGCGACCCGGTCGCGTACACGGAGCTGCTGTGCGACCTGCACCCGGTGGGCACACCGGCACTGGCGGCGGACCGGCTGGCGGCCACCGCCGAGCGGACCGGCATCACGCGCTTCGCCCTCCTGACGGAGGGGTCGGGCGATCTCGCCGCGACGGAGGAGAACGTACGGCGCCTCGGCACCGAAGTCCTGCCCCGTCTCGGCTGAGATCTGCCGTCGTTGCTAACAGTCCCGAAGTCCGGGCGACTGGTTGAGCAGCTGGCCGCGGATCGAAGTGAACTTGGCCAGCCGGTCGTCCACCGAGGAATCCAGCGGGAACACCGCTACCCGGTGGCAGTTCTGGAACGCCAGGCGCACTCCGAAGTGCCGCTGCAGCGCACCGCGTATCGCGTCACTCGCGAGAGCGCGCAGCAGCTGCCCGCGCGCCTGCTCGTCGGGCGGCGGCGTCTGGTTGTCGGCGAACTGTCCACCGTCGACCTTCAGCTGGGCCACCAGCGAGCTGATCATCTCCCATGCGTAGGGCAGGGAGGTCCGGACGCAGTCGACGAAAGCGGCTTCGTCGACCTCGCCTCGCTCGGCCTGTTCGAGTAGGGCCGGTGAGACGTCGAGCGACATGGGTTCTCCTCTCGCGACTCCGGCGACTGGGTTGCCGGAGTCTTACGGGCAGGGAAGGAAGCCGCGACGCTGCGTACACGCGTCGCAACCTCCCGCTCACCACGGTAGGCGTCCCATGGGTGACGCACCAGGAGAATGCGCATACAACGCGCCATCGGCGAAGGGGGCTTTCAGGGGCGAATCGCGTGGAGCCCTGCTCGTCGAGTAGCGTTGCCGACCATGCGTCTCGTCATTGCCCGCTGCTCCGTCGACTACGCGGGCCGGCTCACCGCCCATCTGCCCTCGGCACCCCGTCTGATCCTCGTGAAGGCCGACGGCAGTGTCTCGATCCACGCGGACGACCGGGCGTACAAACCGCTCAACTGGATGTCGCCCCCGTGCACCCTCAAAGAGGGGAGTGGTGACGAGGCCGGTGTGTGGACCGTCGTCAACAAGGCGGGTGAGAAGCTCATCATCACCATGGAGGAAGTCCTGCACGACTCCTCCCACGAGCTCGGCATCGACCCCGGGCTGATCAAGGACGGCGTGGAAGCCCACCTCCAGGAACTCCTCGCGGACCGCATCGAAACGCTGGGCGAGGGCTACACCCTGATCCGGCGCGAGTACATGACGGCGATCGGGCCCGTGGACATCCTGTGCCGGGACGCCTCCGGCGCGACGGTGGCCGTGGAGATCAAGCGGCGCGGCGAGATCGACGGCGTCGAGCAGCTGACCCGCTACCTGGAGCTGCTCAACCGCGACCCGCACCTGGCCCCGGTCCGGGGCGTCTTCGCGGCGCAGGAGATCAAGCCGCAGGCCAAGGTGCTGGCGACGGACCGCGGGATGGACTGCGTGGTCCTCGACTACGACGCGATGCGCGGCATCGAGGACGACAAGCTCCGGCTGTTCTGACCGTCCGCCCTTCCCGTCACAACGGCTCCGTCCACGAGGACGGAGCCGTTGTCGTTCACTGGACGGTGCCCGTGCCCGGGCCGGTCGAGGTGCCCGTGCCGGTGGCCGTGGCGGTGGCCGTACCCGTCCCCGTGGCCGTGGCCGTCGGCGTCGGGACGGCCGACGCCGAGGGCGAATCGGAGGGGGTCGGCCCGGCGGAGGTCGGCGGTACGGGTGCCGACGACGAGGCCGGGGGCTGCGGCGCGGTCGACTGCGGTCGGCGCGACGGCGTGCGGGAGGGGGTCCGGCCCGGGGTCGGGGCGCCGGCGGTCGCGCCCGGGGCGGTGGACTGCGCCGGCGGCTCCGCCACCGGGTCGGCCGGCTCCGCCGGAGAATCGTTCCCGCTGGTTCCCGGCGCCGACGGCTGAACCATCCGCGTCGGGCTGGTCGACACCGCCGGACCCTGCGCGGGCGGCTCGGAGTCCGAGGAGGCCAGCGCGAGGCTCACCACCGTTCCCAGCGCGACCACGGCCAGCGCCCCCGCCCCGGCCAGCAGCGCCCGGCGCCGGCGGCCCGAGTCCGCAGCGGGTCCGGCCAGGGGTCGTCCGGCCACCGGCCCGGGGGCCGGCGCCGGAGCGGGCTTCGGCGACAGCGGGAAGGCGTCCTCGAACACCTCCGACAGCGTCGTGGGCGGCTCCTGACGCCGGGTCACGGGCACCACCGGAGCCACCCGCGTCACCGCCTCCGAAGCCGCCGCCGGGGCTCCGGCCGCAGCGGGCCGGGCCATCGCGGACTTGACCGGCGGCCGGGCCGTCGGCCCGGGGACCGTGAGGGCCTCCGATGCCCCGGAACCCTTGGGCAGGGCCGGCGCCGTGACGCCGGCGGCCGGCGGAAGGGCGGGCGCCTCCAGCCGCAGCGGCGGCGACACCGTCACCTCCGCGGCCTCCCGGTCCACGACCAGTGCCAGCGCCCGCCGGCCCGCGACCGTGCCCCGCTTGTCGGCCAGCGCGCCGCGCAGCCCGATCGAGGTCTCCAGTTCGGCCCGCGCCCGGTCCAGGCGTCCCTCGCACAGGGCGAGCACACCGAGTTCGTGGTGGAAGTACGCCTGCTCGGCGACCTCTCCCGCCTTGCGCGCGGCCTCGGCGCCCGCGCGCAGCACCCGGTCCCAGGCCTCCCAGTGCAGCGAGGCGGCGAACGCCGGAGCCGCCGTGCGCGCCAGCAGCACGGCCGCCACCACGTCCGCGCCGCCCAGCGCGGCGAGCACCGCGTCGGCCTCCGCCGCGACGCGCTGCGGGTTCACCGAGGTGTGACCGGTCCACCAGGCGTAGTGCCGGGCGGCCGTACGGGCCTCCTCGGCCGCGGTGTCCCCGTACCCGACCTCCTCCAGCTGCCTGGCGACCCCGGCGGCCAGCCGGTAGCGCGGGCCGACCTGGGTCAGCAGGCCGCAGCCGAGCAGTTCCGCCACCGCCGAGTCGGCGTGGGTGTCCCCCACCAGCGCGGGCAGGTGCGCGTGGTGCGGCAGTTCACCGCCCAGCGCGCACGCGATCCGCAGGGCCGCGCGCGCCGACTCGCTGACCCGCGAGGCCAGCAGCTCCGCCGGCGCTGCGCCCTCGGCCAGCGTCGGCAGCGGCACCTGCGCGGTGTCGCGCGGGCGCTCCTCGAAGACGCCCGGCTCCTCCTCGTCGTCCGCCTCGTCGGTGTGGTTGATCTCGTCCCGCTGCCGCAGCAGCGCGGCGGCCTGCACGAAGCGCAGCGGGAGCCCCTCGGAGGCGAACCTCAGGTCGGCCGCCCAGGCGGCCTCCGCCTCGGTCAGCGCCCGGCCGACGCCCGCCTCCAGCAGTTCCAGGCATTCGTTCTTCCCGAGCCCGCCGAGGAAGACCTCTTCGATGTGCGAGTTCTCGGAGGGGGCCCGGGTGTCGGGGGTCGCGGCCAGCAGGTAGGCGCATTCGGGGGTGGCGCGCAGCAGCTCGTCGAGGGCGACCCCGCCCATCTCCAGGTCGTCGAGGAGGACGACGGCGCCGATGTCGCGTACGCGGGCGAGGATCTCGATCCGGTCGGGCCGCGTGTCCGAGGCCTCGTACACGGTCTCGTAGAGGGTGTGGAGCAGCTCGGCGGGCTGCTGGTGTCCGTAGCCGGAAAGCCGTACGACCCCGTCGGGGGCGAGGCCGGCGCACTGGGCCGCGACCTCGTCGAGCAGTGAACTGCGGCCCGATCCGGCGGGTCCGGTGAGGCGTACGGACCGCCCTCGGCCCAGCAGCCGTACGAGTCGCTCCAGCTCCTCCTCGCGCCCCAGCAGGGGGCGGGCGGGTACGGGAGCCCCGGGGAGCGCGGGCGGCCGTGCGGCGGCGTCCCGGGCGGCGCGGGCGGCCGCGTCGCGCTTGGCGGGGCGGCCCGACCGGGTGCCGGGCCGGAGCGGTTCGATCTCGCTGCCGTCGACGGGGTTGACGGTGAGGGTGAAGTCCCCCGCGGTCAGGGTGACCACCCGGGCGGGCGCCAGGGGCGCGGGCAGCGCCGCGGCACCTCCGGACTGCTCCTCCGGATCGGCCTGCCCCTGTATGTGGTCCATGACCAAGTCCCCCGATCGCGCCGTGCGCCTCGCCGTCGTACAACCCGGCCTTCGCACACGCCGCTGCCGCTACTGGTCCGGTTTTCCGCCCGAACCCTAGACGGTGGCCGGTCCTGCGGGGAACCGCGGGGGTGCCATCACCACCGGACCGTTACGTTTCCGCAGGAAAACGGAACACAGCGTTCACACCCTGGGCAGGGACTCTGCTTCCAATCCGCCCTCGATCGCGAGGATCCGGTGCAGGCGGGTCGCAACGAGCAGCCGCTGCATCTGCGGCGGCACCCCGCGCAGGACGAGACGCCGTCCGGTCCGGCCGGCCCTGCGGTGCGCGCCCATGATCACGCCGAGGCCGGTCGCGTCCCAGGAGTCGAGGCCGGTGAGGTCGAGCACGAGGTCGCCGTGGCCGTCGTCGAGGGCGGAGTGGAGGACCGTACGGGCGTCCGCCGCGCTGCGCACGTCGAGGCGACCCCCGACAGCGAGTTCGGCGTGGTCGCCCCTGATGTGCATGTGTACTCCCGGCAGTACGCGTACGTATGGTCCGACTGGTCCGTGGTCGGCAACTCTCACTGCAACTGACTGCCTCGCGGGCAGTGAAGTTGCCGACCGTGAGCGAACCGATACCTAATTCACCCCGACGGGTGAAGGCATTCGAACGGTGGTGCTCGGTGGCCCGGCCTCAGTGCTTGTAGAAGCCCTGCCCGCTCTTGCGGCCGATGTCCCCGGCGTCCACCATCCGGCGCATCAGCTCCGGCGGCGCGAACTTCTCGTCCTGGGACTCGGTGTAGATGTTGCTGGTGGCGTGCAGCAGGATGTCGACGCCCGTGAGGTCCGCGGTGGCCAGCGGGCCCATCGCGTGCCCGAAGCCCAGCTTGCACGCGATGTCGATGTCCTCGGCGGAAGCCACGCCCGACTCGTACAGCTTGGCGGCCTCGACGACCAGCGCGGAGATCAGACGGGTGGTCACGAAGCCGGCGACGTCACGGTTGACGACGATGCAGGTCTTGCCGACGGACTCGGCGAACGCCCGGGTGGTGGCGAGGGTTTCGTCGCTCGTCTTGTAGCCGCGGACGAGCTCGCAGAGCTGCATCATCGGGACGGGCGAGAAGAAGTGCGCGCCGACGACCCGCTCCGGGCGCTCCGTCGCGGCCGCGATCTTGGTGATCGGGATGGCGGAGGTGTTGGAGGCGAGGACGGTGTCCTCGCGCACGATCTTGTCGAGGGCGCGGAAGATCTCGTGCTTGATCTCGATCTTCTCGAAGACGGCCTCGACCACGATGTCGACGTCGGCGACCGCGTCCAGGTCGGTGGTCGTCGTGATGCGCGCGAGGGCCGCCTCGGCGTCCTCGGCGGTCAGCTTGCCCTTGGAGACGAACTTGTCGTACGAGGCCTTGATCCCGTCCGTGCCGCGCGTCAGCGCGGCGTCGGTGACATCGCGCAGCACGACGTCCCAGCCCGCCTGAGCGGAGACCTGAGCGATACCGGAACCCATCAGTCCGGCACCGATGACGGCAAGCTTCCCAGCCACTGCACACCCCACGTTCTTGATACGGCCCAGCCTCGAAACGGCCCGGACTCCTGGCCCCTCCGGCGGAGACTAGCGTCCGGGCGGTGCGGTGTGACCTCGAAGTAACACGCGTCACGTCTCAGATGACGGACATCACACCGGGACGGGTCAGTGGTCCGCCGGTTCCCCCAACCGCTCCTCGATCGACGGCAGTCGCTCGGTGCGGGTGGCCCTCCCGCGGCCGCGCCCGCCCCGCCGGCTCGGCGCAGTGGTAGCGGGCGAGGTCCATGTCCCCGGCGGCAGGGGCCTCGTGCGCTCGACCGACGGTCTGTTCGACCGTCAGGCGCGCGGGGTCCCCGGCATGACGCGAGCCCGGGAAGCCCGCCGGGACGCCGACCCGCCTGGCCGGTTCGGCCTGCTGCCGGATTCCGAACATGTCGGTCAAACCGTCACCTCTTCGCCCTCCTCGACCCCTTTCGGGCCCGCCCGCGGACGCTACCGGGCTCACGGGCGGCTCCGCGTGCGATTTTCCGGCGGGCGTCACTACGCTGGCCGCATGGTGAACCTCACGCGCATCTACACCCGTACCGGCGACAAGGGCACGACCGCCCTGGGCGACATGAGCCGCACGGCCAAGACCGATCTGCGGATCTCCGCGTACGCCGACGCCAACGAGGCCAACGCGGCCATCGGGACGGCGATCGCCCTCGGCGGCCTGCCGCAGGACGTGGTGAAGGTCCTGGTCCGGGTGCAGAACGACCTGTTCGACGTGGGCGCGGACCTGTGCACCCCGGTGGTGGAGAACCCCCAGTACCCGCCGCTGCGGGTGGAGCAGTTCTACGTGGACAAGCTGGAGGCGGACTGCGACGCCTTCAACGAGCAGCTGGAGAAGCTGCGCAGCTTCATCCTTCCCGGCGGCACCCCGGGCGCGGCCCTGCTGCACCAGGCCTGCACCGTCGTACGGCGTGCCGAGCGCTCGACGTGGGCGGCGCTGGAGGTGCACGGCGAGGTCATGAACCCGCTGACCGCCACCTACCTGAACCGCCTCTCCGACCTCCTGTTCATCCTGGCCCGTACGGCCAACAAGGAGGTCGGCGACGTGCTGTGGGTGCCGGGCGGCGACCGCTAGCGCTCGGTCCGGGCGAGCGAGGGCTGCTCCGAGGCCGCGTCCGCCGGGGCCTTTTTCGGCCAGATCGTGTACGCCACGGCGATCAGGGCGTGGATCCCGACCGCCCGCAGGGCTCCGAACTGCCAGGCCTTGAGCGAGCCGACGTCGCCCGCGTCGCCGACGTACCAGATGGCCACCTGGAGCAGGGTCAGGGCGACGGCGGCGGCGATCACGGTACGGACCCACAGCTTCCACTCGTGCACGGCCCGCGCCTTCCCGTACCCGGCACCGGCCGGCTTCGGTCCCCCGGCCAGCCGGTGCGCGGCGTGCCCGTCGAGCCACTTGACCGTGTAGTGGCCGTAGGCGACGGTGTAGCCGATGTAGAGCGCGGCCAGACCGTGCCTCCAGTCCGGCTCGGCGCCGTTCTTGAGGTCGAGCGTGGTGACCACCAGCAGCACCAGCTCCATCAGCGGCTCGCACAGCAGGACCGCCGCGCCCAGCCTGGGCATCTTCGCGAGGTAGCGCAGGGCCAGCCCGCCGGCCAGCAGCACCCAGAAGGCGATTTCACAGGTGATGATCAGGGCGACGAGCACGGCGCTCTCCGTTCCACTCGGTTCCGGACGTCTTCGGTTCTCCTCCAGACTCCCGCCCGGTCCGGCCCCGTTCGTCGTCGCCGCTGACGAAAGACCACTGCATCCTTCGATGTAGTCGACGTCCGCCCCGGTACCGAGGCCCGCGCCCCGCCCACCGTGTTGGATGGGACCGTGACCAAGAAGAGCCTGCGCCCCCACCGGCACGACGTCCTGCTCGCCGTGGTCGGCGTGCTCGCGGGCCTGGTGATGTGGTCGCTGGGCATCTACAGCAGCGCCGGCCGGGACTTCCTGCCCGCCTGGGCCGCCCTGGTACCCCTCGTGATCCTCGGCGGGATGGAACTGCTGCGCCGCTCCAGACCGTCGGCGGCCGTGACCGTCGGCACCCTCGGCGTGATCGCCAACGAGTTCACGGTCGGCAGCCTCGCGACCGTCCTGATCTTCACCGACCTGATGTACGCCGCCGTCGTCTACGGGAAACCCTCCACGGCCCGGCGGCTCCCGGTCAGCACCGGCCTGGTCACCGTGGCCGTCACCATCGCCGCCCTGGCCTGGCTGCGCACCCCAGAAGCATTGCTGATCGGCGTGGTCACCGGCCTCGTCAGCTTCGGCCCGGCACTGACCGGCGCCACCCTGCGCAACCACCGGGAGGCCGCGGTGGCGGCCCGGCTGCGCGCCGAGCAGACCGCGCTGCTGGCCGAGATGGACCGTACGCAGGCCGTAGTCGCCGAGCGCGCCCGGATGGCCCGGGAGCTGCACGACATGGTGGCCAACCACCTGTCCGCCATCGCCATCCACTCCACCGCCGCGCTGTCCATCGACGAGGCCGAAACCAGCCGTGACGCCCTCGGGGTGATCCGGGAGAACAGCGTCCAGGGCCTGGCCGAGATGCGCCGGCTGATCGGGCTGCTGCGGGACGCCGGGGCGGAGCGCGAGCCGGTCGCCGTACCCACGCTGGACGGTCTGGACGCCCTGGTCGGGCAGGCACGGACCAACGGCTCGGCGAGCGGTCTGGAGTTCGTACTGCACGACGACCGGCCGCCCGGGGAGCCGACGGCGGCCCCGGTGGAGCTGGCCGCGTACCGGATTCTCCAGGAGTCGCTGACCAACGCCCTCAAGCACGCCGCCCCGGGCACGGTCACGGTCCGCGTGGCCCGCGCGGCCGGGATGCTGACCGTGACCGTGGACTCGCCGTACGGGGAACGGCCCGGTCCGCGCGCGCCCGGTTCCGGGGCCGGGCTGATCGGCATGCGGGAGCGCGCGGAGCTGCTGGGCGGGGAGTTCACGGCCGGCCGGGCCGACGGGGTGTGGCGGGTACGGGCGACGCTGCCCGCGGAAGAGAAGGCGGTGGAAGCATGACCATCACGGTGGTGGTGGCGGAGGACCAGAGCGCGGTCCGGGCCGGTCTGGTGCTCATCCTGCGCAGCGCGGACGGCATCGAGGTGGTGGGCGAGGCGGCCGACGGGGAGGAGGCCGTACGCCTCGCGCGCGAGCTGCGGCCGGACCTCGTCCTCATGGACGTGCAGATGCCGAAGCTCGACGGGGTGTCCGCAACCCGAGAGGTGGTCGCGGAAGGACTGGCCGATGTCCTGGTGCTGACCACCTTCGACCTCGACGAGTACGTCTTCGGGGCGCTGCGGGCGGGGGCCGCGGGCTTCCTCCTGAAGAACGCCGAGGCCGCGGAGCTGATCGAGGCGGTACGGACCGTCGCGCGCGGGGAGGGCCTGATCGCCCCGGCGGTGACCAGGCGGCTGATCGCCGAGTTCGCGGCGCCGCGTCCGGCGCGGGCGTCGGTGTCCCCGGAGACGACGGCGGCCGTGGCCTCCCTCACCCGGCGGGAGCGGGAGGTGCTGAGCGCTCTGGGCGAGGGCCTGTCGAACGCGGAGATCGCCGAACGTCTGGAGATGGCGGAGTCGACGGCGAAGACGCACGTCAGCAGGCTGCTCGGGAAGCTGGAGCTGCGCAGTCGGCTCCAAGCGGCCGTCCTGGCACAGGAGTTGGGCATCTAGCACTCCGAATGCGGCACCGGTCTGGACCTCTTGACGGTTGGTCCAGACCTTTCTACCCTCACGAACACTGTGGTGAGCGTGCCATGACAAAGCGTGCTCACGGGCGGCGCAGGTCCCACCCCCATGTCGAAGTCGGCCCCGCGACTGCGACGGACCTACGGAGGATCACCCTTGAGCACAGCATCCCCACCCCGAACCCGGCGCACCCGGTTCTTCACCCGCGTCGCGGCGATCGTCGCCGCGCTCGCCCTGCCCGTCACCGGGCTCGTCGTGCTGGCAGGACCCGCCCAGGCCGCCACCTCGGCGACCGCGACGTACACCAAGGTCTCCGACTGGGGCACCGGCTTCGAGGGCAAGTGGACGGTGAAGAACACCGGCACCACCACGATCACCTCCTGGACCGTCGAGTGGGACTACCCGGCCGGCACCGCCGTCACCTCCGCCTGGGACGCCACCGTCACCAGCTCCGGCACCCACTGGACCGGCAAGAACGTGGGCTGGAACGGCACCCTCGCACCTGGCGCGACCGCCAGTTTCGGATTCAACGGCACCGGCGGCGGCTCCCCCGGCGGCTGCAAGATCAACGGCGCTTCCTGTGACGGCACCCAGCCCGGCGACACTCCCCCCACCGCTCCCGGCACCCCCACCGCGAGCAATGTCACCGACACCTCCCTGACCCTGAGCTGGTCCGCCGCCACCGACGACAAGGGCGTCAAGAACTACGACGTCTACCGCGGCTCCAGCAAGATCGCCACAGTCACCGGGACCACCTACGCGGACTCGGGCCTGACCAAGGGCACGACCTACACGTACAGCGTCACCGCCCGCGACAGCATCGACCAGACGGGCCCCTCCTCCGGCTCCCTCTCGGTGACGACCGGCGGCGTCATTCCCCCCGACCCGGGCGGCAAGGTCAAACTCGGCTACTTCACCGAGTGGGGCGTCTACGGCCGCAACTACCACGTCAAGAACCTGGTGACCTCCGGCTCCGCCGCGAAGATCACCCACATCAACTACGCGTTCGGCAACGTCCAGAACGGCCAGTGCACCATCGGTGACGCCTACGCCGACTACGACAAGGCCTACACCGCCGACCAGAGCGTCGACGGTGTCGCCGACACCTGGGACCAGCCGCTGCGCGGCAACTTCAACCAGCTGCGCAAGCTGAAGAAGCAGTACCCGAACATCAAGGTGCTGTGGTCCTTCGGCGGCTGGACCTGGTCCGGCGGCTTCGGCCAGGCCGCGGCGAACCCGGCCGCCTTCGCCCAGTCCTGCTACAGCCTGGTCGAGGA
This sequence comes from Streptomyces sp. NPDC006463, assembly GCF_042870715.1. Classification (NCBI taxonomy): domain Bacteria; kingdom Bacillati; phylum Actinomycetota; class Actinomycetes; order Kitasatosporales; family Streptomycetaceae; genus Streptomyces; species Streptomyces sp. NPDC006463. The sequence goes on along the minus strand of NZ_JBIAHP010000028.1, from coordinate 51,498 downwards.
CCCGCGCTGGGCCGACGTCTTCGACGGCATCGACATCGACTGGGAGTACCCGAACGCCTGCGGCCTGTCCTGTGACACCAGCGGCGCCGCCGCCCTGAAGAACCTCATGTCCGCGCTGCGGACCAAGTTCGGCGGCTCCGCCCTGGTCACCGCCGCCATCTCCGCCGACGGCTCCAACGGCGGCAAGCTCGACCTCGCCGACTACGCGGGCGCCGCACAGTACGTCGACTTCTACAACGTGATGACGTACGACTTCTTCGGCGCGTGGGACGCCAAGGGCCCCACCGCCCCGCACTCCCCCCTCACCTCGTACACCGGCATCCCCATCACCGGCTTCAACACCGAGGCCGCGATCACCAAGCTCAAGGGCAAGGGCATCGCGGGCTCCAAGCTCAACCTCGGCATCGGCTTCTACGGCCGCGGCTGGACCGGCGTCACGCAGGCCGCCCCCGGCGGCGCCGCGACCGGGCCCGCGCAGGGCACGTACGAGCAGGGCATCGAGGACTACAAGGTGCTCAAGGGCAGCTGCCCGGCCACCGGCACGGTCGCCGGCACGGCCTACGCCAAGTGCGGCAGCAACTGGTGGAGCTACGACACCCCCGCCACCATCGCCGGGAAGATGACCTGGGCCAAGAACCAAGGTCTCAAGGGAGCCTTCTTCTGGGAGTTCAGCGGCGACACCGCCAACGGTGAGCTCGCGGACGCGATCCACACCGGACTCCGGTAAAGACCGAAGCCGGGGAGACGGGTCCGCCCCCGTCTCCCCGGCTTCTTCACGTCAGCGAGGCCTCAGGCCACGTTCACCCTCTGGCCTGGAGGCGCCGCCTCCAGCCACGCGAGGAAGCCGGTCAGCGCGTCCTCGCTCATCGCCAGCTCCAGGCGGGTCCCCCGGTGGAGGGCGCCGAGCACGACGGCGTCGGAGAGCAGGGCCAGCTCCTCCTCGCCCTCGGGGGCGCGGCGCGAGACGACCTCGATGGAGGAACGCTCCAGCAGCCGGCGCGGGCGGTGCGAGTAGCTGAATACGCGGAACCACTCGATCCGGTCGCCGCTGTAGCGCGCGACCCCGTACACCCAGCCCTTGCCCGAGGTGTCGGTCTCCTCGGGCACGCCCCAGCGCATGCTGCAGTCGAAGGTGCCGCCGGACCGCTGGATGAGTCTGCGGCGCAGCCCGAAGACAAACAGCCCGATCACCACCAGGGCTACGACCAGGCCGCTCACAAGCAGAGCGAGGAGCATCTTCACCGACCTCCTCGCTCATCGAAATACCGCACACGACCGTGCCCATCAACGGACAAGTCCGAAGACGGACGTACATCGCCTCAGCCGCGACCCGGTCTGGAAAATTCCAGAACGGACCGCGGCTGAGGTCTGCTGCGTCCCGGAGGATGACCCTCCGGGGCTCAGCGGTTCAAACTCCGACGGGTGTTCAGCCCGTTACGGCGCGCAGCCGGACATCCGCGCGACGCTCGGCGGCGGCGTCCGCCTCCGCCTTCGCGCGCTCCAGTGCCCGCTCCGCACGCTGGACGTCAATCTCGTCCGCGAGCTCGGCGATCTCGGCCAGCAGGGACAGCTTGTTGTCCGCGAACGAGATGAAACCGCCGTGCACCGCGGCGATGACAGTGTCGCCCGCGCTGGTGCGGATGGTCACAGGGCCCGATTCCAGCACACCGAGAAGCGGCTGGTGACCGGGCATGACGCCGATGTCGCCGGACGTGGTGCGGGCGACAACAAGGGTGGCCTCGCCGGACCAGACATTGCGGTCCGCCGCGACCAGCTCGACGTGCAGCTCAGCAGCCAAGGTGGCTCCTCGGGTCACCACCCGGCGGGTCAGCCGGGTGTTGGGTCAAATTCTAATGGGCGTGGGGAGAGGGACGGGACATACCCGTCCCTCTCCGTGAAACCTGCGAGCCGGATGCGCTCCGTGAGGAGCGCGCCGGATCAGGAGACGCCCAGCTCCTTGGCGTTGGCCTTCAGGTCCTCGATGCCACCGCACATGAAGAACGCCTGCTCGGGGAAGTGGTCGTAGTCACCGTCGCAGATCGCGTTGAACGCGGTGATCGACTCGTCGAGCGGAACGTCCGAACCGTCCACGCCGGTGAACTGCTTCGCCACGTGGGTGTTCTGCGACAGGAAGCGCTCGACGCGACGGGCACGGTGGACAACGAGCTTGTCCTCCTCGCCCAGCTCGTCGATACCGAGGATCGCGATGATGTCCTGGAGGTCCTTGTACTTCTGGAGGATCCCCTTGACACGCATGGCGGTCGCGTAGTGGTCCGCCGCGATGTACCGCGGGTCGAGGATGCGGGACGTCGAGTCCAGCGGGTCCACGGCCGGGTAGATGCCCTTCTCGGAGATCGGACGGGAAAGAACCGTCGTCGCGTCGAGGTGGGCGAAGGTGGTCGCCGGCGCCGGGTCGGTCAGGTCGTCCGCGGGGACGTAGATCGCCTGCATCGAGGTGATCGAGTGACCACGGGTCGAGGTGATGCGCTCCTGGAGGAGACCCATCTCGTCGGCCAGGTTCGGCTGGTAACCCACCGCGGAGGGCATACGGCCGAGCAGGGTCGACACCTCGGAACCCGCCTGGGTGTACCGGAAGATGTTGTCGATGAAGAACAGCACGTCCTGCTTCTGAACATCGCGGAAGTACTCCGCCATGGTCAGACCGGCCAGCGCGACGCGCAGACGGGTGCCCGGGGGCTCGTCCATCTGGCCGAAGACGAGCGCCGTCTTGTCGATGACGCCCGAGTCGCCCATTTCCTCGATGAGGTCGTTGCCCTCACGGGTACGCTCACCGACGCCCGCGAACACCGACACACCGTCGTGGTTGTTGGCGACGCGGTAGATCATTTCCTGGATCAGAACGGTCTTGCCGACACCGGCACCACCGAACAGACCGATCTTTCCACCCTTGACGTACGGGGTGAGAAGGTCGATGACCTTGACGCCGGTCTCGAACATCTCCGTCTTGGACTCGAGCTCGTCGAAGCTCGGGGCCTTGCGGTGGATGGGCCAGCGCTCGGTGACCTCGGCGTTCGCCTCGGGGTAGTTGAGCACCTCGCCCAGGGTGTTGAAGACCTTGCCCTTGGTGAAGTCACCGACGGGGACGGTGATGCCCTCGCCCGTGTCGGTCACCGTGGCCTGGCGGACCAGGCCGTCGGTCGGCTGCATCGAGATGGTACGGACGAGGCCGTCACCCAGGTGCTGCGCGACCTCGAGGGTCAGGGTCTTGAGCTTGCCGTCCTCGGCCGGGTCGGCGACCTGGACCTTGAGGGCGTTGTAGATCTCGGGCATGGCGTCGACGGGGAACTCCACGTCGACGACCGGGCCGATGACCCGGGCGACGCGGCCCGTGGCGGCGGCCGTCTCAACAGTGGTCGTCATTACTTGTCACTCCCCGCGGTCGCGTCAGCCATGGCGCTCGCGCCACCGACGATCTCGCTGATTTCCTGGGTGATTTCGGCCTGGCGGGCCGCGTTGGCAAGCCGGGAGAGGCTCTTGATGAGATCCCCGGCGTTGTCGGTCGCCGACTTCATCGCGCGGCGGCGGGCGGCGTGCTCGGAAGCGGCCGACTGCAGCAGTGCGTTGTAGATGCGGCTCTCGACGTAGCGCGGCAGCAGGGCGTCGAGGACGTCCTCCGCCGACGGCTCGAAGTCGAACAGCGGAAGGATTTCGCCCTTCGTACCGGTCTCCTCCGCGGCCTTCTCGAGGCTGAGCGGCAGCATCCGGCCGTCGACCGCGTTCTGCGTCATCATCGACACGAATTCCGTGTAGACGATGTGCAGCTCGTCGATGCCACCTTCGGCGGTGTCCGCCTGGATGGCCTCGATCAGCGGCCCCGCGACGCGCTTGGCGTCGGCGTACTCCGGCCTGTCGGTGAAGCCGGTCCACGAGTCCGCGATCTTGCGCTCGCGGAACCCGTAGTAGGCGACACCCTTGCGGCCGACGATGTAGGCATCGACGTCCTTGCCCTCAGCGCGCAGCCGCTCGGTGAGCCGGTCGGCCTGCTTGATGGCGTTCGAGGAGTAGCCGCCGGCCAGACCGCGGTCGCTCGTGATGAGCAGGACCGCGGCGCGGGTCGGCGCCTCGACCTCGGTGGTCAGGGCGTGCTTGGTGTTCGAACCGGTCGCCACCGCGGTCACCGCGCGGGTGAGCTCGGTCGCGTACGGCATCGACGCCGCCACCTTGCGCTGCGCCTTGACGATGCGCGAGGCGGAGATCATCTCCATCGCCTTGGTGATCTTCTTGGTCGCCGTGATGGCACGGATGCGACGCTTGTAGACCCGGAGCTGCGCTCCCATGAGTCAGGTCCCTTCCGTCGTCACTTGGAGACGTTGACGGCCGGCACGTCCTCGCCCAGGAGCTTGCCGTCCGAGGTCTCGAACTGGCGCTTGAAGCCGGCAATGGCGTCCGCGACCGAGGTCAGCGTGTCGTCCGACATCTTGCCGCCCTCGGCGATGGAGGTGAGGAGGTCCTTGCGCTCGCGGCGCAGGTGCTCCAGCAGCTCCGACTCGAAGCGGCGGATGTCGGCCACCGGGACGTCGTCCATCTTGCCGGTGGTACCGGCCCAGACGGAGACGACCTGCTCCTCGACCGGCATCGGCTGGTACTGGCCCTGCTTCAGCAGCTCGACCATCCGCTTGCCGCGCTCCAGCGAAGCCTTCGACGCGGCGTCCAGGTCGGAACCGAAGGCGGCGAACGCCTCCAGCTCGCGGTACTGGGCGAGGTCCACGCGCAGACGGCCGGAAACCTGCTTCATGGCCTTGTGCTGCGCGGAGCCACCGACGCGGGAGACCGAGATACCGACGTTCAGCGCCGGGCGCTGGCCCGCGTTGAACAGGTCGGACTCCAGGAAGCACTGGCCGTCGGTGATGGAGATGACGTTGGTCGGGATGAACGCCGACACGTCGTTCGCCTTGGTCTCGACGATCGGCAGACCGGTCATCGAACCGGCACCCATCTCGTCGGAGAGCTTGGCGCAGCGCTCCAGCAGACGCGAGTGCAGGTAGAAGACGTCACCCGGGTAGGCCTCACGGCCCGGCGGGCGGCGCAGCAGCAGCGACACGGCGCGGTAGGCGTCGGCCTGCTTCGACAGGTCGTCGAAGATGATCAGGACGTGCTTGCCGGCGTACATCCAGTGCTGGCCGATGGCGGAACCGGTGTACGGCGCCAGGTACTTGAAGCCGGCCGGGTCGGACGCCGGGGCGGCGACGATCGTCGTGTACTCGAGCGCGCCGGCCTCTTCCAGGGCGCCGCGAACGGACGCGATGGTCGAGCCCTTCTGGCCGATGGCGACGTAGATGCAGCGGACCTGCTTGTTCACGTCGCCCGAGCGCCAGTTGTCGCGCTGGTTGATGATCGTGTCGACGGCCAGAGCGGTCTTACCCGTCTGGCGGTCACCGATGATCAGCTGACGCTGGCCACGGCCGATCGGCACCATCGCGTCGACGGCCTTGTAGCCGGTCTGCATGGGCTCGTGCACCGACTTACGGACCATGACGCCCGGGGCCTGCAGCTCGAGGGCGCGGCGTCCTTCGGTCGCGATCTCGCCGAGGCCGTCGATCGGGTTGCCGAGCGGGTCGACAACACGGCCGAGGTAGCCCTCGCCGACGCCTACGGAGAGGACCTCACCGGTGCGCTGCACCGGCTGACCCTCTTCGATACCGCTGAATTCGCCGAGGACGATCGCACCGATCTCGCGCTCCTCGAGGTTGAGGGCGAGACCGAGGGTGCCGTCCTCGAACTTCAGCAGCTCGTTCGCCATGGCGGAGGGCAGGCCCTCCACCTTCGCGATGCCGTCGCCGGCAACGCTGACCGTTCCGACCTCCTCGCGCGAGGCCGCGTCCGGCTGGTACGACTGGACAAAGTTCTCCAGTGCGTCCCGGATCTCCTCCGGCCGGATCGTGAGCTCCGCCATCTGGGTTCCCTGCTCTCCTTGTTGGGCCTGAAGCTTCTTAGGGGGTCTGGGGGCGACCCCCAGGAATCTTCTGCAAGTTCTGCACGGCCCAACCGGGCCGCTAGGAATGCTTTTGTTCTGTTGGTGGCTGGTCAGCCGGCCATGCGGCGGGACGCCTCGGCGAGGCGGTCCGCGATGGTGCCGTCGATGACCTCGTCGCCGACTCGCACCGAGATCCCGCCGAGGACCTCGGGGTCCACGTCGAGGTTCAGGTGCATCTGGCGGCCGTACAGCTTGGCCAGCACCGCGCCGAGACGCGCCTTCTGCACGTCGCTGAGCGGAACCGCGCTGGTCACGGTGGCGACCATGCGGTCACGGCGCTCGGCGGCGAGCTTGGAAAGGGACTCGAGTCCCGCTTCCAGGCTACGTCCACGCGGATGCGTGACAAGACGGATCACCAGGCGCTCGGTGACGGCGTTCACCTTGCCGCCGAGCAGGCTGCGCAGCAGCTCGCTCTTGGCGGAGGCGGTCGCCGCCCGGTCGGTCAGCGCGGCGCGCAGCTCGGTGTTCGAGGAGACGATCCGGCCGAACCGGAACACCTCGTCCTCGACGTTGTCGAGCGCGTCGCCCTGCTGGGCCGCCGTGAGGTCGGCGGTGGCCGCCAGCTCCTCCAGCGAGTCCACCAGGTCACGCGACTGCGACCAGCGGGACCGGGCCATGCCGGACACCAGGTCGAGGGCTTCCCCGCCAACCTGACCGCCGAGCAGCCGAGCGACGAGCTCGGCCTTGGCCTCGCCCGACTGCGCCGGGTCCGTGATGACCCGACGCAGCGAGACCTCACGGTCGAGCAGCGCAGTGACGGCAGCCAGCTCACCGGCAAGCTTCGCCGCGTCGACGGACGTGTTGTCCGTCAGCGCGTCGAGACGCTCGCGCGCGGAGGCCAGCGCCTCGCGGCTCGCTCCGTTCATCGGGCGGCCTCGGCCTTCTCCTCAAGCTCGCTGAGGAAGCGGTCGATCGTGCGGCTCTGCCGGGCGTGGTCCTCAAGGGACTCACCGACGAGCTTTCCGGCCAGGTCGGTGGCGAGCTTGCCCACGTCCTGGCGCAGCGCCTGAGAGGCGGCCTTGCGGTCTGCCGCGATCTGGGCGTGACCGGCAGCGATGATCTCCTCACGCTGCCGCTGGCCCTCTGCGCGCAGTTCTTCCTTCAGCGCAGTGCCCTGCTCCAGCGCTTCCTGGCGCAGGCGCGCGGCCTCGTGCCGGGCTTCGGCGAGCTGGGCCTTGTACTGCTCCAGCACGCTCTGAGCCTCGGTCTGAGCGGCTTCCGCCTTCTCGATACCGCCCTCGATCGCCTCGCGGCGCTCTTCCAGAACCTTGTTGATGTTCGGGAGGAGCTTCTTCGCGAGGAAACCGAAGACGATGACGAAGGCGATCAGACCGATGACGAGCTCGGGGATCGGCGGGAAGAGCGGGTTTTCCGTCTCTGCCGCGAGAACCAGGAGGTTCACATCAGTGCCTTTCGTCTAGTGGGCTGTTCGTCGAGACCGAGGATCAGGAGCTCGGGTAGACGAACGGCATGACCAGACCGATCAGGGCGAGCGCCTCACAGAAGGCGAAGCCGAGGATCTGGTTGGCGCGGATCAGACCGGCAGCCTCGGGCTGACGGGCGAGGGCCTGGGTGCCGTTACCGAAGATGATGCCGACGCCGACGCCGGGGCCGATGGCCGCGAGACCGTAACCAACGGAGCTGAGGGAACCGGTGACGGCGGCAAGGGTCTGGGACATGCCAGTTCTTCCTTCTCTTTCACGGACCGGTGGGGGTTGGCCACCGGACGAATACGGGGGGCTGAGCGGGGGCGGGCCTGGCTCAGTGGTGCTCGGCGAGCGCGCCCTGGAGGTAGCTGCAGGCCAGGAGGACGAAGACGTACGCCTGGACAGCCTGGATGAAGAGCTCGAAGGCGGTCATCACGATGACCATCACGAACGAGACACCCGCGTAGGCGATGCCGATGCCGTTCAGCAGGTACCAGCTGGCGATCGTGAAGAGCAGCAGCAGGGTGTGACCGGCGAACATGTTCGCGAACAGTCGGACCGCGTGGGTGAAGGGCCGGACCAGGACGTTCGAGAAGAACTCGATGACCATGACGAGCGGCAGCACGCCGCCGAGGCTCTTGTCGTAGCCCGTCAGGTTCTTGAAGCCGCCGACGAAGCCGTGACGCTTGAACGTCACGCTCATCCAGATCACGTACACGATCGCAGCCAGGGCCGCGGGGTACGCGATGATCGCCGTCACCGGGAACTGGGCCACCGGAATGATCGACCAGAGGTTCAGGACCCAGACGAAGAAGAACAGCGAGACCATGAAGGGGACGTACTTCTCGCCCTCCTTCTTGCCCAGCGTCTCGTACACGATGCCGCGGCGTACGAAGTCGTAGCCGGCCTCGGCGACCATCTGGAACTTGCCGGGGACGAGCTTCGGCTTGGCGAAGGCGGCCCAGAAGAAGCCCACGATGATGACGGAGCCCAGGAGGGCCAGCAGCATCGGCTTGTTGAAGTACGTGCTGGTCAGGCCAGGCTCGCCCCACAGCGGCTCGAAAAGGAACGAGTGCAGGCCCGGGCCGGGGAAGCCACATCCGTCGAAGATGTGACAGTCGGTCTCGAAAGCGAGGACCTGCGTCGGGTCAGCACTCACCGCGGGCTCCTTCAGCGTGGCGCATAGGTACGGCAACCTCGTTGTGTCGGCGCGGCGCGCAGCCGCGGTTCGGCACTGGACTGGTGTTACGGATGGTGGGGCGGCAGTCAGGCATCGAGCCTCGCGATGGGACAGGCGTCAGCTCAGATGCCCGCGCCCGCAGTGCCGCATATGGCACCGGACGATAGCAGGACGTCGAACTCGCACTTATCCCGACCCTACCCTTCACGACTTGGACCCCGGATTTTCGGGCTTGTCGCCCTTCACCGAGTCCGGTTCGACGTAAAGGATCTTGGCCTTCATGTGAGCACGGGTCTGCGCGCCGATCCACACGAGGGTGGTGGCCACGAGCGTGATCGCGAACGCCCTGGGGTTGAACAGCGTCGTGTTCTTGAACACCGCGAGGAAGACGAAGAGCAGCAGGATCTGGAGCGCATAGAGCATGAGCCCCATGGCCTGGAAAAGATGCGGAAGCGACTTCGCGGTGCGCTGCAGAACGACGAACCCGATGCCCATGAACAGGATCACGACCAGCGTCGCGACGACGGCACCGACCGCACCCTTGCCGCCGACGACCAGCCCGCTGATCAAGGCGGCTACAGCGCCCGCGACAGCGGTGGGTACGGCGGCTTGCAGGAGGGATCGGACATCATCTGACCGCATGGCGGTTTGCTCCGCGTGGTGGTGGGGGCACGGGACTCGTACGGGACGAGCGTAAGCCCGGTCCGAGAGGGAACCTCGGGCCAATGGACCGTCGCACTACGGTCCTTCGGCTCTGTCGCCGGGTTTAGTGAACGGTATCACAAACTATTTGATGAGAGCTTTACCTGCGGAGTGTGCTGACTGTCACACATGAGAGTGACCCTGCCCGTGTGTGCGCGACAGGAGAACCTCTTGTCTGGTAAAGGGCGTTCATGTCCGACATGCGTCGGCGCCGTCAGCGGGCCGATTCAGCCTTACGCCTCTCGGGGAAGCGCGAACGGGGGCCGATGGCGGTCGCCCCGTTGACGCCTGACACACCGGCGGCGATCGGCCTGACGGGTTCGGGCTCGCTTCCCGAGGCGTCCGCGGCGGCGGCTTCCGCCGCGGCCTCGGCGGCCCGCGCGGCGTGCCGGTAACGCGGCGGCACCAGCCCGTAGGCCCAGCGCGGAGCGCGCGGGGTGAAGCGCGGCAGGAGCAGCAGGATCAGGCCCACGGCACTGAGCGCGGCGATCGCCAGGACGATCCACATCGAGGCGGAATTCACCGAGTACGCCACGGTGCCGAAGGCGATCAGCCCCGACCAGAAGTACATGATGAGCACCGCGCGGCTGTGTGAGTGCCCGAGTTCCAGCAGCCGGTGGTGAAGGTGCCCGCGGTCGGCCGCGAAGGGCGACTGGCCCTTCCAGGTACGCCGGACGATGGCCAGGATCAGGTCCGCCATCGGGATCGCGATGATGGTCAGCGGCAGCAGCAGCGGGATGTAGGCGGGGAGCATCGCGTGCGTCGCGTTGCGCTCGCCGCCCGCGAAGAGGGCCAGCGCGTCCGGGTCCACCTGCCCGCTGATGGAGATCGCGGAGGCGGCCAGCACCAGGCCGATGAGCATCGAGCCGGAGTCGCCCATGAAGATCCGGGCGGGGTGCATGTTGTGCGGCAGGAAGCCCAGGCACATCCCCATCAGGATCGCGGCGAAGAGGGTCGCGGGCGCGGCTTGCTCGATGCCGTAGCCGAACCACAGCCGGTAGGCGTACAGGAACAGCGCGGCGGCGGCGATGCAGACCATGCCGGCGGCGAGGCCGTCCAGCCCGTCCACGAAGTTCACCGCGTTGATGGTGATCACGACGAGGGCGACGGTGAGCAGGTTGCCCTGCCACTGGGTGAGCGGGACCGTCCCGATCCCCGGGACGGGGATCCACAGGATGGTCAGACCCTGCATGACCATCACACCGGCGGAGATCATCTGCGCGCCGAGCTTGATCAGGGCGTCGAGCTCGAACTTGTCGTCGAGTACGCCGACCAGCCAGATCAGGGCGGCGCCGGAGAGCAGTGCGCGCGGTTCGTTCGACAGCTCGAAGACGCCGTTGAGGTTGCGCAGGTGGTCGGCGACCAGCAGGCCGGCGCACAGTCCGCCGAACATCGCGATGCCGCCCAGCCGCGGCGTGGGCTCGCGGTGCACGTCGCGGGCGCGGATCTCCGGCATGGCCCCGGCCGCGATCGCGAACTTCCGCACGGGCCCGGTCAGCAGGTAGGTCACCGCGACCGTGACGCAAAGCGTCAGCAGATATTCACGCACGGGCTGCCCCAGATGTATCGCCGGCCATCTCAGCCCCACACATTAGCTGTGATGTCGCCACCATCGAGGACGCGAGGGGGCGGTATCCCGGTTGCAGTACGCCCCTTTTGTCCCGATTACTCACCGTACGGGGGAAATCCCATCGTCAGCTCGTTGACCTCCGCACGCGTTTTCGCGGCTTCCCCGTGCAGCGCGGCGGCAAACAGTGCCGCGACTCGGAGCATCTCGGGCTCCCCCATCCCCTGGGTGGTCACGGCGGCCGTGCCCAGCCGGATGCCGCGCTGGTCCCCGTACGGGAGGGCGCAGGTGTCGAGCACGATCCCGGCGGCGGCCAGCCGGCCGCGCGCGGTCGGGCCGTCGACTCCCAGCGGTGCCGGGTCCGCGGTGATCAGGTGCGTGTCGGTCCCGCCGGTGGTGATCGTGAAACCGTGGTCCTCAAGCGCCTGTGCCAGCGCCCTGGCGTTGCCGACGACCCGGTGGGCGTACGTGGTGAAGGCGGGGCCCGCGGCCTCCCCGAAGGCGACGGCCTTGGCGGCGATGGTGTGCATCTGGGCGCCGCCCTGGGTGAAGGGGAACACCGCCCGGTCGATCCGCTCGGCGAACTCGGCGCCGCACAGGAGCATCCCGCCGCGCGGCCCGCGCAGCACCTTGTGCGTGGTCGCGCAGACGACGTCGGCGTAGGGGACCGGGCTGGGCGCGGCTCCGCCGGCCACCAGCCCGATCGGATGGGCGGCGTCGGCGATCAGATAGGCCCCTACCTCGTCGGCGATCTCCCGGAAGGCGGAGTACTCGGGGTGGCGGGGGTAGGAGATGGACCCGCAGACGATCGCCTTGGGGCGGTGCGCGCGGGCGAGGTCCTGCACCTGCTGGTAGTCGATGAGCCCCGTCTCGGCGTCGACGCCGTACCCGACGAAGTCGAACCACCGGCCGGAGAAGTTGGCGGGCGAGCCGTGGGTGAGGTGGCCCCCGTACGGGAGCCCCATCGCCAGCACCGTGTCCCCGGGCCGCAGCAGTGCGGCGTAGGCGGCCAGGACGGCGGAGGAGCCGGAGTGCGGCTGTACGTTGGCGTGCTCGGCCGCGAACAGCGCCTTGGCCCGTTCCACGGCGACCTGCTCGGCCACGTCGACGTACTCGCACCCGCCGTGGTAGCGGGCACCGGGGTATCCCTCGGCGTACTTGTTGGAGAGCGTGGACCCGAGCGCGGCGAGCACGGCGGGCGAGGTGAAGTTCTCGGCTGCGATCAGCTGCAGCGTGCTCGCCTGCCGCTGCCGCTCCCCCGCGAGCACGTCGGCCATCTGCGGGTCCTGCCGTCGCAGGAGGTCCGTGGGCTGGGTGATGACGCTCATGGCGCGACTCCAGGGGATACCGGGTACCAGCCACTGTAGGCCCAGGCCGCGCATCGCGCCCTGCGACGGGCCGTCCGCCCCGTGCCGCCTTCGGCCCCGCGGGTCAGCGGGAGGCGGTGACGCCCGTCAGGGCCGTGACCACGGGGTCCAGCGCCTGGTTGATCTCGTCGCCGATCGAGCGGAAGAAGGTGATCGGCGCCCCGTACGGGTCGTACACCTCGTCCGCGTCCGGAGAGGGGGCCAGCAGCCAGCCCCGCAGGGCCGCCGCGGCCCGTACCAGCGCCCGCGCCCGCTCCGCCATGCCGTCGTCGAGCGGCGGCAGCGTGGCCGGATCTATCGCCCGGACCAGCCGGGTGAACTCCTTCAGCGTGAAGGTGCGCAGCCCCGCCGAATGCCCCATCGAGATGACCTGGGCCCGGTGGTCGCGCGTGGCGGTCAGCACCAGGTCCGCGCGTATGACGTGCTCGTCCAGCAGCTCCCGCCCGGTGAACCCGGAGGCGTCGGCCCCGAAGTCCGCCAGCACGGCGGCCGCGTTCGCCTCCATGGGGGCGCCCTCGTGGCCCCAGGTGCCGGCGCTCTCCACGATGAGGTCCCCGTGGGCGAGGCCACCGAGCCGGTGCGAGAGGGCATGCCGCGTCAGCCGCTCGGTGATGGGCGAGCGGCACACGTTGCCGGTGCTGACGTGGAGGATGCGGAAGGTGTCTCCCCCAGCCTCTGCTGGGAGGTACCCCGTTGCTATGCCACGCCCCTCAGGGCTCACGGGGCGACCTCGAGGTCGGGTACGACCTCCCGCAGCTGGTCCGCGGTGAGCGCCCCTTCCCGCAGCAGGACGGGAACCTTCCCCGTGACGTCGACGATCGACGACGGCTGGATGCCGGGGGTCGGGCCGCCGTCGAGGTACACGGACACGGAGTCCCCGAGCATCTCGCGCGCGGCGTCGCAGTCCTCCGGCGCCGGGTGCCCGGACAGGTTGGCCGAGGACACCGCCATCGGGCCGACCTCGGTCAGCAGCTCGATCGCGACGGGGTGCAGGGGCATGCGCACGGCGACGGTGCCGTGGGTGTCGCCGAGGTCCCAGGCGAGCGAGGGCTGGTGCTTGGCGACCAGCGTCAGCGCGCCCGGCCAGAACGCGTCGACGAGCTCCCACGCCTGCTCGGAGAAGTCGGTGACCAGGCCGTGCAGGGTGTTCGGGGAGCCGATGAGGACAGGGGTGGGCATGCCGCGGCCCCGGCCCTTGGCGGCGAGCAGGTCATGGACGGCCTCCGGGCTGAAGGCGTCCGCGCCGATCCCGTAGAGGGTGTCGGTGGGCAGCACGACGAGCTCGCCGCGGCGCACGGCGGATGCGGCTTCACGCAGACCCGTCTTGCGGTCCGTCGCGTCGTTGCAGTCGTATCGCCGGGCCATCAGCGGGACTCCTCGTGCAGCAGGGGGGTGGCGGGGTAGCTCGCAAGCGTCACGGCAGGGCCTTGCGGGCGGTGGCGAAGCGGGGGCGGTTGTTCAGGTCGGGGTGGTCGGCGGCATCGGCCCAGCCCCGTTCGTCGGCGAAGATCCACGGGACCTGGCCGCCCTGGGTGTCGGCGTGCTCGATGACGACGATGCCGCCGGGCCGCAGCAGCCGGTGCGCGGTGCGCTCGATGCCGCGGATGGTGTCGAGGCCGTCCTCGCCGGAGAACAGGGCCATCTCCGGGTCGTGGTCGCGGGCCTCGGGGGCCACGTACTCCCACTCGGTGAGCGGGATGTACGGCGGGTTGGAGATGACCAGGTCGACCTGGCCGTCGAGCTCGGGCAGGGCGCTCAGCGCGTCACCCTGGTGGACGGTGACCCGGGAGCCCTCGGCGTTCTTGCGGGTCCACCGCAGGGCGTCCTCGGACAGCTCGACCGCGTGCACGCGCGAGCGCGGCACCTCCTGCGCCATGGCCAGCGCGATCGCGCCGGAACCGCTGCACAGGTCGACGATCATCGGCTCGACGACGTCCATAGCCCGGACGGCGTGTATGGCCCAGTCCACGACCGACTCGGTCTCGGGCCGCGGGACGAAGACCCCGGGCCCGACCTGGAGCTCCAGGTACCGGAAGAAGGCGCGGCCGGTGATGTGCTGGAGCGGCTCGCGCGCCTCGCGGCGGGCGACGGCCTCCCAGTAGCGGGCGTCGAAGTCCGCGTCCTTGACGTGGTGCAGTTCCCCCCGCTTGACGCCGTGCACGAAGGCCGCGAGCTCCTCCGCGTCGAAGCGCGGTGAGGGCACGCCGGCGGCGGCCAGCCGCTGGGTGGCCTGGGCCACCTCGGCAAGCAGCAAGTTCACGCTGGTCCTCCGGGCTGCTGTCGTACGGGGTGAAGCGGGGGCAGGCAGGTCAGGCAGGGGTCAGTGCGCGGCCGCGAGCTTCGCGGCGGAGTCCGTGTCGACGCAGGCCTGGATGACCGGGTCGAGGTCCCCGTCGAGCACCTGGTCCAAGTTGTACGCCTTGAAGCCGGTCCGGTGGTCCGAGATCCGGTTTTCCGGGAAGTTGTACGTACGGATCTTCTCGGAGCGGTCCACGCTGCGCACCTGGCTGCGGCGCACGTCGGAGGCCTCCTGTTCGGCGGCTTCCTGGGCGGCGGCCAGCAGACGCGAGCGCAGGATGCGCATCGCCTGCTCCTTGTTCTGGAGCTGGCTCTTCTCGTTCTGGCAGGAGGCGACCACACCGGTCGGGATGTGCGTGATGCGCACGGCCGAGTCGGTGGTGTTGACGGACTGGCCGCCGGGGCCCGACGAGCGGTACACGTCGATGCGGAGGTCGTTCATGTTGATCTCGACCTCGACCTCCTCGGCCTCCGGGGTGACGAGCACGCCGGCGGCGGAGGTGTGGATGCGGCCCTGCGACTCGGTGGCCGGAACGCGCTGGACGCGGTGCACGCCGCCCTCGTACTTCAGGCGGGCCCACACGCCCTGGCCGGGCTCGGTGGCGCCGTTGCCGCCCTTGGTGCGGACGGAGACCTGGACGTCCTTGTAGCCGCCGAGCTCGGACTCGGTGGCGTCGATGATCTCGGTCTTCCAGCCCACGCGCTCGGCGTAGCGCAGGTACATGCGCAGCAGGTCGCCGGCGAACAGGGCCGACTCGTCGCCGCCCGCGCCCGCCTTGACCTCCAGGAGCACGTCCTTGTCGTCGCTGGGGTCGCGCGGGACCAGGAGCAGGCGGAGCTTCTCGGTGAGCTCCTCGCGCTGCTGGGTCAGCTCCTTGACCTCGGCGGCGAAGTCCGGGTCGTCCGCCGCGAACTCCTTGGCCGTTTCGATGTCCTCGGCCGACTGCTTCCAGGCACGGAAGGTCGCAACGATCGGGGTCAGCTCCGCGTAGCGCTTGTTCAGCTTGCGGGCGTTGGCCTGATCGGAGTGGACCGAAGGGTCGGCGAGCTTCTTCTCAAGATCGGCGTGCTCGCCGATCAGTTCCTCGACCGCCTCGAACATCGGGGTACTCCTGGTGTGAAAGTGCGATGGGACCGCACGGGCTTGGGTTACGGGCTAGACGACGACAAAGGCGCCGGTCCGGCCGCCCCCGAGTGGACAGGGAGCGGCCGGAAACCGGCGCCTGGGTCGCGCTACTTCTTGGCCGCACCCTTGCCGAAACGAGCCTCGAAGCGGGCCACGCGGCCACCGGTGTCGAGGATCTTCTGCTTGCCCGTGTAGAACGGGTGGCACTCGGAGCAGACCTCGGCACGGATGGTGCCCTCGGTGAGGGTGCTACGGGTGGTGAACGACGCGCCACAGGTGCAGCTGACCTGGGTCTCGACGTACTCGGGGTGGATCTCGCTCTTCAAGGTGTCTCCTAGATTCGGGAGGGCGCCGGGTCGCAGGAGCCGAATTGCGCGCTGCGTGAACCGGGGCCGACAGACCAGTCTGCCAGTACCGGGCTGCCTGTCAAAATTCTGAGGACGCCTCCCTCAACGGAGAGGGACCGGCATCTATTCCGGACCGGCTCGCAGCCGTCGCGCAGTCCGTGTGGACAGGGGCGCTACTGGACGATCCCGCCGACGGTGCCCTTGTCGCCCATCGAGTTCTCGGTGGCCTCCGCAGGGACGGGCTGGTCGGCGAGCAGGGCGTCCCAGACCATCTTGGACTGCTTGGTCAGCGGCGCCACGCGGTCGGAATCGAGCGGGTCCGCGGTCACCGGCAGCGTGATCATCTGCATGTTCTGGGCGTCGATGCCCTGGAGGCTCTGGGCGAAGCCCATGAGCGACTTCACATCGCCGAGCGCCTTGTCGGTGGTGAGCGCCTTGGTGCCGGTGTCGGCGAGGTCGAGCAGCCGCTTGGGGTTGTCGAACAGGCCGATGCCCTTCACCTGCTTGATCAGCGCCTTGATGAAGGCCTGCTGGAGCTGTATTCGGCCGAGGTCGCTGCCGTCGCCGACGCTCTTGCGGGTACGGACGAGGCCGAGGGCCTGCTCGCCGTTGAGCTTGTTCGGGCCTGCCGCGAGTTCGAGGTGACTGGACCCGTCCTTGATCGGCTTCGTGATGTTCACGTCCACGCCGCCGAGGGTGTCGATGATCTTCTTGAAGCCCGTGAAGTCGACCTCGATGTAGTGGTCCATGCGGATGCCGGACATCTTCTCGACGGTCTTGACCGCGCAGGCCGCCCCGCCGACGGTGTACGCCTCGTTGAACTGCCTGCGCGTTCCGCCGGGGTCGGTCTTCCCCTTGCCCGTGGGGCAAGCGGGGCGGGCGGTCATGGTGTCGCGCGGGATCGATATGACGCTGGCCTTCTGGTGGCCCTCGTAGAGGTGGACGATCATCGCGGTGTCGGAACGGGCGGAGCCGCCGTCGTCCCGGCCGTACTCGCCGTTGGCGCCGCCTCGGGAGTCGGAGCCCAGCACCAGGATGTCCATGGAGCCGTTGTCGACGTTCTGCGGGCGGTCGGCACCGAGCGCCTGGTCGATGTCGACGGTCTTCAGGTTGCCGTTGAGCTTGAAGTAGAAGTAGCCGAGCCCCGCCCCGCCCACCAGGACCACGCCCGCGGCGCTCCACGCGGCGATGACGAGGGCTCTGCGGCGCTTCGGCGGTTTCCGTCGGCGCCTGCTCGCGGCGCGCCGGCCGCTGCCCGTGCTGTCGTCGCTCATGCTCTCCTCGGTCCTGAGTCCGTTTCCCCGGGTCGTCTGAGGCCGCGGTAACCGTGCGGTCCCCTGACACAGACGGCCGGGCGCCCTCCGGGGTTCCACGGGGCCGGAGCACGGGACGGGGTGTGCGCAAGAGCACAGCCGCCCCCGCCGCGGGTGCGGCGGGGGCGGCTGTGGTGATGCCGTGAAGCGGGTCAGTCGTCGTTCTTGCCCGACGGAGTCGTCTTCGCGATCTGCATCAGGAACTCGGCGTTCGACTTCGTCTGCTTCATCTTGTCGAGGAGCAGCTCGATCGCCTGCTGCGAGTCGAGCGCGTGCAGCACCCGGCGCAGCTTCCAGACGATGGCGAGCTCCTCCGCGTTGAGGAGGATCTCCTCCTTGCGGGTGCCCGACGGGTCGACGTCGACAGCCGGGAAGATGCGCTTGTCTGCGAGCTTGCGGTCGAGCTTGAGCTCCATGTTGCCGGTGCCCTTGAACTCCTCGAAGATCACCTCGTCCATGCGCGAGCCGGTGTCGACCAGCGCGGTGGCCAGGATGGTCAGCGAGCCGCCGTCCTCGATGTTGCGCGCGGCACCGAAGAAGCGCTTCGGCGGGTACAGCGCGGTCGAGTCGACACCACCGGACAGGATGCGGCCGGAGGCGGGCGCCGCGAGGTTGTACGCGCGGCCCAGACGGGTAATGGAGTCCAGCAGGACGACCACGTCGTGACCCAGCTCGACGAGACGCTTGGCGCGCTCGATGGCCAGCTCGGCGACGGTGGTGTGGTCCTCGGCCGGGCGGTCGAAGGTCGAGGAGATGACCTCGCCCTTGACCGACCGCTGCATGTCGGTGACCTCTTCCGGACGCTCGTCGACCAGGACGACCATCAGGTGGCACTCGGGGTTGTTGGTGGTGATCGCGTTGGCGATCGCCTGCATGATCATGGTCTTACCGGTCTTCGGCGGGGCCACGATCAGGCCTCGCTGACCCTTGCCGATCGGCGACACGAGGTCGATGATGCGGGTCGTCAGCACGCCCGGGTCGGTCTCCAGGCGGAGCCGGTCCTGCGGGTAGAGCGGGGTCAGCTTCTGGAACTCCGGTCGGCCGCGGCCGGATTCGGGCGCCATGCCGTTCACCGAGTCGAGCCGGACCAGGGCGTTGAACTTCTCGCGGCGCTCGCCGTCCTTGGGCTGGCGCACGGCACCCGTGGTGTGGTCACCCTTGCGCAGACCCGCCTTGCGGACCTGGGCGAGGGAGACGTACACGTCGTTGGGGCCGGGCAGGTAGCCCGAGGTCCGGATGAACGCGTAGTTGTCGAGGATGTCGAGGATGCCCGCGACGGGGATCAGCACATCGTCGTCGGCGACCTGCGGCTCGTTCGGGGCGAACTCGTCGCGGCCACGACGGCCACGGCGGTCGCGGTAGCGGCCGCGACGGCCACGGCGGCCGCTCTCGTCGTCGAAGTCGTCCTGCGGACCGGTGTCCTGGCGGTCCTGACGGCCGCCGCCCTGCTGCTGGCGGTCGGCGCGGTCCTGACGGCCGCCGCCCTGCTGCTGGCGGTCGGCGCGGTCCTGACGGCCGCCGGCCTGCGCGCCCTGGCCCTGCTGGCCCTGGCCGCCCTGACCCTGCTCGTCGGCCTTCGCACCGCGGTCGCGGCGGTCACGCTGGCGGTCGCCGCGCTCGGCACGGTCACGGCGGTCGCGACGGCCGCGGCCCTCGCCGTCCTGCGCGGGGGCGGAGACGGCCGTGGCGGCCTCGGCCTTCACGTCCGTCTGCGGCGCGGTGGCGGTCGCGGTAGCGGCCTCGGCCTTGACGGTCTCGGTCTTCTGCTCGACCTGCACGGCGACGGGGGCCGAGGCCTCCGGGCTGCCGGAGGGGGCGGTGGCCCGACGGCGGCGGCGCTCGCCGACCGGGGCGTCGTCACTGGCCGGCTGCCCCGGGATGTCGATCTGCGCCTGCGCGGCAGGCTTCTCGGCGGGCGCCTCGGCGGCGGCCTCACCCGTACGGGCCTTGCTGGTGGCACGGCGCTTCGGCTTGGCCTCGGCGGTGTCGGTGGCACCCGCGGCGGAGGAGGCGGCCTTGGACGCACCCGCGCCGCCCGCCTGCGTCTCCTTGATGACCTCGATCAGCTGGCTCTTGCGCATCCGCGCGGTGCCCCTGATGCCGAGGCCCGACGCGACCTGCTGCAGCTCGGCCAGGACCATGCCGTCAAGGCCGGTGCCGGTGCGGCGACGCTTGGGTGCGGCGCCCGCGGCGGGGGCACTGGTGTCGACAGATGTGTCGGCAGCGCCCATCAGATCGGTGGTGTCGCTCACGAAGGGTCCTTCCCTGGAGCGGACGTCGGCCTGTCTGGCTCGGCGACCGGTTGTGCTGTCCGACAACAGTCCATTTCCTGATGGGTCATGGACCGCAGCCGGGGCGGTGGTCCGCCGGTAGAGATACGGCGGAAGAAATGTGCATGGGTGGTTCCGGCGAGAAGCCCCCGAGCTGGAAGCGTGGGAATGTCACGCCGATTCCGGAGCGTGCTCGAAACTGCTGGAAGTGATCAAAGCAGTCGGGGAGGCTCCCGGAAGAAAGGTGGTCCCGGATGGGGACACTGAGCACCGAGCCATGGCGGCTTCGGATACGCACTTGAGAGTAACACTACCGGATCCAACAGATATTCCCCCTCTCAATCACCGGCAATCGCGCCCTTCCGTACGGGCGGCCTGCCCTGGCCGCCCGCCCCTGACCGGCTCTGACTCAGCCGCCCTGGGTGCCCAGCGGAAGTACGCTCGCGCCCGCGGCGTCGAGTGCGAGCCGGTTCGCCGCCCACCCCTCGCCCGCGAGCTGCGCGACCTTGTCGGCCGCGCCGTTGTCGACCAGCGCGAGGACCGTGGGGCCCGCGCCGGAGATGACCGCGGGGATGCCGTCCGCCCGCAGCCGGTTCACCAGTGCGACGCTCTCGGGCATCGCCGGGGACCGGTACTCCTGGTGGAGCCGGTCTTCGGTGGCCGGCAGCAAGAGCTCGGGACGCCTGGTCAGGGCCTCCACGAGCAGTCCCGCGCGACCTGCGTTGACGGCCGCGTCCACGTGCGGGACGGTGCGCGGCAGCAGGCCGCGCGCGGTCTCCGTGAGGACGGGCTTGGAGGGGACGAAGACCACCGGAACGATGGAATCGGCGGGCTCCATCCGGATCGCCTTGGCGCTGCCCCCGTCCATCCAGGCCAGGGTGAAGCCGCCGAGCAGACAGGCGGCGACGTTGTCGGGGTGGCCCTCGATCTCGGTGGCGAGCTCCAGCAGGGCCGCGTCGTCGAGCCTCGCCTCTCCGCCTATGGTCACGGCGCGGGCGGCGACGATGCCGGCGCAGATGGCCGCGGAGGAGGAGCCGAGGCCCCGGCCGTGCGGGATGCGGTTGGCGCAGACGACCTCAAGGCCGCGCGGCTGCCCGCCCAGCAGGTCGAAGGCGGTGCGCATGGAGCGTACGAGCAGGTGGCTCTCGTCCCGCGGGAGGGTGTCGGCGCCCTCACCCGCGATGTCGATGTTCAGGCCGGAGTCGGCCACCCGGACGACTACGTCGTCGTAGAGCCCCAGGGCCAGGCCCAGGGCGTCGAAGCCCGGGCCGAGATTGGCACTGCTGGCGGGGACGCGCACCCGTACGGCGGCGGCGCGGAACGCTGGACCGGCCATCGTCCGATGACACTCCTTGTGACTGTGCGAGATCTTCGCTCTTCGCTGGCTCGCTGCGAATGTACTGGAGAACGTACGACACCCGAAGGCCCTGTGGGCAGCACCGCAGTCATATGCGCGGTGGCGGATGTAAGTACAGCCTATCGAAGGAAGGTTCTCTCGCGACATAGGGCGCACGGGAGGCGCACGATGCGTGTCGCGCGCGTCGGCTGACTTCGATGGAATTCGGCCACACTTTTGTTGTCGTACGGGGCGAGTTGCCGGGTTCCGGAGGGCTCATGAGCCCTCCGGAACCCGGCTCTCGGGTGGTGCGCAGGACCGGCGCGGCGGACCTCGGCCCGGGAATTTCCGGCCGGAACCGGGCTCAGACCAGGCCGAGGCGGACGGCCGCGGCTTCGGCGTCCACCGGGACGGTGACGGGCTGCGGAGCGCCCGCGACCGCCCAGTCGGGGTCCTTGAGGCCGTTGCCGGTGACGGTGCATACGATCTTCTGACCCGGGTCGACGAGGCCCAGCTCGGCGGCCTTGAGCAGACCGGCCACGGAGGCGGCCGAGGCGGGCTCGACGAAGACACCCTCCTGGGCGGCCAACAGCCGGTAGGCGGCCAGGATCTGACGATCGGTCACCTCGTCGATGAAGCCGCCCGACTCGTCGCGCGCCTGCAGGGCGTAGTCCCAGGACGCCGGGTTGCCGATGCGGATCGCGGTGGCGATGGTGTGCGGCTCCTTGACGACCTCTCCGCGCACGATCGGCGCGGAGCCGGAGGCCTGGAAACCCCACACGCGGGGCGTACGGGAGGCCAGGCCGTCGGCCTTGTACTCCTTGAACCCCCTCCAGTACGCGGTGATGTTGCCGGCGTTGCCGACGGGCAGCACGTGGATGTCGGGTGCGTCACCGAGCGCGTCGACGATCTCGAACGCGGCCGTCTTCTGACCCTCGATGCGCACCGGGTTGACCGAATTGACCAGCGCGACCGGGTAGTTGTCGGAGAGCGCGCGGGCCAGGTCCAGGCAGTCGTCGAAATTGCCGTCCACCTGCAGGATCTTGGCGCCGTGCACGAGGGCCTGGCCCATTTTGCCGAGCGCGATCTTGCCGCGGGGCACGAGCACCGCGGAGACCATCCCGGCGCGCACCGCGTAAGCGGCGGCGGAGGCCGAGGTGTTGCCGGTGGAGGCGCAGATGACGGCCTGCGCACCCTCCTCCTTGGCCTTGCTGATCGCCATGGTCATGCCGCGGTCCTTGAAGGACCCGGTGGGGTTCGCGCCCTCGACCTTGAGGTGGACCTCGCAGCCGGTGCGCTCGGAGAGCACCTGCGCGGGAACGAGAGGAGTGCCGCCCTCGCGGAGCGTGACCACGGGAGTGGCGTCCGTCACCGGCAGGCGGTCCCGGTACTCCTCGATGATGCCGCGCCACTGGTGGGTGCGATTGCTGCTCATGGGCCCTTACTCCCCTTCAACACGCATGATGCTGGCGACACCGCGCACGGTGTCGAGCTTCCGCAGCGCCTCGACGGTCCCGGAGAGGGCGGCGTCGGGTGCGCGGTGGGTGACGACGACGAGGGAGGCCTCGCCGTCCTTTCCCTGCTGACGGACGGTGTCGATGGAGACACCGTGCTCCGCGAAGGTGGTCGCCACCTGGGCGAGGACGCCCGGCTTGTCCGCCACATCGAGGCTGATGTGGTAGCGGGTGACGACGTCCCCCATGGGGCTGACCGGCAGCTGGGTGTACGCCGACTCGCCCGGCCCCGTTGCCTCGGCGAGCTTGTTGCGGCAGACGGCGACGAGGTCGCCGAGGACCGCGGACGCGGTCGGAGAACCGCCCGCGCCGGGCCCGTAGAACATGAGCCGACCCGCGGCCTCGGCCTCGACGAAGACCGCGTTGTACGCCTCTCGGACGGAGGCGAGCGGGTGGCTGAGCGGAATCATCGCGGGATGCACGCGCGCCGTCACCGACTCCCCGTCGGCGGCCCGCTCCAGGATCGCCAGGAGCTTGATGGTGCAGCCCATGCGCTTGGCGGAGGCGAAGTCGGCGGCGCTGACCTCGGTCATGCCCTCGCGGTACACGTCGTCGAGGCGGACCCGGGTGTGGAAGGCGATGCCGGCCAGGATCGCGGCCTTGGCGGCGGCGTCGTAGCCCTCGACGTCGGCCGTGGGGTCGGCCTCGGCGTACCCGAGGGCCGTGGCCTCGTCGAGCGCCTCCTGGTAGCCGGCGCCGGTGGAGTCCATCTTGTCGAGGATGAAGTTCGTCGTGCCGTTGACGATGCCCATTACGCGGTTGATCTTGTCGCCCGCGAGGGACTCGCGCATCGGACGGACCAGCGGAATGGCGCCGGCGACGGCGGCCTCGTAGTAGAGGTCCAGCCCGTGCTGCTCCGCGGCGGCGTGCAGCGCGGCGCCGTCCTGGGCGAGCAGCGCCTTGTTCGCGGAGACGACGGAGATGCCGTTCTCGAAGGCGGTGGTGATGAGCGTACGGGCGGGCTCGATGCCGCCGATGACCTCGATGGCGATGTCGATGTCGCCCCGTTTGAGGAGGGCGGTGGCGTCGGTGGTGACGAGCGCGGGGTCGATGCCCTCGCGCACCTTCGAGGGCCGCCGTACGGCCACACCGGCGAGCTCGACGGGCGCGCCGATCCTCTGCGTGAGGTCGTCGGCGTGCGTCGTCATGATGCGAGCCACTTCCGAGCCGACCACTCCACAGCCCAGCAGCGCCACCTTCAGCGGACGCGTACGCATCATCGACCTACGCCTTTCGATCTTCCATCAGTACCCCGTGCGCGGCTTGCGTGCGGGGTGAGAACCAGTCTCACTCAATGGACAGCAGTTTCCACCCTCG
The DNA here is from genome assembly GCF_042870715.1 of Streptomyces sp. NPDC006463. Classification (NCBI taxonomy): domain Bacteria; kingdom Bacillati; phylum Actinomycetota; class Actinomycetes; order Kitasatosporales; family Streptomycetaceae; genus Streptomyces; species Streptomyces sp. NPDC006463. Next base: position 27,739 of record NZ_JBIAHP010000028.1, on the reverse strand, counting down.
GTCCATTGAGTGAGATGTCTATTTCATCATCCGAGGTCGAGACGCAGGAGATCTTCCTCCGTCTCGCGGCGGACGATCACGCGGGCCTGCCCGTCGCGCACGGCGACGACGGGCGGGCGGAGCGCGTGGTTGTAGTTGCTGGCCATGGACCGGCAGTACGCGCCGGTGGCGGGGACAGCGAGGAGGTCACCGGGGGCGAGGTCGGCGGGGAGGAAGGCGTCCTTGACCACGATGTCGCCGCTCTCGCAGTGCTTGCCGACGACGCGGACGAGCATCGGCTCGGCCTCGGAGGTGCGGGAGACGAGCGCGACGGAGTACTCGGCGTCGTAGAGGGCCGTCCGGATGTTGTCGGACATCCCGCCGTCGACGCTCACGTACGTACGGAGCCCGTCGAGCGGCTTGATGGTGCCGACCTCGTAGAGGGTGAAGGCGGTGGGGCCGACGATGGCGCGGCCGGGCTCGACGGAGATGCGCGGGGCGGCCAGGCCCGCGGCCTCGCACTCACGGGCCACGATCTCGGTGAGCGCCTTGGCGATCTCGTGCGGCTCGCTCGGGTCGTCGCCGGAGGTGTAGGCGATGCCGAGGCCGCCGCCGAGGTCGATCTCGGGAAGCTCGACGCCGTGCTCGTCGCGTACGGAGGCCAGCAGCCGCACGACGCGCTTGGCGGAGACCTCGAAGCCGGCCATGTCGAAGATCTGCGAGCCGATGTGGGAGTGGACGCCGAGCAGCTCGAGGCTGTCGTGACCGAGGGCGCGCCGTACGGCCTCGGCGGCCGATCCGTCGGCCACGGCGATGCCGAACTTCTGGTCCTCGTGGGCGGTGGCGATGAACTCGTGGGTGTGCGCCTCGACACCGACGGTGACGCGGATCTGGACGGGCTGGCGTACGCCCAGCTCACGGGCGATGTGCGCGACGCGGGCGATCTCCTGGAAGGAGTCGAGCACGATGCGTCCCACACCGGCCTCGACGGCGCGGGTGATCTCGCTCTCGGACTTGTTGTTGCCGTGGAAGGCGATCCGCGAGGCGGGCATCCCGGCGGCGAGCGCGGTGGCCAGCTCCCCACCGGAGCACACGTCGAGATTCAGCCCTTCCTCCTTCAGCCACTTCACGACGGCCTTGGAGAGGAACGCCTTCCCGGCGTAGAAGACGTCGGCGTCCTTGCCGAAGGCGTGCGCCCAGGCCCGGCACCGCGCCCGGAAGTCCTCCTCGTCGAGGAAGTAGGCGGGCGTCCCGAACTCCTCGGCCAGCTTGGTGACTTCGATCCCGCCGACACTGGCGACGCCCTCGCTGTCACGCGTGACGGTACGGGCCCAGACCTTCTCGTCGAGGGCGTTGAGGTCTGCGGGCGGCGGGGAGTAGTGCCCCTCGGGCAGGACGTCGGCGTGGCGGGGCCCGGCGGGGTGCGCGGAACGGCTCATCGGTATCTCTCTTCGCGGGTCACAGGCGTGTCGGTGCGTCTATGCCGAGGAGGGCCAGGCCGCCGGCCAGCACCGTCCCGGCGGCTTCGGCAAGAGCCAGCCGGGCACGGTGGGCGGCCAAGGGTTTCTCGTCCCCCTGGGGAAGTACGCGGTACTGGAAGTCGAGCAGCGCGTCCGCCAGCTCGACGAGGTGCCGGGTGAGCCGCTCGGGGGCGCGGTGATGGGCAGCGGCTTCGAGGACGAGCGGGTGGTCGGCGAGGACGCGCAGCAGGGCGGGTGCGTCCACCTCGCCGACGACGGGACCGAAGCCCAGCTGCTCGGCGTTGCGGAGCAGGGCGCGGCTGCGCGTGACGGCGTACCGCACCCGGAAGAACTCGCTCTCCTCACCCTGTACGAGCAGCAGGCCGGAGAATTCGGGGGTCTCGCGGGCCGGCACGGTGAGCATGGCCCAGCGGGCGGCATCGGCCCCGAACCGCGCGATGACGTCCCCGTCCCGCTTGGCGACGGGTGCGGCGTTCGGGACGGGTGCGACGTGCGGGACGGCGCACTCGGCGTCGTGTACGAGCCGGGCGACGGCCTCGTGCACGACCCGCTCCCGCAACCCGGCCGGGGCGGGGTCGAGGCGCGGGAACCCGACTGCCGCCACACCCCGTACTCCCTGGACGATCAGGGGGGCGGACAGGGGCGGCAGCACGAAGTTGATGAAACCCGGGCCGGTGACCTCGACGCGCTCGATCCCCGCTTCCGCGCCGAGCCGTCGCGCGAGCACGTCCGCAACATCAACGGGGCGCATCCGGGCGCCCTTCGCGACCTGGAAGGCGACGGGGCTGGCGTACTCCCCCACCCCACCGGGCCGGGTCCGCTCCACGACGACCCGCTCGGGCACGGCCGCACCGATGGCCAGCTCCCCGTCCTCGACGGCGCAGCGCACGGCGCGTACGACGGTACGGGGGAGGTCGGCGGGCTTCACGGGACCCAGCCTAGGGGAGACGGCCTGCCATCACGCGAAGGGTTTCGCCATGTGAAATACGGGCAACGGGATCAGCCCCTCCCCCTCCCGGCGGGAGCCCCTTTCCACCCGTCGCGCCGGTCCTTCCCCTCGATCAGCCGTCGTACGACCAGCACCAGCTCGGCGGGCTCGAAGGGCTTCGCGACGAAGGCGTCCACGCCGGCCGTGATCCCGGCCTCCACCTCGTGCTGCGTGCAGGCGCTCACGATCGCGACCGGGACGTCCCTGGTCCGTGGGTCGGACCGCAACTGCGCAGCGGTCCCGAACCCGTCCAGCCGGGGCATGACCACATCAAGGGTGATCACATCAGGACGCACGTGGTGGACGACATCCAGACACTCGGCACCATCGTTCGCGGTCACGACCTCGAAGCCCTCCAGCTCGAGATTGACCTTGATCAACTGCCGGATGACCTTGTTGTCGTCGACAACAAGCACCCGGCCCGAGACGCCTGACACAACTCGAGAGTAGGTCGGCCCGGGCCCCCGCGTCCGCGTTTTTGCCACTTCCACCCCCTCCGGGCGACCCACCCCCCTCTCCCCCGCAAACCAGTTCCTGATCACCCCATGGAAGCTGGTAGTGTTCAACCCGTCGCCGCACAGCGAACGACACGCCCCCGTAGCTCAGGGGATAGAGCAACGGCCTCCGGAGCCGTGTGCGCAGGTTCGAATCCTGCCGGGGGCACTTCGCAGGAAGTGCCCAAAGACCCCGCCATCAGCGCCTTCGCTGAGACGGGGTCTTCGCGTATCCAGGCACGGCCTGGCCGGACGCGTCCCTGGACGCCGCGCGTGGCGGCTGGGCGGGGTCGTCGACCTGGCAACTGGGCCGCACCTTGAGCTTGTTCGATCGCGCCGTCGGGCCCACCACGCAGGCGCGGCGCGCCCTGGTCCCTGCGTGAACTCATCGAGAGCGTCGACGAGCACACGCAGCGGGAGCGCGCCGTCGGGGCCGTCAGGTGAGTGTGTTGGTGAGGTGCGGGCCTATGTAGCCGATGAAGATGCCGTGGGTGGTGCAGGAAGCGTCGTAGTAGTGCAGGCGCGGGGCTACCGTGTTGCCGCCGCCGATCCTGATGTGCGCGCCCATGAAGACCTTGCGGGTGGGGTCGACGTCCACCGGCACGGGGAAGGTCCGTTCCCTGCGCCAGTCGGTCTTGGTCTTCACCGACTTCGACTCGTCCCGCACGATCTTCCGCGGCGAGATGGCGTGCTTGCCGTCGGGCACGTCCTCGCACCACTGCTTGAAGTCCCGCGAGGTCTCCCCGCCGGCCGCGGCGTCGGCGTAGTCCCGGAGCGCCAGCAGGGCGTCCCAGGTCATGCGCCCCCAGGACGAGCCGTACGCCTGGTCGTCCAGTTCCAGGGTGACCTTGCGGGCGCCGGTGAAGTGGACGTGGGGCATCGCGTCGATCCGGCCGAGGATCTCGGCGAAGGACGCGGGTTCCGCGGGGCCGGGTTCGACCGGTGCGTACGCGGCCTCGCCGGCGTTGAGTACGAGGAGCCGGTTCTGGAGCACCCGCACCTGGGCCTTGGCACCCTGGAGCTCCCGGTACTGATCGTCGTACTCGACGGCCAGCATCGACTCGCCCCGCCGTGCCTGCTGCAGTTCCTGCTTCAGGTCGCGGATCTCGTCCGCCCGGACCCTCTGTTCGCGTCCCGCCTCCTCCAGGATTTCGAAGAGGGCGTGGTTCTCGTCCCTCAGCCGCTGCAGCTCGGACGTCCCGACGCCTTCCTTGGTCCGGGCACGCAGGACGGGGACGGAGTCGAGTTCCGTCGGCAGCGGGGCGTGCGTCGCCAGACTCTGCGGGAGCTGGGCGAGGAGGCGGCGGGCCCGCTGCGGGCTCTCGACGACGGCCCTGCGGGACATCACGCGGTGGCGCTGGCCGTCGGCCGCCCAGGCCGGGTCCACTCCCGGCAGGTAGGTGCGGATCCCGCCGGCGAAGACCTGGTGGTACTCCAGGGCCCGGTTGAAGTGCGGCTCGGCCTCGGGCGCGAGGACGTAGAGGATGGCCAGGCCGGCCAGCGGGCGGACGAGCGGGTCCACGGTGCGTTCCAGCCAGGCTTCGAAGTCCACGCCGTTAGGGGTGCTGGCCACGACGACGGGCAGGCGCCGCCCGTCGTCGCACAGCTCGTCTATGACGCAGTCGACGTCGTCGACCTCGATGACCTGCGGCATCCGCGTCACGTCGGCGAGCCCGTCGCGCGCCTGGAGTACGTCGAGCAGGCTCCCGGCGAGCCGCGGCGTCTTGGCCGGTACGGGGAGCGCGTCGGGGTCGTCGGGGAGGTGCTCCACGTCCAGCTGGACCCAGGTCGGTCCGGCTCCGGTCTGGCGGATCACCACGGTCGTCTGCCAGGTGCCGTCGGGGGTGGTCTCGCGGAGCCGCCAGCGTCCGTAGGCTCCTGACGTCCCGGTCGCGGAGTCGTGGTCGAGGGTCACACCGCGGGCTATCTCGTTGCGCCCTTCGGCGAACGCGTCGATGTCGTACGTCTTCGGCGGTTCCTTCAGCCAGCTCCGCAGCCGGTCGTCGACCTGGGCTCCGGTTCCTACGTAGTCGAGTCCGCTGGTGACGACCATGCGGTAGCGGCGGGTGTCCACGTGGCGCGGTTCCTTCCGTACGGGGGTCACGGCCTGCTGGGAGCCGGAGCTGAAGCGGAATCGGGAGCGGGCGGCATCGATCGCAGGAGTTCCGCGACGTCCGCGTGCCACGCCCGCACCTCGGCCGGGGTGGGGGGCAGTTCGTAGGTGTGGTGGTGGCAGGCGGCGCTGAGGGCCGACCAGACGACGTACCACTGGCGGGCCACCGAGGGGCTCACGTACCAGTCCAGGCAGAGCGCCTTGGTGCGGCCCCTGCTGTGGACCATGCGCGGGCTGACGCTCCGCCAGAAGTCGTCCATGGCCTCGTCCAGGGCGAGGCGCAGCAGTGCGGCCGCGGCGCGGGCGCGCAGTCCCGGCGTGAGCGTGGTCAGGGTGCCGGGCGGGGGCGTGAGGAGGCGGTCGGCGGCGGCCACGAGGTCGTGGGGGGAGCGGGTCACCGGCGCTGCACCGCCCTGGCGAGGCGCTCGGTCTCGCGGACCAGGTCCATGGGGGCGGCGGACGGGGCGGGAGCCTGGTGGGCGCCCGCGTTGCACCGCTCGATCAGGGTGCGCGCCCACGGCCCGTGGTCCTGGGCGACCGCGGCGAGCACCTCGGCCGGTGCCATCGCGCTGTCGTAGAAGGCGAGGGCGGCCAGCTCGGTGAGCTTGTGCGTCCTGGCGATCCTCGCCTCGACGTCGTCGTGGCTGTGGCCGTCGGCCCGCAGCCGGCGCCGCGCGGGCTCCAGGTACGCCGCTTCCAGCGCTCCCCGGCACATCTGGGGCAGCACCCGGTCGGCGACGTCCTGCGGCACGTTGCGGTCACTGGCCACGGCCCGGGCCTCGCCGAGCGCGAGGGTGACGGGGTCGTCGGTCCGGGTGACCCGTACGACGGAGTCGGTCTGCCGGGAGACCTGCATGATCGTCGCGGGGACGCGCAGCCGGTGGATGGCCTGCTGGAGGCGGGTGTCGTGGGTGAAGACGACCACTTGGCGGTGCTGGGAGTGGAGTTGGAGGACGCGGGCGAGCCCTTCGACCTTCTCCGGGTCCATGGACTGTACGGGGTCGTCGATCACGAGGAAGCCGAAGGGGCTGCCGCGGTGCGTGGCGCGCGGGAGGAACAGGGAGAGCGCGAGCGAGTGGAGTTCGCCCTGGCTCATCACGCCGAAGGCGGGCGCGTCGATCGTGTCCACGGAGGCGTCGAGGACGACCTTGCGCGCGTTGGCGGTGCCCGCGAGGCTGATCGGGCCGAGCGAGACGCTGCTGCGTTCGCACAGCAGTTTCCAGATGGTCTGCGACTGGTCGGCGAAGGGCCGGAGCCGTTCCTCTCGCAGTTCGTCGGTGACCTTCCTCAGCCACGCCCGGCCGTCCTTGATCTGCTTGACGAGCGGACGGGCGGCCTCCGCCCTCTCCGCCTCGCGGAGGCATTCGGCGAGGCGCAGGGCAAGGGGCTGCCACCGGCCGTCCTGCTCTGCGATCCGGTCCGCGGCCTCCTCGCTCAGCTGTCGGCAGGCGTCGGCCAGCGCGGCCGCCACGCGCTCGGTCCGGTCCGCGAGTTCATGTGGATCGGCGAGGCCCCGGCAGGCGGCCCATTCGTACCAGAGGGAGGTGAGGGGCGAAGCGTCGCCCTGGAGCCAGCCCGGAACCGGCTGCACCAGGTCGTGTACGGCTCGCACCGCGGCCGCCAGGTCCTCACGGGCGGTCTGCGCCTCGGCCGCCTCCCGCCGGAGCCGTTCGACCTGGTCCCGGGCGTGCACGGACCAGTCCTCGTCGAGGCGGCTTTCGCCGCCGCACACGGGGCAGTCGGCGGACCGCGGGTGGCGGCGGCGGTGGTCCAGGGCGCGCTCCAGCAGTCCGATCAGCTGTCGGGCGTCCTCGGCGGTGGTGAAACGCGCGTCCTCGGCAACGGCGGCGGCCTCCCGGAGCCGGGCTGCCGCGACCGCGGCCTCGCGCGGGTCGGGTCCTTCGAGGCCGGCGAGGCGGCGCAGGCGGGCCAGCTCGGTGCCGTCGGTCGCGACCTGGCCCTTCAGCAGCCCGCGTAACCGGTCGAGGTCCGGCCGGCGTCCGCTCAGCGCCGCCACGGCCTCGGCGGCCCGCGGGTCGTCCGACTGTGAGAGTTCGGCGCTCACGGCGCGGATCAGGTCACCGGCTCCCGTGACGGTGTCGGTGAGTTTCTTCGCGCGGGCGCGGGCTTCGTTGTCGGCGTCGCCGAGCAGGTCCAGGCCGAGGATCTGCGCGAGCGCGTCGTGCAGGGCGCTCATCCGCCCGTTGATCATCGCGCCGAGCTCGCTGTACGAGAGGAACGGCCGGTAGAGCGCCAGGTCCTCGGCGTCGATGACCTCGCGCGGGTCCTGTTCGGGGCCGCCGGGCCGCTGGAGGACCGTCCGGGAGTCTTCCAGGCCGTCCCCGTGCCAACTCCTGCGGACGGTCAGCGGATCGCTCTCGCCGTCGAGGCACAGCCGCACCGACACCTGCGGAGCCGTGTGGTCGTGCAGGTTGCGCCAGCCCTGCTTCCAGACCTGAGTACGGTCCTGCCAGCGGAAGTTGTCTCCGGTGAGCACCATCTCGGCGGCCTCGGCGAAGCTCGACTTCCCCGAACCGTTGCGGCCTGCGACCACGGTGAGGCCGGGGCCGGGTGTGAGGTCCAGCGTGGCGGCCGGTCCGATGCCGCGCCAGCCGGCCGCCGAGATCGACCGCAGGTAGACCGGCCCCGCCCGCCCGGCACTTCTGGCCCGCGGCTCGGGCAGCAGCTCGGCCACCAGGTCCCGCGCCGCGGGGTCCAGCCCGGAGACGGCGAGGCGGCCGAGTACCAAGTCGCGGAGGGAGGGGTGGGGACGGTCACTCACGGCGGCTCCTTGCGGTGGCACGGGGGCGGCGCTGATCGAGCTGTTCGCCCATGTTGCCCGAGTCCGCCGCCCCCGGGAGGCGGAACCGTCCAGCCAGGTCACCGGTCCTGCGGCTCGGTCCGCCCGTGCCCCGGTGCTGCGGTTCCGGTGGTCCGTACGAGGGGGTGGGGGTGGGTCTGTGGGTTTGGGGGGTGGGTGGGGGTGGGGAGCGTGCGTAGGGTGGGCGGTGAGGCCGCATAGTGCCGTTGACCTGGTGCTTTGCGGGGAGTGAGCTCGCATAGGGATGGGGCGGCGCGGATGCGTGAGCTGGTGGAGACGGCGCGGCAGTGGGTGGCCGAGGGGCGGGCGGGGTATCTGGCCCGGCCCGTGACCGAGCAGGGGTTCGGACCGCGGGATCCGGCCGGGGCGTTGCTCGTCGACGCGCGCGGGGAGTGCGTCGGGGCCCTGTACCGGGGCGTCTTCGACGCCGAGCTGGCCGCCGAGGCAGGGGCCATGGCGGCCGGGACCACCGCGCGGGTGTGCGAGGTGTCCGTGCGCGCGGCGGAGGCCGCGGAGGCGAAGCTGACCTGCGGCGGGCAGGCCGAGGTGCTGCTGCAGCCGCTGACGGCGATCCCGGCCGAGTGGTGGGAGCTGCTCGGCGAGGGGGCGGGGGTGGCGTTGGTGACCCGGTTGAACGAGGCCGCCGATCAGGCCGTCAGTGAGGTCGTACGGGCCACGGACACCCCGCGGGACGATGCCGGGCGGCGGGCCGGGGAACTGCTGGGCACCCGGCGGCCCGGGCGGGACGCGCTGTACGGGGAGACCGGCCTGGTGCTCGTCGAGGCGTACCCGTCGGCCCCGTACGTGGTCATCGGCGGCGGCGGCGAGCTCGCCGGGATCATCGAGCGGCAGGCCGCCCTGCTGGGCTGGGACACGCGGCTGGTGGACTCCGCGGCGGACGCCGCGAAGGTGCTCGCGGACCACCGGGACGCCGCCTGCCTGGTCATGCTCAGCCATGAGCCGGACTTCGACGTCCCGACGCTGCGCAAGGCGCTGGAGCTGCGGATCCCCTACGTCGGGGCGCTGGGGTCGCGGCGGACCACGACGCGGCGCCGGGAAGGGCTGATCGCCGCCGGGGTGAGCGAGGCCCGGCTGGCCCTGGTGCACGGGCCGATCGGGCTGGACCTGGGCGCGAAGACGCCGCCCGAGACGGCCCTGGCCATCTGCGCGGAGATCCTCGGGGTGCTGAGCGGCCGGGCGACCCCGGCGCTGCGTGACTCCGACAGCCCGCTGAGGGGATGAACCGGCCCGCCAGGCGGATTCGCCCTGGGGTTCGCGCCCGGGCGGACTCGCTCCGGCGGAAAAGGAGTTGATGGGGGGCGCGGCGGCTGGCACGCTCCCCCGCATGACCTTCGTAGATGGAAAGGCGGGCTCCGCCGGGCGCCTGTGAGCGCCCGGGAGTTCGCGTACGAGTACGCAGACGAGTACGAGCGCGTGCGCGAGGCGTGCGCGCTGCGGGACGAGTGGCTGGCGTACGGGCTGAGCGCCCGGCCGGCCGAGCGGGCGGACGCCGAGGACGCGGTCGGGGAGATCTACCGACTGCTCGGTGAGGCTCCGCCGCGCTTCGAATGGGTGGCCTCCCCCGCCGCCGCCCTTGATGCCGTACGGGACGAACCCGGCTTCCGGGCCGGGTCGTTGCGGCATGCCGATCGGCCGCAGAGCGCCCGGGCCTCGCCGTTGCCGGAGCGGCTCGCCCGCATGGAGTCCGCTCTGCGGCACCGGCTGGGCGAGGCCGTGACCGAGCCGTGGACGCCACCCTGGTCGCACCGCGGGCCGCTGCCGCCCGGGACTGCCGCCGAGGAGGCGGTGGCCGCCGGATTGCCGGTGCAGCGGGTGCTGCGCACCGCGGTGAGGGACGCGCTGAAGGCCTCGGTCGCTGACGCCGTGAGGGCCGCCGTGCGCCATCGCGTGGGGTCCGTGTCCGGGCTGATGACCTGGTACGGGCAGCACGACGCGCACTGGGTCGGCTATTACGACGTCTGCGCGCGGGTCGGGGCCGCCCGGTACCGGTCCCGGGACGCCGCCGAACTGCGCCTGTGGGCGCGGCTCGCCCGCGCCACCGGGTGGTGGTGGGCGGCGCCGGGGCGGTGCGTGATGGCCGAGCGGCCCACCGTCGTGCGCACGGAGCCGGCTCCCCCGGCGGTGAACGGGGAGATCCGGCTGCACCGGGACGACGGGCCCGCCGTGCGGTTCGCGGACGGCAGCACGGTGCACGCGCTGCACGGGACCGTGGTGCCGCAGTGGGTGGTGACCGGGCCGACCGTCGAACGGATCCACGCCGAGCCCAACATCGAGGTGCGCCGCAGCGCCATCGAGCGCATCGGCTGGGGAGCGTACGTGGAACAGGCCGGGCTGGAACTCGTCGGGACGGCCGACGATCCCGGCAATCCCGGGTTCCGGCTGAGCCTGTACGACGTACCGGCCGGGGTGTGGGGGCGGCCCGGGCGACTGCTGCTCACCGTCAACGGCTCCGTGGAGCCGGACGGCCTGCGGCGGCGCTACGGGCTCGGGGTCCCCGCCCATCTCGACGATCCGCTCGACGCGGCCGGCTGGACGTACGGCGTGAGCGGGCAGCAGTACGCACAACTCGTGCGCAGGACATGACGGTTCACGACGAGGAGGAAAGGGTGATGCATGTGGTGACGCTCGGGGAACTGACGGAACGGACCGGGCTCGACGTGCTGGAGCACCTCGCGCGCGAGATGGCGGTTCCGGTGGTCGACGGGATGCAGGCGCAGGGCGACCTGCTGCTGGTGCCGATGGGGATGCTGGGGCATGTGGGTCTGGGGCGCAGTTGGTCCCCCGATCCGAGGTGGCAGGACGTACCGCCCGAGGGGATCGAGCTGCTGCGCAGCACGGCGGGCGGGAACCCGCACACGTTGGTCGCCGATCCGCAGCAGTGCCGTTGGACGGACGACGTCACGGACCCGACCGGGCTGGCGATCGGCGCGCTGGAGGCGACCGCGATCGCCTACCTGATCCACCCGGAGCACGGCGCCACGGGCATCGCGCCCGGGCGCTACCTGGTGCGGCGGCAGCGGGAGCGGGCGCTGGGAGCGGCGCCGGGCCGGCTGCGGTCCCAGCTGTTCCGCGGGGGGAACCAGTTCGTCTGCGACTGACCGGGACCGGCCGGCCTCAGTACGGACTGGGACCGGCCGGCCTCAGCACTGACCCGGGACCGGCCGGCCTCAGTAAGACCGGCCGGCCTCAGTCGCCCAGGGCGCGCTTGAGCTGCGCCTTGTTCATGTCCGACCGCCCGTGGACGTTGCGGCGCCGGGCCTCCGCGTAGAGCTGGTCGTACGTGGGGCCCTGCGCGCCGGAGTGGGAGCGCAGGCCGCCGCGCCGGGACGAGGACATGTCCTCCAGGGATTCCTTGCTCGCGGTCTTGGATTCGCCGGCCCGGGCGCGTTCCTTGTTGACCGTCCTGGCGGCGATCTCCTCGGCCTTCTTCTCGGACTCGCCGCGCTGCTCGACGCTCTCCTTGATGTGCTCGTACTGGCGTTCGCGCTTGGGGGAAGATCCGCGGGGCATGACCGGCCTCCTTCTCCGCTCGGGCTTCCACAGGGGGGCGCGTACCCCGCATGGCGCAAGGTATCCCCTACCGAACAGCGCATTTAGTGCCGAAATGCGGGAAAATGGGCTTCATGGACATGATCCTGAGCGTGGACACGACCTTGACCGACATCGCATGGTTCGCGGTCGTCGGGATAGCCGTCGTCGGCTTCCTTCTCGCCGGCTTCAAGCTGGGCCAGCGGGTCCGGGCGAAGGAGCCCCCGCCGCCCACTCCCGAGAGCCAGCCCCACCTGCCGAACGGCGGAGCCGTACACGAGGTCCGCGAGGAGCGGGACCCGGTGGAGATCCCCGAGGGCGGCCTGAGACCGCACGAGATGCAGGGCTACGGGAACTTCGGCTCCACGACCTCCGGCCACCCGGACGACGTCCGGGCGGAACGCGAGTCCGGCTACAAGCGCGTGGAAGGCCCTGGTCCGCATCCACAGCCCGGGGCTCCCCCGAACGCGGGTCGCGGCGCCCACAGCTGACAGCCTCACCTCACCCATCCTCTGAACCGCGCCTCCCGCGCGGTTCAGAGGTCTGTCCGCAGCCGCAGCACCTCCGGCGGCGGGTGCCGGGCCGAGGCGTGGCGGACCTCCGCGGTCAGCGGCGGGTCCAGCGGGCGGTAGGGAATCTCGCCGAGGCCGATAGCGGTGACGGTCGCCCCGGGCCCGGCCGCCTGCGCGCGGTCGGCCACGGCCGCCGCCACCTCCGCCCGCAGGGCCGCCGTCAGCGGGCTCGACACCGTCGGGGTCTCGTCCCCGACCGGCAGCACGAGCACCAGGGCGAGCGGGCGGCGCGGGGTGCCGGTGTAGCCGACCACCGCCGCGTCGCGGACGTCCGTGTGCCGCAGCTTCTGCCAGCCGCGCCGCCCGGCCGGGTAGGTCTGGTCGAGCCGCTTGATGACCAGACCCTCGACACCGCTGGCGGGCAGGGTCTCGTACCAGGTGGCGGCCAGTTCCGGGTCGGTCGTCATGGGCACCGGCTGCAGCGGCGGCCCGAGCGGCAGCAGCAGGTCGACCAGGAGCGCGCGACGGCGCTCGTACGGACGCCCGCGCAGGTCGAGCCCGGCCAGTTCCAGTACGTCGAAGGCGGCGTACGAGGCCGGCAGGCTCTGGGCCAGTACGGCGGCCCGCGCGGGCGTGGCCGCCGCCCGCCGCTGCACCAGCGCGAAGTCCGTCCGGCCCGCGTGCCAGACCACCACCTCGCCGTCCAGGACCGTTCCGGCGGGCAACTGGGTCGCGGCCGCGGCCAGATCGGGGAAGGCGCTCGTCACGATCCGGCCGGAGCGCGCCTGCAGCACCACGTCCGCCTCGGAGCGCACGACGACCAGGCGGTGCCCGTCGAACTTCGGCTCGTACGCCAGGCCCGCCCCGCGCGGCAGGGTCCGTACGGCGGCGGCCAGCGCGACCAGGATCACGGCCCGCCTCCCCGCACTCCGGGCAGCCGGCCAGCCAGGGCGGGGTTGAGCATCGGGCCGAAGATGTCCCCGTCGCGCTCCAGCCGCGGCCCGATGTCGTCGGCGAGGAAGACCAGGTCGGCGGGGGTCCGGCAGGCCGCCACCTCCTCCCAGGACACCGGCGCGGACACGGTCGGGCGGGCCCTCGCGCGCAGCGTGTAGGGGGCGGCGGTGGTCTTGGCGGCGGCGTTCTGGCTGTGGTCGACGAAGACCTTGCCGGGGCGCAGGGCCTTGGCCATGCGGTGGACGATCAGGTCGGGGTGCTGGCGCTCGGCCTCCTGGGCGAGGAGCTTCGCGTACGCCGACACCTGCGCGGACGGGGTCGGCTCCAGGGGCACGGCCAGGTGCATGCCCTTGGAGCCGGAGGTCTTGGCGTAGGCGTGCAGGCCGTCGACGGCGAGCCGGTCGCGCAGCCAGAGCGCGGCGGCGCAGCACTCGACGACGGAGGCGGGCGCGCCGGGGTCGAGGTCGAGGACCATCCGGTCGGCGACCGCGGGGGCGCCGGCGGGCCACTGGGGGGTGTGGAACTCCACGACGAGGTTGGCGGACCACATGAGGGTGGCCATGTCCGCGACGACCACCTGTTCGGCGGAGAGGTCCTCGGAACGGGGGACGGGCGTGGTCTTCACCCAGGCGGGCGTGCCGGGCGGCGGGTTCTTGGTGAAGAAGAGCTGGCCGTCCGGACCGTCGGGATAGCGCAGGAAGGACACCGGCCGGTCGTGGATGTGGGCGAGGAGGGAGCCCGCGACGGTGGCGTAGTAGTGGAGCACCTCGCCTTTGGTGAAGCCGGTCTCCGGATACAGGACCTTGTCGAGGTTGCTGAGCGTGATGCGACGGCCCTCCACCAATGTGATCGGCGTCATACGATGAGACTGCCACGAATCAGGAGGAACCGTGCGATCCATTTGGAATGGGGCGATCTCCTTCGGCCTGGTCAGCATCCCGATCAAGCTCGTGAACGCCACCGAGAGCCACTCGATCTCCTTCCGGCAGATCCATCTCGCCGACGGCGGGCGGATCCGCTACCGCAAGGTGTGCGAGCTGGACGGCGAGGAGGTGCCGGGCGCCGAGATCGGCAAGGGGTACGAGGAGGCCGACGGGTCGGTCATCCCGATCACCGATGAGGACCTGGGGCAGCTGCCGATCGCGACGGCCAGGACGATCGAGATCATGTCGTTCGTACCGGCGGAGGAGATCGATCCCCTGCAGATGGACGCGGCGTACTACCTCGCGGCGAACGGGGCGACGGCGGCGAAGCCCTACACGCTGCTGCGGGAGGCCCTGAAGCGGAGCCGGAAGGTCGCGATCGCCAAGTACGCGCTGCGCGGGCGGGAGCGGCTGGGCATGCTGCGGGTCGTCGACGACGTGATCGCGATGCACGGGCTGCTGTGGCCGGACGAGATCCGGGCGCCGGAGGGAGTGGCGCCGGAGGCGGACGTGTCCGTACGGGAGGCCGAACTCGACCTGGCGGACGCGCTGATGGCGACGCTCGGCGAGGTGGAGATGTCCTCGCTGCACGACGACTACCGGGACGCCGTGGAGGCGATGATCGCGGCGAAGGCGGGTGGGGCGTTCGAGCCGGCCGAGGCCGTCGTGGAACCGGCCGGGGGCAAGGTGATCGATCTGATGGCGGCGCTGGAGAAGAGCGTGAAGGAGGCCAAGGCCTCGCGGGGCGAGAGTGCCGCGGCCGGCGCCGGGGGGGAGGCCGAGGTGACGCCGATCCGGCGCAAGGCGGCGGCCGCCGCGCCGAAGTCGGTGGGCGGGAAGAAGTCGACGGCGGCTTCGGCGAAGAAGACGGCCTCCGGCGCGACGAAGAAGACCACGGGCGCCGCCAAGGCCACGAAGACGACGAAGTCGGCAGCCAAGACCGCCAAGGCCGCCAAGACGGCCAAGACGGCCAAGTCGACGGCGACCAAGTCCACTTCGGCGGCCGCGAAGAAGACGGCTGCGGCCACGAAGAAGGCGGCTCCCCGGAAGCGGGCCTCCGCCTGACCGGGCAGGGGCCGGGCGGGGCCCTGCGTCGCTACCCTCACCCGGCCACCCGGCGCCCCCGGCTTCCCGGCCTCAGCCGCCGACGCCGACGCCGCCAATGCCTATCCCGCCGATGCCGCCGGTGCCGCGGCCGGACCTGCCCAGCCACGTTCTCGCGTCGCGGGCGAGCGTGAACAGGGCCTCGATGTCCGGGGGTTTGAGGGCGACCTCGGATCCGCTGAGGTCCGCGGCGGCCGTCGGGGGCTGCAGGATCCGGATGTCGCGGACGGTGGGGGCCACCTCGACGCGGGAGGCGTCGGCCACCGCCAGGGCGGGGGTGACCTGGGCCGTCAGGGCGAGGGTGGCGCGGGCCGCCGCGCGACGGGCCCAGCGCGGGTCCGGGCGGGGTTCCGCGCGGCCGACCGTGACCAGCAGGTCTCCGACCACCGCACGCTGGCGGCGGCCCGGGACCGAACGGACGCAGAAGATCCCCGGCGGCCCGATGAGCAGGTGGTCGATGCGTCCCGTTCCCGGGAGCGGGACGCAGTGCAGGATCCGCCAGCCCTGCGCCTCCAGGACGTCGCAGACGTCGCCCATCCGCTGCTGGGCCGCCAGGTCCTGGCGCAGCCGGTGCCGGGTCCGGCTGCCCGCCGGGCCGTGTTCCAGCTCCCCCAGCAGGGCCTCGCCGGGGCGGTTGGGAGCCAGGTCCGCGTCCGGCGGGAGGGCGAGGCCGGCCAGGTCGGCGGCCGTGGGTACGGGGGGCGGCCCGATGGAGACCGTGCCGCTGAGGTAGGGCCGTAACACCGCCAGGACCGCCTCCCGATGGTCGTCCGCGAGTACGCTGATCCGGTTCGCCTGCCGGTCGTACCAGGCCACCGCCCGCCCGTCGGGCAGGTTGACGTACAGCCGGCCGCGGCCGGGCCGGCCGCTCGGCAGTACCTTGAGTCCCCTCATCGCCCTCACCCCCGCGCTCCATGGGAGCAGCCGGGACGCCGCACGGCAATCCCCCGGTTGTGTAACGACTCCGACGTGACCCTGCGACACCGCTGTTACACGAACGGGGCGATGCCGCAACGGCCGCCCCCTAAGTTGGTCGCACCTGGACCCGCCAGGCTCTGAACAGCACCGAAGGGCTTCCCGTGAGCACCGTCAGCCGCCGCACTACCGTTCGCGCCGCCGCCGTGACCGCATGCGCCGGAAGTCTGCTGGCGCTGCCCACCGCCTCCGCTCTGGCCGAGGGTGTGCCCGCGGCCTCGGCAGCGCACTCCGCGGGCCCGCGGGGGGTTCTGGTCAAGAGCCTCGCCCTCGCGGACGGCACCTCCACGGCGAAGGTCTACCGCATCGCCGACGGCGCGTACCAGGCGGACATCCTGACCGCCGAGGGCTACAAGGCCACCACCCTGACCAGCCGTGACGGCGCCACGGGCTTCGGCGGCGCCGGGGAACTGCACGCCTCGCTGGATTCCGACGGGCGGCTGACGTCCTGGGTCGGCGGCGCTCCCGCCGGGGCCGTAGCGCACGCCGTCGGCGGCGAGGGCCACAAGACGGGCACTCGCAGCGGGCAGGTCGTCCCCGCGTCGGCGCCGAAGGGGGCTGGCGGCGGCAGCGAGGCCGTGGCGGCCGGCCCGGCCGGGGTGCGGCGCCTGAACACCCTGGCCGACGGACCCGGCGAGGGCGTGCTGCTGCTCGCCGCGGGCGGCGGTATCGCGGCCGTCGGCGCCGCCGGGCTCGGCTTCGCGATGCTGCGGCGCGGGCGGACCGAGAGCTGAGGCGGGGCGCCGTCCGCAGGCCGGGGAAAGCCGCAAGCGAAAAGGGCATACCTCTGCATAGGGTTGACGAGATCGATCTCGCACCGCGCGGACAGGAGGACGTCGGGGTCCGTGAAAACGCTTTCCTTCCGCTCGTCCACCGCCACCGCCTCCGCCGCACCGGCACTCACGGTGCTCGCCCTGGTGACCCTGCTGGCGGGGTGCGGCGACGGCGGCGACCTGGCCGGCGCGGGCAGGGCGCCGACCGCGAGCGGGCCCGTACATCTCTGGCCCGACCGTCAGGGCGCCGTCGTACCGCCGGCCGATCCGGGCGGCGCCCCGCCCGAGTACGTCAAGGGGATCCCGCCCGTCCGGGGCCAGGACGTGCACGGCATCGACCCGGTGGCCATCGTCCAGGCGGAGCTGCGGGCCCATCCGAAGGCGGACGTCGGCGCGGACGGGATGCCTCCCGGGACCGCGGCCGCGATCAAGGACTGCGGCACGCAGGACGCGGAACCCGAGGCGTGCCCGGTGCTGGCACCGTACTACCGGGACCTCACGGGCAACGGCAAGGACGAGCTGATCGTCGGCATCGAGTTCCCGGACAAGATGATGTCGGTACGGGTGTACACGGCGGACGAGCACGGCCGGCTCAACCGGATCATGGCGACCACGCAGACCGTCATCGCGGTGGACCTGGCCGGGCGTGACGTGATCCTTCGCGCGCCCAGCGGGAACAACGGCTACGAGCTGATCACCGCCTGGTCCTGGGACGAGAAGCAGCTCACCATGCTGCCGACGCGCGAGCAGATCGTACGGGTGCCGGGCAGTCCGCAGGGCCCGGCGAGTCCGTCCGGGCCGGGCACGGGCGGGCAGGGCACGCCGTGAGGCCCCGGCTGCCCGCCTGGACGGCGACGCTGACCTGGAAGGCGGCGTGCTTCATCGTGGTGATGTGCTGCTCGCTGGCGGCCGCGCTGGGGGCACTCGTACACGTCGAGGTGACCCGCCAGACCGTGGCCGCGGCGCGCGAGAAGACGCTCGCCAAGCTGCACGACGCCTCGCAGGCGTACGAGGCCGGCGAGGCGCTGCCGCCGGAGTCGGGGCTGGATCCCGTAGGGCTGCCGCCGCAGTTGCGGGCGCTGGCGGTCAGCGGGTACCGCGGGACGGTCCTGGCCGACCACCGGGGCCGACCGACGATGTGGGCGGCGGCGCCGGCGGACGGGCGGGCGCTGGCCACCGTCGTCGACTACGAGCAGAGCGCGCGCACGATCAACGGGCTGGACAACGCGATCATCGGGTCGTCGGTCCTGGCGATCGGCGGGACGCTGCTGGTCGGCGCGTTCGCGGTGACGCGGGTGACGCGGCGGCTGCACCAGACGGCGACGGTGGCCCGGCAGATCACGCAGGGCGACCTGGACGCACGGGTGGGCGATCCCCGCACGAAGGACCCCTCACGGCACCAGGACGAGGTGGCGACGGTGGCCGGGGCGCTGGACACGATGGCGGCGACCCTGCAGGCGAAGCTGGAGGGCGAGCGGCGGTTCACGGCGGACGTGGCACATGAGCTGCGTACGCCGCTGACCGGGTTGCAGGCGGCGTCGGAGCTGTTGCCGGAGGGGCGGCCGACGGAGCTGGTGCGGGAGCGGGTGCGGACGATGCGGCAGCTGACGGAGGACCTGCTGGAGATCTCGCGGCTGGACTCGGGCAGCGAGGCGGTGGAGACCGATCTGCACCAGCTGGGGCGGCTGGCTGGGCGGGTGGTGCGGGCGTCGGGGACGCGGACGGAGGTCGTGGTCGTCCGGGACGCGCACGTGGAGACGGACCGGCGGAGGCTGGAGCGGGTGCTCGGGAACCTGGTGGCCAACGCGCACAAGCACGGGCGGGAGCCGGTGGTCCTGACGGTGGACGGGCCGGTGGTGACGGTACGGGACCACGGGGACGGGTTCCCCGACTACCTGCTGGCGCACGGTCCGCAGCGGTTCCGCACCGGGGGGAAGTCGAAGGGGCACGGACTGGGCCTGACGATCGCCGCAGGGCAGGCGGAGGCGATCGGGGCACGGCTGGAGTTCCGGCGGGCGGAGGGGGGCGGGGCGCTGGCGGTGCTGTCGCTTCCGGACGCGTAGGAGTCGTGGACGAGTGGGGCGGACACCCGCACGGTGCCCGCCCCCGCGCGGCGGGAAGCGGTGGCGGCGCCCCGGAGGCGCAGCGGCTACGGGCGGGGGGACTTGGTCCAGGGCCAGCGGACCTTGGGTTTCTGGCCCGAGGGGGCGAAGGTGTACTTCCAGCCCTTCTGGAGGCCCAGGCGCTTGGAGTAGCCCGCCGGGACGCGCTCGTACAGGAGGACCGTCGGGGCTCCGCCGTCGGCTGCCGGGACCGGGATCTCGTACCACTTCGGGGGGTGTCCGGTCGGGCCGAGGAGGATCGGGAGGACCCGGCCGTCCATCGGGCCGCCCTCGAAGGGGGTCGGTTCGCTTTTCACCCCACCAGTGTCACAGCAGGTGGGCGGCCTCGGAGACCACCGGGATGACGCGGCGGGCCAGGACGCCGACCGGGCCGTCCGCCGATTCCAGGGCCAGGGCGGCGCGGGCCGCGGCGGCCGTCTCCGGGTCCGTGGCCGCGGTGGCGGTCAGCAGCGCGATGAACTGGTCCACCAGCCAGTCCCGCAGGGAGTCGACCTCCGGCTGCTTGCCCTCGTCGATCCAGATGAGGGAGGCGGCCTCGACGGCCGTGATCCACGTGCGGACCATCATGCGCAGCCGCGGCCCGGGGGCGGGCACGGACAGGTGGAAGAGGATCTGTTCGGCCGCCGCGCGGCGGATGCCGTCGACCGTCGCGGTGGTGCGCGAGGTCTCCACGACGCTGCCGCCCTGGAGGAGGGCCGCGAAGCCGGCGTCGTGTTCGTCGACGAAGGCCAGGTACCGGTCCAGGGCCCGGGTGAGCCGCTGGGTCAGGGGGCCTTCCTGGGGTTCCGCGAAGCACAGTTCGAGGACGTCCGCCGCCGAGCGCAGGGCGGCCTCGTAGAGCTGCTGCTTGCCGCCCGGGAAGTACCGGTAGACGAGGGGGCGCGAGACCCCGGCCGCCTCGGCGACGTCGTCGAGCGAGACCTCCTCCGGCGCCCGGTGCGCGAACAACGACAGGGCGGCGTCGAGGAGTTGGGCTCGCCGCTCCTCGACGCTCAGTCTGCGGTAGGCGCGTACGGTCATGCCCGCAGCGTAGACGACCTTCCTACGCCAGGAGGCCCGAGCTCTTCCACAGCCGGCGGCCGGCGCCGCGCAGGACGCCGATGTCGTCCAGGAAATCGGTGAGCCGCTTGGCGCCGGTCTGCATGACCTCGCGGCGGTGGCCGCTCGCCTTGACCTGGGCGACGGCTTCGCGGCGGTCCAGGCCGATGTTCTCGTAGACGGCCGGGTTGACGAAGGCGAGGGAGAAGACGCGGGCCGCCTCGCCGCAGCTGATCCGGGTGAGTTCCTGTTCCCAGCGCGGGGCCGTCAGCATCTGGCGGCGCAGTTCCTCGCGGGCGTACCGGACGTGCCGGGCCTCCTCGATGACGTGGATGCGGGTCACGCCGCGGACGAGGGGCTGGACGCGCTCGTCCGGGAAGGTCAGGCGCTGCATCCAGTCGAGGATCTCCTCGCCGAGGAGGGTGCAGGCGAAGGAGCCGGGGGTGGTGGAGACCGTCTTGAGGATGCGGGCGAGGTTGTGGTTGACGCGGGAGACCGGGTACGCCGGGGCGCCGGCCTTCTGGATCATGCGGGCGAACATCATCGAGTGGCGGCACTCGTCGGCGATCTCGGTGAGCGCGTAGCGCACGTGGTTGCTGGTCAGGGACTTGTCGTAGATGTGGCGGACGAGGAGCTGCATGAGGATGATCTCGAACCAGATGCCGAGCGAGCCGAGCGCCGCCGCCTCGTGGCGGGAGAGGTCGATGCGCTGCTCCTCGCCCATCTTCTTCCAGAGCGGGGTGTCGTAGAGGGACAGCAGCTCCGGGGGCCAGTAGTACTTGCCCTCGACCATCGGGGCGTCCCAGTCGAGTTCCTTGTCGGGGTCGAAGGAGTGCTTGGCGGAGGATTCGAGCAGCCGTTCGGCGATCTGCTCGCGGTCCTTGAGCAGGCCGAGTGCGTCCCTCAGCGCGGTTCGATCGGTCACGGTCGTCATGGCTTCGGATACCTCGCTCGTTGGGTTACCGGCGGTCATTGCTTATGAGACTGCCTGTCAGCAAGGTCGTCAATCCCTCGCGCACGACTTGTTGACCGCGCGTCTACCAACGTGTGACGCTGCCAACTGTCCAGTCCTGTACGCAAGTACGTGAGGCGAGGAGGCGTCAATGTCGACGCACGAGCTCTACACCAAGGACCCTGGCGAGGGCGTCTGGCAGGTCCCCGCCACCGGCTCGGCCCGCTTCAGCTGGGAGGCCATGTATGTCGGCCAAGAGAACGGCTCGGGCCGCGAGCGGCTCCTCGCGCTCTACCAGAAGGGCAAGGACAAGCAGTGGGACGGCGCCAAGCGCATCTCCTGGGACATCGAGGTGGACCCGTACGACCCGCTGGGCGCCCCGGACGAGGCACTGACGCTGTACGGGACGCGGCACTGGGCCAAGCTCACCGAGCAGGACAAGGGCGAGCTGCGCCGGCACTACGCCTCCTGGCAGTTCAGCCAGTTCCTGCACGGTGAACAGGGCGCGATGGTGTGCGCGGCGCGCATCGTGGAGTCGGTGCCGGACCTCGACGCGAAGTTCTACTCCGCCACGCAGACCATGGACGAGGCCCGGCACGCCGAGATCTTCGGGCGCTTCCTGCACGAGAAGGTCGGGATGCTGTACCCGATCAACAACAGCCTCCAGGGGCTGCTGGGCGACACCCTGCGCGACTCCCGCTGGGACATGCCCTACCTGGGCATGCAGGTGCTCATCGAGGGGCTGGCGCTGGCCGCCTTCGGGATGATCCGCGACACGACCGACAAGCCGCTGCCGAAGCAGATCCTGGCGTACGTGATGCAGGACGAGGCGCGGCACGTGGCCTTCGGGCGGATGGCGCTGCGGGATTACTACAAGCAGCTCACCGACGCCGAACTGCGCGAGCGCGAGGAGTTCGTGATCGAGGGCTGCTACCTGATGCGGGACCGGCTGCGCGGGGTGGAGGTGCTGGAGAACTTCGGCATCCCGAAGAAGGAGGCGGAGCAGTTCAGCGAGCAGTCGGAGTTCCTGGCACTCTTCCGCAAGCTGCTGTTCAGCCGGATCGTGCCCTGCGTGAAGGACATCGGGCTGTGGGGCGAGCGGCTGCAGAAGGCGTACCTAGAGATGGGCGTCTTCGAGATGGGCGACTCGAATCTGGACCTGCTGATGCGCGAGGACGAGGAGATCGCCGAGGCCCTCGACCGCGAGCGGTTCGCGGCCGAGGAATCGGAGCGGGTGGCGGAGGTCGCGGCCGCGATTGCCGACGGGGCCGCCTAAGGGCTGTCCCGAAATCCCCAGGGGGGTCGGCGCACGGCGTCGGATGCGGTGCATCGCAAGGCGGAGGGGCGCCCCCATACTGGGCGTGTTCGGGCGTTCCGACAACGCGGCGAGATCAAGTTAGGGCCTGACCGCCGCTTCCTCCGGAGGTCCACCCCCGCTTCAGCGCTCGGACAGCGCCGCCTCCATCACCGCCCGCGCGATCGGCGCGGCGGCCAGGTTCCCGCTGATGTCGCCTCGGTCCGCCGCCGCGTCCTCGACCACCACCGCCACCGCGACCCCCGGCAGCGGCGCCCCGTCGGCCTTGGCCCAGGAGATGAACCACGCGTACGGGGTCCCCGCGTTGCCCACGCCGTGCTGCGCGGTGCCGGTCTTGCCGCCCACCACCGCGCCCGGGATCGCCGCGTTCTTCCCCGTCCCGTTCTCCACCACCTTCACCATCAGCTCCTGCAGCCGCAGCGCGGTGGCCGGATTCATGGCCCGGCCCAGGCTGCGCCGGTCGCCGCGCCGCACCGGCGATCCGTCGTCCTGCGTCGTCCGCTCCACCAGGTACGGGAGCTTCAGCTCCCCGCCCCCCGCGACCGCCGCCGCCACCATCGCCATCTGCAGCGGCGTCGCCCTCGTGTTGAACTGCCCGATCGAGGACAGGGCCAGCTGGTCCTGGCTCATGTCGGTGTCGAAGTTCGACCGGGACACCCACGAAGGCACCCGCAGCCCGCCGCCGTTGAAGCCGAACCGCTCCGCCGCCGCCACCATCCGGCGCAGCCCGACCCGCACTCCGATCTTCGCCATCACCGTGTTGCAGGACCACTGCACCGCCTCCGCCATCGAGGCGTCCTGGCAGCCCGTGGCCGCGTTCGGCAGCAGGGTCTTGGTACCCGGCAGCGGGTACGGGTCGGGGGTCTGGGTCGGGGCGTCCACATCGGAGACCACGCCCGCGTCGAGGGCGGCCGCCGCCGTCACGATCTTGAAGGTGGAGCCGGGCGGGTAGGTCTCGCGCAGCGCCCGGTTGAGCATCGGCCGGGCCGGGTCCGCGTTCAGCTGGGCCCAGGCCTCCTTGACCCGCGCGCCCGTACCGGAGAGCACGGAGGGATCGTACGAAGGGCTGCTGACCAGCGCGAGGATCTTCCCGGTGGCCGGCTCCACGGCGGCCACCGCGCCGCGCTTGCCCGCGAGCCCGGCGTACGCGGCCTGCTGCACGCCCGCCCGGATGGTGATAACCGCGTTACCGCCGGCCGGACGGCCGCGGGCGAGGTCGTACCAGAGGGGGAACGCCGAGAGCCCGGGGTCGGTGCCCGAGAGGATCGCGTCCTCGGCGCGCTCGACGAAGCTGGTCCCGTACGTCTGCGAGGAGAAACCGGTGACGGGCGCGTACAGCGGGCCGTTCGCGTACGTCCGCTCGTAGCGCAGCAGTTGGCCGCTGTCGCGGGAGCCGGTGACGGGACGCCCGTCGACCAGGATGTTCCCGCGCGGCTGCGCGTAGCGCTCGATGGCGGAGCGCTTGTTGGCCGGGTTCGCCCCGTAGGCGGCGGCCTCCCAGACCTGCACGCGCCCGATGTTGACCAGCAGGGCGACGAGCAAGAGGGCGCAGAAGTACGCGCACCAGCGGATGTAGCGGATCACGCGGCGGCCTCCGGGCGGGCGCTCTGCGGGCCCGCGGCCTGCTGCGCGGGGCGCGGTCTGCGCGCGCTGTCGCTGAGCCGGACCAGCAGGGCGACGATGATCCAGTTCGTGACGACGGAGGAGCCGCCCTGGGCGAGGAAGGGCATGGCCATGCCGGTCAGCGGGATGAGCCCGGTGACTCCGCCCGCGATGACGAACACCTGGAGCGCGACGATCGAGGCGAGACCGGTGGCGAGCAGCCGGCCGAAGGGGTCGCGCAGCACGAGCCCGGCGCGGAAGCCGCGGGCGACGAGGAGCCCGTAGAGGAGCAGGATCGCGGCGAGGCCGACGAGGCCGAGCTCCTCGCCGGCGGTGGCGAGGATGAAGTCGGACTTGGCGGCGAAGCCGATGAGGAAGGACTGGCCGTGGCCGAGCCCGGCGCCGAGCAGGCCGCCGGCGGCGAAGGCGAAGAGGGACTGGGCGAGCTGACCGGGGCCCTCGCCGCGCTCGATGGACGCGAAGGGGTTCAGCCAGTCGTCCACGCGACTGTTCACGTGCGGTTCGAAGGTCCCGACGGCGTACGCGCCGAGGGCGGCGAGCAGCAGCCCGATCGCGATCCAGCCGATCCGGCCGGTGGCGGTGAACAGCATGATCACGAACAGTCCGAAGAAGAGCAGCGAGGTCCCGAGGTCGCGCTCCAGGACCAGCACGCCGACGCTGAGCAGCCAGATCGTGAGGATCGGGCCGAGGACTCGGCCGGGAAGCAGGCGCAGCTTCCAGAAGAGGCGGCGGCCGGTGAGGGCGAGGGCGGTGCGGTTCGCGGCGAGGTAGGAGGCGAAGAAGACGGCGAGCAGGATCTTGGCGAACTCCCCCGGCTGGAAGGAGAGTCCGCCGAAACGGATCCAGATGTGGGCGCCGTTGACCGCCGGGAAGAAGACGGGGACGAGCATCAGCCCGAGGGCGGCGGTGACGGAGAGGTACGCGTAGCGCTGGAGCGTGCGGTGGTCGCGCAGCGCCGCGACGACGAGGACGAAGAGCCCCATCCCGAGGGCGGACCAGAGGAGTTGGTCGTCGGCGGTGAGGTGGGTGGGGGTGGTCGCGTCGAGGCGCTGGATCAGGACGAGGCCGAGTCCGTTGAGCAGTACGGCGATCGGCAGCACGAGGGGGTCGGCGTACGGGGCGCGCAGGCGTACGGCGACATGCGCGAGCAGGGCGGCCGCGGCGAGGCCGCCGGCGTAGTGCGCGGCGGGGCGCGGGATGTGGCCGGTGGTGGCGAGGCCGACGTAGAGGTGGCCGAGGACGGAGATCAGGACGGCGCCGGCGAGGAGCGTCAGCTCGACGCCACGGCGCCCCGGGGCGCGGGCGTCGGGGGGCGGGGGCGGGGCGGGCTCCGCCACCTCTGCCGTCAGAGCGGTCATACGCGAAACGTAGCAAGCAGCCGGATGATATGTCCGCTTATGCCCTAGTGTGCCGAGGAGTCATCGCAAACGGTCGGAAGCGGAGCCGAGCCTTATGGGACCTGTGGAATTCATCGTCCTCGCCTTCCCGGAGGAGCAGCTTCGGGTGCCGGCGGTCGAGGCCGTGATGGGGCTGCGCAAGACCGGGGTGGTCCGGCTGATCGACGGGCTCGTGGTCACGAGGACGGCGGCGGGGGAGGTCCTGGCCGCCGAGTTCGACGAGTTCGTGGAGCTACGGGGCCTGCTGACGGGCCGGGACGTGGCACGGCTGATCGGGCCGGAGGACGTACAGGAGTCGGCGGGGCTGCTGGAGCGCGGGAGCTGCGCACTGCTGCTGGTGGTCGAACACCTGTGGGCCGAGGACGCGGCGATCGCCGTACGGGCGGCGGGCGGCCGGATCGTGGGTTCGGTCCGCATCCCGGCGGACCGGATCCCGTCCGATCCCCGGATGGGCGTGGCCTGATGTTCATCCGGCCGGTGGGAGCGACGGTACGCTCCGCGGACCGCCCGGCGGGCCGCCCGCTGCTGCGGGGCCTGCTGGCGCGCGCGATGGGCGCGACGGAGGGCACGGTGAGGGCGGACGAGCCACGGCACGGGGTCCGCTGGACACCGGCGGGGGCGGTGGAGCCGGTGGAGGCGGTGGAGGCGGTGGAGGCGGAGCCGGAACCGGAGGCGTGGGAGCCGGAGCGGGTGGAGGAGCAGGTGGAGCCGGAGCGGGAGCCGGAGGCCGGTCCCCCGGTGGGTACGCCCCCGGGGGGACCCACTCCCCCGGCGGGCCTGGTGGCGGAGCTACGGCAACTGGCCGACCTGACCAGGGAAGGCCTGCTGACCCCGGAGGAGTTCACGGCGGCCAAGAGCCGGCTCCTGCGCGGCTGACGGCACAGGGGCCCGCATCACGCGGCCGGGTCCTCCCGGGCGCGGCGTTCCGATCCGACGGCCGCGGCGCCGGCGCACACGGCGGCGGCCAACGCGAAGCCGAGCACGGCCGGGTTGACGTAGCCGGGTACGGACTCGGCGGCGTACCGCCCGCCGCCCGTCGTCTCGCAGACGAAGCGGAGGGGCACGTAGTCCACGGTGTAGTCGACGACCGTCAGCGCCCGCTCCCACTGACCCGGCGTCCGACAGGGCCGGAGCGGCGAGGAATCGGTGCCGCCGTCTTCCGCGTCCACCACCGCACCGGCTACGTGCAGCAGGCCCCAGGTGTAGAAGGCGGCGGCGACACCGGCCAGGAGAGCGGCGAGGCCCCGCTGCCACACCGGCGGTCCGGTACGCCGCCGCCCGATCCGGCCGAGGGTGACGAGGCCGTAGCCGAAGAACCCGAAGGCCGCGACCAGCCCGGCCGGAATGAGCAGCAGAAGCAGGAGCGCCATCCGCCGAGTCCACCAAGCCGGAATCACACCGGCTATGACGGAGCCCACAGTTCCGGCAACAGGGCGGTCACAGTGGGGGTGGGGGCGGTCGGTGGCTTCGGGGGGCGGGACCTCAGCCGGGCGGCATCAGGGAGGCGGGCAGTGACTTCGGGGGGCGGGGGGCCTTAACCGGGCGGCATCGCGGACGTGGCCCGGTGGCTTCGGCGGGCTGCTGCCCTTGGGCGGGATCAGAGAAGGGCTGGAGGTTTCCCGTCCGTCCCATCGTCTTCCGGGCCGGGCCGGTCCCTCAAGGGCGCTCCTTCGTCGCGTCGCTGCGCGATGGCCTTCGGCCACCCTTGACCGACCGGCCCGACCCGGAAACTTCGAGGACAGACGGGAACCCCCCAAAAGAACGGTCACGGGGGACAGGAGCGAATCGGGGTCATCAGGGACGCGGGTGCCCGTTTCCCCGGCCCAGCCCACACCAAGCAGCGCCCAGAAGCCCATCAGAGTCGGCCAGGCGGCCAGGCGCCTCAGATCGCTACGCGCTCCTCACCTCTCAGCGTCCGACGGCCGTCCGGGGCCGGACATAAGCCGCCCACGATCCCCGCCTACGTCTCCGAGCATGCGACTGCGGGTCGTTTGTCCCTATTTGGCGGCGAGTTGAGGGTTAGTGGATCACTTCCCGGAGTGAGAGCCCGAAAAATCCGGCACCGCACTCCAACAGACCGGATTCCCACCCACCAGACCGGATTCCGCGCCCACGACCGCCCGCAGA
Source organism: Streptomyces sp. NPDC006463 (assembly GCF_042870715.1). NCBI lineage: Bacteria > Bacillati > Actinomycetota > Actinomycetes > Kitasatosporales > Streptomycetaceae > Streptomyces > Streptomyces sp. NPDC006463. The sequence continues at coordinate 498 of NZ_JBIAHP010000028.1, read as the reverse complement.
CGACCGCCGGCGCCCCCGATCTCGCGCCGATGGGGCGCTTCCGGCGGCCCGCAGACGCCAGCCAAGCGCGCCCACACGCACACTCCGAGGCGGCCCATGCCCAGCCACATGCCGAGCCGGTCGCCGCCCGCCCACCCCCAGCTGCGTAGCAATCGGTGGCGGCCTATTCCCAGCCCCGGACGGGCGCCGGACGCCGAGACATGAGGAGCGCGTAGCGATTGGGGGCGCCCCCCGACCCAGATGCGCTTCTGGGCGCTGCCCGGTGCGGATAGGGCCGTGGCCGCGCCCCCGACCCTGGCCGGGCTCGGTGATGCGGCCTGGCTGACCCCTCGGGGAACGGGCACCCGCATCCCTGATGGGCCCGCATGGCCTCTCGGACACCGGTGACCGTTCTTTTGGGGGCTTCCCGTCTGTCCTCGAAGTTTCCGGGTCGGGCCGGTCGGTCAAGGGTGGCCGAAGGCCATCGCGCAGCGACGCGACCGGAGGGAGCGCCCTTGA
>NZ_JBIAHP010000027.1:74435-114633 GCF_042870715.1 Streptomyces sp. NPDC006463 | reverse complement strand
CCCATACTGGGCGTATTCGGGCGTTCCGACAACGCGGCGAGGTGCCGTAGCCGGCGTCGTGCGCCCGCCGGGGATTACGGGACAGCCCTTAGGCCAGGCCGTTTACCTCAGTCCTGCCCCGCGGTGATACGGCCTGCGGGTCCGGAATCGGTGTGGCCGCGATCTACCCGGCGGCCATCTCGTGCGCCACCGGGCACCGCGAACCATCTCAGCCAGCCATCCATGGAACACGGCAGGTGTGGGGGGCCATTCCCTCTGGACACAAAGTCTTGATCACTGTCTTGCGCATCGCCCGCCATGTCCGCAGGGAACACACCAAGTGGACGCGCAGCTCGATCAGTTCCCGTGCGTCGCTGCTCTGAGCAGGATGTTCCACGGCCCACTGTTCCGCCAGAAAGCCGTACACGTCATCGGTTGACAGCTCACTCCTGGGAAAAGTGTGTGCGACGGTCTCACCGCTGATCCGGGCGCTCCGGGAGCCCACAGCGTCCTCAACGAGTTTCTTGACCCATGCCAGCCCCTGCTCGTCTGCGTACAGGCCGAACTTCAGGTCGCGCGTCCTCATTGCATCAGACGTTTGCGATTGTCGTCATCGCTCTTGGCGAAGACGGTGGTGAACCAGGAGTAGACGGGAGCAAGCGTTGGTGATGCGGGCCATCCATTGATCATTGCCAGGAGCTGCCAGTAGCGCTCCGCGTGTGGGTCGGCGGTTGTCTGCAGGCGGGCGAGGAGCCAGCGGCGCAGATCGCTTTCGCCGGCACGCTCGAATGCGTGGGCGTAGAGGCCGCCCAGTGTGTCTGTAAGGGATGCACCCTCGGCGGAGGCCGGCAGGAGGCCGGAGGATGCCGCTTCGTCGATTCGTTCACGCATCGCTTGGTTGAGAGCGTCGTGCAGGGTGCTGACGTCCTGCTGGGAAGGCTCTTCCGCCTGGTCCTCAGCTGTGCGGCGTATCGTGACACGGAAGTCTGCGTTCTGGCAGAGTCCGGCGAGCTCCACCCAGGCCTCGACCTGTTCGGGCGTGGGATCGTCGGGGAGCTCAGGCATGGAGGATCGCATCAGGGACACGAACTCCGGGTTGGCGTGAAGGCCTTTGAAGGTGGCGTCGATAAAACCGGATACCAGGCGGCGTCGTTCGGCCTGGGAGAGCGTGGCGAGTCGGTGCATGAGGTCCATCTCCATGGTGGTGGGGCCGCGTCTGGCGATTGCGCGGAGTACTGCCCGGCGCAGGCGGAGAGTCTGGATCTGCACGTCCAAGGCGTTGGCGTGTGCTTCCGTGACTTCCGGTATGGACGCCTCCCGGTCCAGCACCTTGCGCACGGTCGCCAGGTCGAGCCCAAGATCACGCAGCGTGCGGGCTAGGTCCAGGCGTGCGAGTGCGTCGAGGCCGTAGAGCCGGTATCCCGCCGGGCTCCGGTCGGTGGGCGGGACGATGCCCTTGTCGGAATAGAACCGGATGGTCTTCACCGTCAGGCCGGTCCGGCGGGATAGTTCTCCGATGGAATAGAGCGTGTCGCTGTCCATGCCCCATAGCTTGATGTCTCCCCCCACGGGAGACTCAACCAGGGCCGAGACTTCCTGCGAGGACCACGGGCTCTGTGCAGGTGCCCAGAAACCCCGACCAGCGACAGACCGCATCGTCGCGAGGCGTTACTGGAGCAGGATCATTTTGCGGAGTAGTTCGAATCCGGCTCGACCGTAGAGCTGTCTCTTGATCTTCTTGATGCGGTTCACGGCGCCCTCGATGCTGCCGGAGCTCCGGTCCAGGGTGAGCCCTGCTGTCACGGCGTCGAGGTCCCGGAGCAGATGGAGTGCGAAGCCGGTGAGGTCAGGTAGCTGGCTGGCATCGACTGCGTCGATCCAGCCAGGGAGTGTGGCGCCGAGGCGGCCGCTGAGTATCTCGCCGAACTCGCGGACATGCCCGGCGGCTGTGTCCAGTTCGGGACAGCGGGCCAGGACGTCCTTCAGACCGGCCCCGTCTCCTTCGTCCAGGGCCGTGGGGTGACGGGTGAGCCAGCCGGTCACCTGCCGCACCGTCGGAGGCCGTAGCGGCGCATCGGTCGGAGCCGTCCGCAAAGTCGCGATGTGGGCACGAACCATCTGGTAGGTGACGGGCGCGTTGCCGGCCAGAAGCTCACGGTGGAGGCGGCTGACGCTGGTGCACCCCCGGCGAATCGAAGCTCCAGATAGGGCTTGTAGGGGTCCAACCTGCTGGGCCGAGGCTGGTTCTCGCGGATGGTGTCCTGCCAGTGTGCGGCGGCCGCGTACCCGAGCACGGTATTGAGCCCCCAGCCCAGGTGCCGGGCGATCGCCCGGCGTGAGGGCCCTGGGCAAGCATCTTGTGGACCAGAGCGTGTGCGGCCTTCTTCCGCTCGGCCCGCCGGCCGAGAGGTTCGCAGTCATCCTGTGGCCGACTGGACTCCGGGCACATCTCGTCAAGCAGTGCGTCGCCAGGCAACGGGCCGTGCAAGCAGGCACGGTGGGTGGCAACGCAGGTCTCCACGGCACGGCCGAGGCCCTGCCACAGATGGAACCGGTCAGCGACCTGCAGAGCGTAGGGGGCACCGCGCCGGGCGCCCTCGGCGTAGGCGCCCGCCCGGCCCCGGCAGATGATCTCCACGCCGGGGTGGCGGATCAGCCAGGCGGCCAGCGGCCCGGCTTCACGCGTCGGGAGCACATCGACCACGCGATGGTCTTCGACGCTGGTCAAGACGGTGGAGTAGGTCTGGCAGCGGCGGATCGCGAAGTCGTCCACGCCCAGCACCCGCGGCGTGCTGAACAGTGGATCGGGCAATGCCATGACCCTGCGTAACAAGGTCATCCGTCCCGCGCCGAAACCGAGCTGGGCGGCCAGCCGGGCGCCGGCCCGCCCGGCCAGCGCGAGCCCCACTCGCTCCAGGGCGTGTTGAGCCGCCTGGTGAACCGTGCGTGCGGGGCGGCCAGCCGCGATAACGGCTCGGCGAACGTCCGGCGCGGGCAGTCCCCCGACCCGCAGATGAAGCGCCGGACCGTCAGTCGGATCACAAAGCCCTGATCAGCAAGCGGTAGGTCCTTCAGCCTCCGCTGATATCGGTCGTGGACCCGGTCCGAGAAGCGGCCACAGTCCGGACATCCAGAGCCAGCCGCTCGGCCTCTCGCCACCACCTCGACCGTGACGAACGCGGCCGTCACCGCCTCGACATCCACATCATCGATCCCGTCGAACACCAGAGAGTCCCAGAACGGTGCATCGGTCTGCATGACCAGCAACCATCACCGTCCACAACCGACCGCAGCAGCGATCGGCAGATACCTGAGGGAGCGTCAATTCTGTCCGTAGGACGACAAGGCGTACGCCGTCTCACACGAACCCGTTCTCCTCACAATCGAACATCAAGGTAACGCTCCGCGACGACTCCCCAAGATCTGTGCCAGAACCTTGTTCTCACCTAGCGGCCAGTCCGCTCCGCCCGACTGCGAGGAGCAAGGTGCCCAGGGTTGAAGTTGCCGTTGCGGCAGGTTCTACCTTCGTGACCAGGGCCGGAGGGACCGGCCTGGCAACATGCACGTGCGGGAGTGCTGATGGACTGGCCGATCTCGGAGGTGGCCCGGATGTCGGGCGTGACCGCCCGGACCCTGCGCCACTACGACGAGACTGGCCTGCTGCCACCGGCTCGGATCGGCGCCAACGGGCACCGCTACTACGAGGAGCAGCAGGTCGACGCGGTGGACGCCCTGCGCGGCCGCCACCGGCGCCTCCTCGCGGAGCAGGACCGGCTCGACGCCCTGGCCGGCACCGTCTCGCGCACGATCGCCGCACTGGAGCAGTCCAGGAAGGACGGCAACCCCATGACCATCAACCGACCGGAAAACCTGTTCGAGGCGTCCATCCCTCCCAGTACGCGGAGAACATGCGCGACTTCCCCGAGCTCGCCCGGGAGGTCGGACAGCGCGCAGCCACGATGAGCCAGGCCGACGCCGATGCCGCGCACCGTGAGCGCACCGCGCAGATGATCCGGCTGGCCGAACTCATGGTCTCGGGCCACACAGCCGATGCCGAGCCGGTGCAGGCCGAGATCGATGCCCAGTACCAGGCACTGACCGAGTTGCGTGCCGTTTCCGCCGAGGAGTATCGGGCCATTGGCCGCTCCTGCGTGGACAACGGACGTCGCGGTCCCGCACCCATCGGCCCCGGCGGCTGTCGGGGGTCAGCATGGCCGGTTTCCGGCAAGGTGCTCCGGAACCCGTGGGCATCGCCATGGTCGCGTACCCGGCCGTGACCCTGCTCATCGATCTGAGCGACGAGAGAGTGAGTGAGGGAAGGGGAATTGTCTATGACGCGCAGGGCCGGCACACGCGCGGCAGTGTCGTCGTGGGACTGCTCCCCGGCGATCTCCGAGCAGCCGGCCGCGGGGTCGAGTGCCTCCAGATCTGGCTGGAGCCGGTCGCGGCGGCCGCCGTGCTGGGCGCAGCACCCGAGGTCGCCCACGGCTGGCGGCGGACGCTTGGCAGCCGGGGGCGGGTCCGGGTCGAGGCCCTCGCGGACGAGGTCGGCTGGAGTCGCCAGCTTCTGTGGGCACGGTTCCGGTCCCAGCTGGGCGTCACCCCTAAGCGAGTGGCCCGACTCACGGAACACCTGTTGTGGCCGCTACCGTGATCCTTACCGGCGCTGAGCTGCGTCACTACGTCGAGCCTCGACTCACGCAACGCCCTCGGCCCCGGAGAACCCCCTGGGCGAGGCGTGCGGGGCCGTCCGCAGGCGCAGAACGGCGGCTGAGCCGCATGCCCGTGCTGCCGCGTGACCTACCCGGCTCGGGACTCCATCACCTACCTGCCCGGCGAACTGGCCGCGGAACAGGCCCTCGCCGCCGCCGAGAAGCGCGAGGCCGCCACCGCCCGCAGGCAGCCGGCGCCCGGGCCCTTGGCCTGGCGATTCACAGTCCCCGGCTGGGCTGCCAGCGAATCCAGAAGCAACCGATCGAACTCGGACGGGTGACGCGGAGGTTCGCCCGGCGAACCGAGTGCGGCAAACAGCTCGTGGCGGACCGCACGGGTTGTGGGGCGGGTGCTCACCAATTTGGTTGTTCCTGCCATTCTTCAAGCCGTTTCGCGAAGGTGGATACGGACTCCTTGTCGCATGACAGGACGATGGAGAGTTTTGTGAGCGTCACGCCTTCAGGTCGCTTCGTGTAGGACCACCGCTTGCCAGCGCGCCACAGAGATCCAAAGAGTTCCTTGCGGGCATCGTCGTCCTCGGAAAGGGCACTCTCGGCGGATTCGATGATCAGGATGCGATAGTCCGCCGAAAGCCACTCAAGGTCGCGCACGCAATCGTAGAAGGCGTTCCAGTTCCATCCAAAGTACTCAGGGAATTTAAGCACTTCCGAGAAGTATTGGAACGCCGACACCTCGTCGGGCATGTCCTGACCGCTGAGACGCGCCACGTACACGCTGCCCGACGCGGGCAGTAGTTCATCGAGAGGTACGCCACCGCCTTGCGTGAGGATGTGCATCCACGGGGCGATATGGATCGCCGACGTCTCTTCCTTCATCAATGCACCCATCTGGGACTTCTGCCCACAATGTACGTCTGATAGTGAGTCGGAGTGTAGTAGGCGGAGTGATCGCTGCCGAACGCCCAGCGCTCGGCGCCCGGCTTGGGATTGTCCGGTGACGGTTAGGTCCCGTATTCCTGATAGGTGATCTGATTGGCTGAGGGTTAGTGGGTGGGAAGTTGGTACCCACCCTTTTGCCACTGTTTTCAATCGTCTCAGTCCACCACTTCGACCCGTAGAACCCTGGTCCGCCTCCCCAGCCGGAATTGCACTTCTCCATGTCCCGGAGGACGTCCACGACGATGTTGCCTCGGCGCACGGCCACCGCACCGGCTCGCTCGGCGTGAACCGCACCGGCCGGCACGGGACCGCGGCGCCGGGTCCGGGTGGCGAACCCGATGACGGCTGTGGCCACGGCGGTGACGAGAAGACGTGAACGCCCGCACCAGACCCGCGGCGGCAACGGCCAGCAGTGCGCCGCGGTCGGGATTCTCACAGGCATCAGGAAGGCTGGACGTCAGGTTTCTCCTTGACCACGCGCGCCCCCGCCGACGAAGCTGATCTCCAATCAAATGATCGACCTTGGGGGTAGGTTGAGCGGCGAGAGTCTGCACATCGGACCTGACACGGCACCCGACCGGTACCGGTTGCTGCGGTCCATCGGGCGAGGCGGGGAGGCCGTGATCCATCTCGCCGAGATCGAGCTCGCCGGCGGATCCGAGCCCGTCGTCGTCAAGGTGCTGGACTCCAAGGCGACGCTCACGTCCGAGGAGTTCGAGCGGATCAGCGCGCGGTGGAACGAACAGGCGGAACTGCTGCGGTTCGTCCACCGGCCGGGGGTCGTCGGCGTGCGGGAGCACTTCGAGGGACCGCCCATTCACCGGCCCGGGGAGGCCTCGGACCGGGCCGGGCGCGCCCTGGTCCTCGTCATGAACCACGTCGACGGGCTCGACCTGCGCGACTGGCGGGCCGAGCGGGACCTCTCCCTGCCCGCCGAGCGGCGCGAGATCGTACGGACCCTGGAACAGCTGGCAGACGTACTGGACTGGCTGCACTCGGGGAAGGCCACCCCGTCCGGGCGCCAAGTGATCCACGGCGACCTCTCCCCCGGCAACGTGATGGTCGACGCGCACGGACAGGCCACCCTCGTGGACTTCGGCCTCAGCAAACTGACCGCCGACCATCAGACGGCCGAGATCTGGTTCACCCCCGGCTACGCGGCCCCCGAGGTCTTCGACGGCAGGCGCACGCCGGGCACGGACCGGTACGCCTTCGGGGCGATCGCCTACTTCCTCCTGAGCGGGCAGTCGCCGCCCGCCACCCCGGGGCTGCTCGCCGACGCGATGGCCGCTCTGCCGCAGATCGCGGCCCTGGACGCCGAACGGAGGGCGCGGATCGCCGCGCTCTGCTCGGCCGACCCGGAGCAGCGGCCGCTCAGCCTGGCCGCGTGGGTCCGGGACGTCCGCCAGGCGGTGGTCTCCGTAGGGCAGGACGTCCAGGACACGCCGCCGGTACCGGCGATACCGCAGGCCCCGCCACTGCCGCCCGCCCCGCCCGCCCCGCCCCCGCGCAAGCGGCGGACCGGCCCGGTGCTGAGCGCGGTGGCAGGGGTGCTGGTCCTGGCGGCCGCCGCGGTGGTAGGCGTACCGCTGCTCGGCGACAAGGACGGGGACAAGGGCGCGGACGGCCCGAACCGGGCGGGCGGCGGTGACCGGCCGACGTCGCAGCCTTCGGCTTCGGGTTCCGTCCCGTCCGACCCTGCCGGGGTTTCGCTCACCACCCTGGCCCCGGTCGCCAAGAGCGAGTACGCGTGGTTCGACGTGGGCAACGCAACGCTGAGCTCCCGGCACTACGACACCGCCCTGGTGCCGGCCGGTCCCTACGAGATCTGCGACGGCGCGGCGCAGTACGACCTGGGCGGCGGCTGGAAGACCCTGACCATGGTCGCGGGCATTGACGACTCCTCGAAGAAACCGACGGCCCGGATCAACGTGGAGGTGGACGGCGCGTCCGTGTGGACCGGCGTAATCCGCATCGGATCACCGAAGACGCTGTCGCTCGACGTCGCGAACGGCAAGCGCCTCGCGATCTCCTACGAGGACCCCGGTCGCACGTGCGGGATGGGGCGGCTCGTCCTGGCCGCCCCGACCCTGAAGAAGTGACCGGTGCGGCCCGAGGGGCCCAGCCGGGCGGTTGAGCTGCCGGTGCGAAATGGTTGCTGACCTGGTGGCAACTGGTCTGCCTCGCCGCTCCGAAGGCACAGGTCAGTGGCATCCGCAGTGACACCTACCGTGCTTCGGCACACCGGCCGGGTGGCCGCCCCAGGCGGCTGGGCTGCGTCCCCCAGGCACCGTCTTCGCATGCGGCTCCCCAGCCCCGGCCTGCGCCGTGAGATCCACGGCGGGCTCCAGGTCGTCGAGAACTGGACCAGCGCGAACACCGTGCTCCACTACGGCAAGGACGGCGCCCTGACCGGCCCGGACACGGAGCACGCCGAAACGTCAATGCGCCGCCGTGCGCCGGCAACCACCTCGGCCCGCTCGCCCTGCTGGGCGGCGCCCCACTCCGACCCAGTGGTTCGTCATGTCGTCAGCTCTCCTGTGCTGTCAGGCGGAATGTCGGCGGCTCGGGCTTCCGCGGTTCGGCGGCCGTCGAGACCAGGGGCCGTACTGCTCCCTGAGCCGGGTACGAGGCTCCCTGGCGAACTCGTTGTTCGGCGAGTTCCGCGGCCGCGCTCGCGGGTGTGGTCCGGTGGGTCCGGGCCGTGTGGAAGACCTGCCGGAGCGTGGCGGCGATACCGGAGAGACGCTCGGTCAGCTGTTCCTCGGATTCCCGGCGCAGTTCGACACCGGTGGCGTGGATGACTCCTCCTGCGCTGACAACCACGTCCGGCGCCCAGAGGATGCCGCGTGTGGCGAGACGGCGGGCGGTAGCCGGTTCATCCAGTTGGTTGTTGGCCGGGCCGGCGATGGCAGCGCACCGCAGAAGCGGGACCGTGCGGGCGGTCAGCAGGCCGCCGAGTGCGGCCGGTACGAGGATGTCGACCTCTGCCGCGAGGGCGTCGTCCGGGTCCACCCAGGTCGCGCCCAGCTCCGCAGCCAGGCCGCGGGCGGCCGGGTTGGTGTCGGTGACGACGAGCCGTGCCCCGGCCCGGTCCAGGAGCCGGGCCACATGGGCGCCGACCGCCCCCAGGCCGATCACCCCGAACGTCCGGCCGGCGAGCTCCGCTGAGCCGAAGACGTCTTCGGCCACCGCGCACAGTGCGGCCAGGGTGCCGCGCGCGGTGTGGAGGGAGGAGTCGCCGCTGCCACCGTCTTCGACGGGCCGGCAGCAGACACGCGTGGTGCGTTCGCCGATCACGGACATGTCGACCGGACCGCTTCCTACGTCCGGGCCTGCGATGTAGCGGCCGCCGAGCAATTCGATCGCGTCGCCGAGGTCGTGGAGCAGCGCCGTACGTTCCGCGCCGGTCGGCCGAGTCGCGGTGGGCAGGGCGACGACCGCTTTGGCTCCGCCGTGCTCCAGACCGGCCAGCGCATTCTTGGCGGTCATCGCCGCCGCCAGCCGCAGCGCGTCCGAGATCGCGGCGGCGTGGTCGGGGTAATGGGCGATCCGGCACCCGCCCGCGGCAGGGCCGAGAGCGGTCGAGTGGATCGCGATGATGATCGCGAGGCCGCTGCGGCGGCCGCGCACAATCTGCACCAACTCGTGTGAAGGGTCCGGGACGTTGAGGGCCCAAGCTTCCTTAAGTGCGGCTGTCATGGCGTGAAGCTAGCCGCTCCGACGACGGTCGCAACCATAGGCCGAATGGAATTCGGTAGGGAGGCCATAATCGCCGCATGGACGAACTTGATTCGGCGATCGTCCGGCATCTGCAGCGCGATGCGCGGCAGACCAACCGCGACCTCGCCCGCACCCTCGGTATCGCCCCGTCGACCTGTCTCGAACGCATCCGCGCACTACGCGCCCGCGGAGTCATCACCGGCTACCACGCCGCGGTCGACCCAGCCAGCCTGAACCGCCACGTCCAAGCGCTCATCCACTTCCAGATCCGCCCCCTCAGCCGGGCGGTCATCGAGGCGTTCAAAACCTACGCCGCCGGCCTGCCCGAGGTCAGCACCGTCTACGTCGTGACCGGAGGCGACGACATGATCGTGCACGTCTCCGTGCCCAGCGTCGACTATCTGCACGGCTTCCTCATGGACAAGTTCACCGAGCGCCGCGAAGTCGTCGGATTCCGTACCTCCGTGATCTACCAGCACACCCACAACCAGGTACTCGAACCCCTGACACCTTGACCCGCCAGGCGTACTTCCTCGAGCAGACCCGCCCGCCGGCCGGAGGCGATGCGCTCGTCCGCCACCACCAACCAGGCTGGCCGACCGCAAGTCCCCCTGTGATCCCCCACGGCAGCCCCACGCTCGCCCTCGGCGACGTCGCCGTCCGCGCGCCCCGACTACGCCGGGTCGGTCGGCCCCTCCTCGGACGCCGTGAGCCCGAGGTCGACCCGCATCACGTGGCGCATTCGCCACAGGGCGTCCCATGCCCTGGCCATGGACTCGCGCGCGGCTGCCACGTCCTCTTCCGGGCCGGCAGCCGTCGCGTCAAGCCGCATGAGCAGGTCGTACAGATCACCGAGGTGGCGGTTCGCGGTGCCGGCTGCAGTCATCACCGCGTCGGGCAGCAGCATCTGGGCCTCGGCGTGGCGCATGCGGTGCTCCCGCCGTGCCCGGCTCAGCTCCGCACGGAGTTCACCAGCCGCCTCCCGGCCCTCCACGGCGTGCAGGAGGGCGGTCGCCGCATTCATGAAGTCACGAGTACCGGCACTGAGCGCCGCGTAGCAGGTGCGCTGCGCCTCGACGCGGGCCTGGCGGGCGGCGTACTCCCGCTCGTCCGCTTGGACTTCTCGCGCGTGCCGCAGCTCGCGGTCCCTGGCGCGGCCGGCACTTCGCTGTGTGAGCAGGGCGGACGCGAGGGGGCCGCCGATGCCGAGAACTGCTATCAATATCTGGACGACGAAGGTCCCCATGCCCCCCTGCCCTGGCGCCGATCGTTTCGCCCGGACTCTACTGCCGCACGGCCCGGTAGTACGCGCTCACGTTGTCGGTGGCGGGCCGCTCGCCTCCGGACGGGCCGCGTGCGAAGCTCCGCAGCACGTTCTCGGTGACGGCACGGGTGAACCGACCGGTACGGCCGTCCAGCCCGTGGTTGGCCTTGCCGGACGGGCCGGAGGCGTCCAGGGCTTCCACCCACCGCATGGTGCCCGTGGCGAACACCGCGGCCCCGCTCGGCAGGGTCAGGTACGCCGAGTCGGCGTGGCTGCGGCGGCCTTTGCACACCACAGGGGAGTGGGCGAGGATCTCGATCGGCCGGGGGGTGGGGTAGGCGGTGTTGACCCGGTCGAACTCGACTCCCACCAGGTGCGGAAAGGACTCCCCGGAGCGCACGCCGGTCCCCGCGAACAGCCAGTGCCCGGGGTTGGACACGACGTACGGCGCGTCCACGGGATAACCCTCGTAGATCACTCCGAGCAGCGAGCTCTCGGGGTCGGCGGCCGGTTTGTCGCGGAAGCCCTGGGTGGGCGGCAGTCCACGACGGAAGCCCGGGTCGCGGGCGTAGTCCTCCTTGTAGCAGACCACGATCCGGTCGGGACCCAGGGGCGAGGGCTCGAAGCGGACGCGCCGGTAACAGCAGTTGGCGCCGAAGACGGCCAGGTTCGTGCCCGCGTCACGGGCCCGGGTGACGTGCAGCCGCTGTTCGGGGCTCCAGTACTCGTCGTGCCCGAGGGAGAGGAGCGCGGCAGCGCCTCGGAGGAGTTCGGGCTCGCGGGCCACGTCCACACCGGTTGCGTAGGCGAGTGGCAGGCCGAGACGCTCCGCGAGCGCGAGCAGCGGCGCCTCGAAGAACATGAACTGGCCGGCCCCCTTCCGGTTGGCGTAGGGGCGGTCGAAGGTGACGGCGAGCGAACGTGAGTCCTTCCTGCCGGTGCTTCCCTGATACAGCTCGGCCCCGCCCCAGCGGTTGTACGCCTGCCAGGTCGCGACGGAGTTGACGAACAGGGTGCGGCCGACGGTGGTACGGGACCGCAGGGTGATCGGCACGTATCGCTGGGCGTGGCCGTCGCGGGTGTCGAGGCGTAGCAGGTAGCAGCCCTCCGGCCAGCCGGAGGTGTGGATCCGCGCGGACGGCTGCCAGTAGGTCCGGACCATGCGGGTGGCGGGGTCGGTACGGGGGGCCGGCTGGCGGCTGCCCGGTAGAGGCCCGGAACGCCAGACGAGGCGGGCCCGCGCGCCGCCGTACCAGCCCATGCGGTAGGCCGAGACGGTGTAGGCAGGGGCGGTGGTCGACACGCGCAGGGTGAACGGTTCGCCCGGCAGGATGCTCGTACGGTCGGCGAAACCTTCGATGTCGTGCTGCGCGCCGGTACGGGTGATGCGCCAGTCGGGGTGCCCGGGGCGGGCGTTCTCGGCCCGCACATCGAGCGGCCAGGACTGCGGCAGGGCCGCGCCCGCCGCGAGGGCGAGGGCAGAGACGGGGGCGGGCGCGGGGGCGGGGGCGGCCCAGTGGTGGCCGACCGCCAGCGAGGCGGCAGCCAGCCCGAGGACCCGTCGGCGTCCGGTCCCGCCGGCGCTCTCGGCCCGGTCCGATGCGTCTGGGTACGCCATGACACCTGCCTCGACTGTGCCCCCTCGACCGCCCTGGCCCCGCCCCGGCCCCACTCCCGGTTCCGTCCTGTGTAGCGGACAGTCCCGCGACGCGCCGAGCAGCCCGCTCCGCCCGGCGTGTCCCTGGGGATCGCCCGGACCGACGTCGACGCGATCCTGGCCGCCTGGCACGAGCGCCACATCACCGCCCACCTCCACCAGCTCGCAGCGCTGCGGAACGGCGCCGGAAGCCCGTCCGAACTCGACGCGGTACTCACGGCGTACTCCTTCATCTCCCATCACCGCGGTCATCACGGTGCCGAACTGGCCTCCCTGCTCCACCAGGGGGAAGCCGTCCGCCGGGCTCGGCAACAGCTCGTCGACCTGTTGCGCGACCTGCTGACGGAGGTGGCGGAGGCCGGCGGACTCCGCGGAGACGTAAGCACCGCCGAACTCGCGAGCTACTGCACCCACGCGCTGACCGCAGCCTCGGCGTTGCCTCGCCGGCAGCGGTCCACCGCCTGGCCGGAGTCACACTGCGCGGCATGCTCCCGGTCGACTGAGAGCGGCCGAGGGCCGCACCGGCGTGCCTGTTCGTCGACCGCTTCCAAGCGGCGGTATCAACGCGATGGATTGCGTCCGGGGCGCGACGCCTCCTCGTCGACAATCCCGTGAATCCGTCGCGTCAGTCGCGCATTCTTTCGCTTATAACCGCGCAGCTGTGAACGAAACCCCCGACCGGCCGACGAAGGCATCACATTCAAGTGGCAAATATGAGACAGGGCAAAGAAGTTATCCACTCGTTACAAAGTCGAGGGTGGGGTGGAAATGTCAGCATTTTTCCTAGAGGTACGGGCGCATCGTTGGCGCTTCACGACCTCGGGAAGGCGTCTGCAAATATCACGGATCACGCCATCTCCGTAACCCCATACGGCCATGCAATTTGCTCAAGTCCTGGGTAACTTCGGCCCGCATGACTGCTCATGCAGAACTGGCCCATTACAGGAAGACCCTGCCGTCCACCCCGACCAACTCGACGACGCACATCGACCGCCCCCGCCCAGGTGACGGCTCACTGCTGTGGCGCCTCGCTCGCGACTCCAGGACGTTGGACCTCAACTCGGCATACAGCTATCTCCTCTGGTGCCGCGACTTCGCCGGCACGTCCGCGGTGGCGCGCGACTCGTCCGGGCGGGCCATCGGATTCGTCAGCGGATACCTGCGGCCCGACAGCCCCGGAACCCTGCTCGTCTGGCAGATCGCCGTCGACGAATCCGTCCGCGGCCTGGGAATCGCCGGGGCCCTGCTCGACGGCCTCTCCGCCCGTGTCGCGGCAGAACACGGATTGGATTCCCTGGAGACCAGCATCTCCCCCGGAAACCTCGCGTCGGAGCGACTCTTCGCCTCGTACGCCGCACGGCACGGCGCCACGATCACGCGTGAAGTGTTGTTCGCCGCAGAGGAGTTCCCGGACGGGGGACACGCCCCAGAGGTCCTGCACCGCATCGGGCCGCTCCACTTCTGATCCCGGTTCCGCCCGGCACCCGCTGTCCGCGAGCCGCGCCGGCAGCAGTCCGTGCCAACACCCCGAACAGCCCGTACCTAACACCCCCCCACACGCATTGGAGAGTTGCCTTGACCATGACCGAGCCGGTCCTGTCCGTCTTCGAGACCCTGGAGTCCGAGGTGCGGAGCTACTGCCGCGCCTGGCCCGTCGTCTTCGAGCGCGCCACGGGAAGCCGGCTGTACGACGAACACGGGCGCGGCTACCTGGACTTCTTCGCGGGCGCCGGGTCCCTGAACTACGGACACAACAACCCCGTCCTGAAGCGGGCCCTGCTCGACTACCTGGAGCGGGACGGCATCACGCACGGGCTCGACATGTCTACGACCGCCAAGAGGGCCTTCCTCGAAACCTTCCGGTCCCACGTCCTCGAACCCCGTGCACTGCCCTACAAAGTGATGTTCCCGGGCCCCACCGGGACCAACGCCGTCGAAGCGGCGCTCAAGCTGGCGCGCAAGGCCAAGGGCCGCGAGTCGGTGGTGTCCTTCACCAACGCCTTCCACGGCATGTCGCTCGGCTCCCTCGCCGTCACGGGCAACGCCTTCAAACGCGCCGGCGCCGGCATCCCCCTGGTCCACGGCACCCCGATGCCCTTCGACAACTACCTCGGCGGCAGGGTCCCCGACTTCCTCTGGTTCGAGCGCCTGCTGGAGGACCAGGGCTCCGGCCTCAACCACCCGGCGGCGGTCATCGTCGAGACGATCCAGGGCGAGGGCGGGATCAACGTGGCCCGCGCGGAATGGCTCCGTGCCCTCGCGGACCTGTGCCGGCGCCGCGACATGCTGCTGATCGTCGACGACATCCAGATGGGCTGCGGCCGGACCGGCGAGTTCTTCTCCTTCGAGGAGGCGGGCATCACCCCCGACATCGTCACGCTGTCCAAGTCCATCAGCGGCTACGGACTCCCCATGTCCCTGTGCCTGTTCAAGCCCGAGCTGGACCTCTGGGAGCCGGGCGAGCACAACGGCACCTTCCGCGGCAACAACCCTGCCTTCGTCACTGCGACCGCGGCCCTGGAGGCGTACTGGGGCGACGGCGTCCTGCGCGAGCGGACCCTCATCCAGGGCGGCCGCGTAGAGAGCGCGCTGCGCGAGCTGTGTACCGAACACGCCCGACTGGGGGCGACCTACCGGGGCCGTGGACTGGTCTGGGGCATCGAGTTCGCCCACAAGGAGCGTGCTGCGGAGGTGTGCCGCAGGGCTTTCGAGCACGGGCTCCTCGTCGAGACCTCGGGCCCCGAGGGCGAGGTCGTGAAGCTGCTCCCGCCGCTGACCGTCACCGGCGACGAACTCGACGAGGGCCTCGCCATCCTCGCCCGCTCCGTCCGCGAAGCCGCCTGACCAGCACCCCCACACCACGAAGGACACCACCATGATCGTCCGATCGTTCCGGGACATCGAGGGAACCGACCGCCACGTCAGAGCGGCATCCGGCACCTGGGAGAGCAAGCGCATCGTCCTGGCCAAGGAACGCGTCGGCTTCTCCCTGCACGAGACCGTCCTGTACGCCGGCACCGAGACCTCCATGTGGTACGCGAATCACGTGGAGGCCGTGGTCTGCACGGAGGGGGAGGCCGAACTCACGGACGAGGAGACGGGCCGGACCTACACGATCACGCCGGGAACCATGTACCTCCTCGACGGCCACGAGCGGCACACCCTGCGCGTGAAGCGGGAATTCCGCTGCCTGTGCGTCTTCAACCCGCCCGTGACCGGTCGGGAAGACCACGACGAGAACGGCGTGTACCCCCTGCTCACCGAGCCAGACCACAGCTGACGTACGGAAACGCACAGAGAGGAGAGGCAGGCACCACCATGACCCACGCATCCACACGCACTGTGAACGACCTGTATCCGACCCGGGGCTCCGAGGAGGTGCTCACCGGCCGCATCGACCCCGTCGTCTGGTCCGAGCCCGGCACGCCGGGCCCGATGTGGGCCCACGAGCTGGAGAGCTACGAGCGCGACGGCTTCCTGTCCGTCGAGCAACTCATCACGCCCGACGAGGTGGACGTCTACCGGACCGAGATGGACCGGCTGCTCCGTGCCCCCTCGACCCTGGCCGACGAGCGGTCCATCGTGGAGCCGAAGTCCCGGGAAGTACGCTCCGTCTTCGAGGTCCACCGGATCAGCGAGGTATTCGCCGCCCTCGCCGCCGATCCACGTGTCGCGGGGCGCGCGCGACAGATCCTGGGCTCCGAGGTGTACGTGCACCAGTCCCGGATCAACGTCAAACCCGGTTTCGGCGCCAGCGGCTTCTACTGGCACTCCGACTTCGAGACCTGGCACGCCGAGGACGGTCTGCCGCACATGCGCACCGTGTCGGTGTCCATCGCCCTGACGCCGAACTACACCACCAACGGCGGCCTGATGATCATGCCCGGCTCCCACCGGAGCTTCCTGGGCTGTGCCGGTGCGACGCCGAAGGACAACTACAAGAAGTCCCTCCAGATGCAGGACGCCGGCACCCCGTCGGACGAAGCGCTGACCAAGTTCGCCTCGGCCTGCGGCATCAACCTCTTCACCGGCAGGGCGGGTTCGGCCACCTGGTTCGACTGCAACGCGATGCACGGCTCGGGTGACAACATCACGCCCTTCCCGCGCAGCAACGTGTTCCTCGTCTTCAACAGCGTCGAGAACCGCCCGGCGAAGCCCTTCGCCGCCCCGGTGCGCCGCCCCGCGTACATCGCCTCGCAGGACTTCTCCCCCGTGCGCTGACGCACCCGGCCGACCCGGCCCGGCACCTTTGCCAGGCCCGGGTCGGCCGGTCCCACCCAGCTCGGTTCACGGAATTCGCCGCGCCGCACCTGCAAGCCGCTCCATCCCGCCCGGCGCTCCTGCCTAGCGACGATCAGGAACCCGCACGATCACACCGCTGCGGGGTCGGGTAGGGACGCGGCTGACGGGGATGCGCAGGTCCTGCTCCGGCACGTCGAGTTCGAGGTCTGCCAGGGTCGCGGCCAGGGTGGCCAGGAGATGGACGGTGATGTCCTCGCCGGGGCAGCGATGGCCGGTGCGGGCGTTCCCGCCGCCCTGGGCGATGAGCTCGCCGGGGCCGGGCTCCCTGCCGAGGAACCGGCGCGGGTCGAAGCGCTGCGGCTCTGGCCAGAGGTCCGGGTCGCGGTGGTGGCCAGGTACGTCGAGGAGCACCAGCGTGCCCTCGGGCACGTCTTGGGCACCGAATCGCAGGTCGCGGGCGGCGAGACCACCGACGAACGGCACGAACGGGTAGCAGCGCCGGACCTCGTGAGCGAAGGCCCTGGCATACGGTCCTTCGTCCGCGCGCAGTTCCTTCCGGACGGCGGGGAAGCGGTGCAGTGCGTGTGCGGCGAAGGTGGTGAACCAGGTGATCGCCACGGTGGGGCGCAGGACGTTGAGCAGTTCCACGGCGGCCGTATGAAGGTCGAGCGGGCTGCCGTCCGCATCCCGGTGTGCGGCCACGGCCTCCACCACGGTGGGCCTCTTGCCGCCGTCGGAGGCCAACGTGCCACGGCGTACGTCCTCGATGGTCCGGGCAAGCTCGCGTTCCTGCCGGCTCCGGGCACGGCGGGCTTTCCAGTGGCGGCGGCCGGGGGTGGCGAACCCGTCGACCATGGCCACGCAGTCCTCGGCCAGACGCCGGACGGCCGCTCCCGGAACGCTGGGGATACCGCTCCATTCGCAGACCGCCGCGGCGAGTGCCACGGCCATCTCGTCGAAGAGGACGACTCGGCGCCCCCGCAGGCCGTCGACCGTACGCAGCCAGTGTTCCCGGGCCAGCCGGCCCAGGGCGTCCACGCCGTCAGGTGCCATGAGCTGGGTCGTGAAGAGTTCCTTGCGGACCCGGTGCATTTCGCCGTCCAGCGTGTGGACGGCTCCCCTGCCGAAGAGAGTGTCCAGGACCGGTCCGGGCAGCGCGCCGTGCCGCAGTACGTGGCGTTCGTCGTAGAAGAAGTCCACGGCGTCCGGGCCGTGCAGCAGCAGGGCGGGGCGGCCCATCAGCCGGGTCGGGACGGCGCGGCCGTCGCCGTTGCGTCGGCGTAGTCCGGGTGCCCAGGCGTAGCCGCGGGCCAGGAGGGCGGGGGTGCTGTCGGTGAACGGATGCATGCCGGTCGCCTACCCGGTCGCCCTCCGCACACGCGCCGCCGAACGGATGGCGCCGTACCGGTACGCCCGACATGGGCCCGTGCCGGGCTCGGTTCCTCTGGCGTACCGCGTCGGAGCGGGGGCATGGCCCCCACAGGGAGGACAGGGCGGTGCCTGGTGTCCTCCAACGCGAAGGCGGCCGCGTACGGGGCGGCCGCTGTCAGGACGAGCCCGATCACGCCAGTGGTGTTCTGCCACCCCGGTGCGCCGGTCGGCTCATGCAGTGCCGTAGCGCGCGGCCGCGGACTGCGCTGCCGATGACGATGGTGGCCGCGATCTTGCCGGTACCGGCGGCATCGATCGGTACGAGCATGCTCACGGTGGTGATCAGCAGGAACAGGCGGCGGACGTGCCGCGCACCGGGCACGGTCCCGGCGCTCAGAAGGGCTCCCTGGACCAGCCAGCTCCGGCCAGGACGGCCATGGCCGTGCCGAAGCCGGTGTCCCTGGCGCGAAAGTCCAATACGGACGCCAGGAGCTGCAGCGGGAAGGCGAACGGCGCCCACCCGACCTGGAGAGCGGCGGTGACGAAGGCTCCCCCGGCCAGCGCCAGGAAGCCCAGCGGTACGGGCGTGCCCGGGGGACGGACGCACAACGGTCGCCGTGACATGGCGCGCAGGAGTGGGCGCGGCCATGGTTCGTTCTCCTTCCGGCCGGCAACTTGGCGCGGTGGGGCCTACCTGCCCTCAGCGCCTCCCGGCTCGGCGCGTGTCAGCCCTGCGGCGTGGGCCGTGTCAGGCGGGGCGCTTCGGGTAGGCGCCGCTCATCGAGGGTTCGGCGCCGACGGCGCTGCACGGCGGAGAGGAGCGGCTGTGAGGCGGAATCCAGTACATGTGTCGGGCGACCGGATCGCCGACCCGTGGGGACGCCGCACCCCTTACGGCAAGGGCGGACAGTGGCCCGTACGCACGGACTCCTGTCTGGCCGAGGGGGTGACCGAGCGGGAGGTCGACGCGTGGGTACGGGCGGCTTCGCTGCTGCATTCCGACGGTGACGCGATGGACATCGCCGTCCGCGACGGCCGGATCGTGGGGGTCCGCGGCCGGGCCGGCGACCGCGTCAACCGGGGCCGGTTGGAGCCGAAGGACCTGTACGCGTGGCAGGCCAACGGCTCCGCGGACCGGCTGAGCCGGCCGCTGGTCCGCGAGGGCGGACGCCTCGTGGAGAGCGACTGGCCGACGGCGATGGGCCGCATCGTCGCCACGTCGCGGGAGCTGATCGGTTCCCACGGGCCGGAGGCGGTCGCGTTCTACACCTCCGGGCAGCTGTTCCTGGAGGAGTACTACACGCTCGCAGTCCTCGCCCGTGCCGGGATCGGCACCCCTCACCTGGACGGCAACACCCGGCTGTGCACGGCGACGGCGGCCGAGGCGCTCAAGGAGTCCTTCGGCAGTGACGGCCAGCCCGGCTCGTACGAGGACATCGACCACGCGGATGCGATCGCCCTGTTCGGACACAACATCGCCGAGACGCAGGTCGTCCAGTGGATGCGGATCCTGGACCGGCTGGAAGGAGACGATCCGCCCCGTCTGCTGTGCGTCGACCCGCGGCTCACCCCGGTGGCGCGCCGGGCGAGCGTGCACCTGGCGCCCCGGCTCGGCACCAACGTGGCGCTGCTCAACGCCCTTCTCGGCGAAGTCATCCGGCATGGGTGGACCGACCCCGGGTTCATCGCCCGGCACACGGTCGGATTCGAGTCTCTGCGCCAGCAGGTCGAACCGTGCACGGCGCGGTGGGCCGCGGGTATCTGCGACGTGCCGGCGGCTTCGATCGAGGAGGCCGCCGAGCTGCTCGGCACCGCCGACCGGCTGCTGTCCACCGTGCTGCAGGGGTTCTACCAGGCCAACCAGGCGACCGCCGCGGCCGTCCAGGTCAACAACCTGCACCTGATCCGCGGCATGCTCGGCCGGCCGGGCGCGGGAGTACTCCAGATGAACGGCCAGCCCACCGCCGAGAACACGCGCGAATGCGGAGCTGACGGGGACCTGCCGGGATTCCGGAACTGGCAGAACGAGGCCCACGTGGCCGACCTCGCGCGCGTGTGGAACGTGGAACCGTCTGCCATCCCCCATGACGGGCCGCCCACACACGCCATGAAGATCTTCCAGCTGGCGGAGGAGGGTGCGGTACGGATGCTGTGGATCAGCGCGACCAACCCGGCCGTGTCCCTGCCCGAACTGGCGCGGATCCGCTCCATCCTCTCCCAGGAAGGCCTGTTCACGGTCGTCCAGGACCTGTTCTTGACCGAGACGGCGCAGTTCGCCGACGTGGTGCTGCCGGCGGCGACCTGGGGCGAGAAGACGGGCACCTTCACCAACGCCGACCGCACCGTCCACCTGTCCGAGAAGGCCGTGGATCCCCCCGGCGAGGCCCGCCCGGACCTGGACATCTTCCTCGACTTTGCGGTCCGCATGGGCTTCGAGGACAAGGACGGAGGCCGCCTGATCCACTGGAGCGGCCCGGAGGAGGCCTTCGAAGCGTGGAAGCAGTGCAGTGCCGGACGCCCCTGCGACTACACCGGCCTGAGCTACGAGAAGCTCCGTGGACCCAGCGGTATCCAGTGGCCGTGCACCGAGCACGCCCCCGACGGCACGGACCGCCTCTACCGCGACGGCGTGGACTGGGCGCACCCGGAGCGGTGCGAGACGTACGGCAAGGATCTGGTGACCGGCGAGCCGCTGGGCGAGGAGTGGTACCGGTCGATGAACCCGGACGGGAAAGCGCTCATCAGGCCCGCCCCCTACGTCCCGCCGAAGGAGTGGCCGGACGGGAGCCACCCCTTCCAACTGACCACCGGACGCACCCTCTACCACTTCCACACCCGCACGAAGACGGGCCGGGTACCCCAACTCGCGGACGCGGCCCCGGACGTGTGGGTCGAGATTGCGGCCGCCGACGCTGGTCGGCTCGGACTGACGGAAGGCGACCTCGTCGACGTCACCACGCTGCGCGGTGCGCTGCGCGGGCGGCTACGCATCGGCTCCGTCCGCCCGGGCGTCCTGTTCGTCCCCTTCCACTACGGGTACTGGGACACCCCTTCCGGCAGCGCCCCGACCCCGGGGTTGCCGGGGCGTGCCGCGAACGAGCTGATCGCCACCGTCTGGGATCCCGTCTCCAAGCAGCCGCAGTTCAAGACCGCCGCAGCCGCCCTCACCCTTGTCGAACGAGCCGACGGCCCGGACCGGCCGACGCCGTCCGCGCAGCCGTCAGCCTGAACGCCCTCGAAAATGATCTCGCCGCTCGGCCGGAGCTTGGCCGACATGTTGCGTTCCATCATGCGCAGGGCTGCCTCGGTAAGACCGGCGTCGCGCCGACATGGGTGACCCCGAGGTCGGCCGGAGCAAGAAGGATGATCCCGCCCAGGTGGCCGAGCAGGGGCTCGATGCCCTCTTCACGGGCGAGGACAAGGCCGTCGCCGGATCGCTGAAGACCAGGGCGCAGGGCATGGCGAACAAGGTCCTGCCCGACAGCCTCAAAGCGGAAGGACACCGCCGGATGGCCGCGCCCGGGTCCGCCGACCAGCAGCGAGCCGCATCTGCTCGGCCCCACCCCCAATCGACCGGTCTCGCCGCAGAGAGCGGGATACGCGGTGACGAATCGGGTAGCCGGACCACATGGTCACCACTACCGAAACCACGCCGCTGCGCGCTGTCGCGCTGGTTTGCACGCTCTCGCCCTCGCCGAAGCGGTCCAGCTCGCAGTTGCTGGCCGAACAGACCATGGCCGCTCTGGCCGATCACGGCGTCACGGGAAAAGTGATCCGGGTCGCCGACCACGACGTCAAGCCGGGCGTCGAGCTCGACATGGGGAAGGGTGACGCCTGGCCGGAGATCCGCGACACGATCCTGGGGTGCGACATTCTGGTCCTGTCCACGCCGATCTGGCTCGGCCACCCCTCCAGCGTTGCCCAGCGCGTCCTGGAGCGTCTCGACGCCGAGCTCGGCGAGAGCGACGACGAGGGCCGCATGCTCACCTACGGCAAGGCCGCAGCCGTATGCGTCGTCGGCAACGAGGACGGCGGCCACAAGGCCAGCGCCGACCTCTTCCAGGGCCTCAACGACGTCGGCTTCTCCCTCGCCCCCAACGCCGTCACCTACTGGGTCGGCGAAGCCATGCAGGGCACCGACTACCAGGACCTCGACAAGACCCCCGACACGACCGCAGCGACGACCACGACCCTCGCCGCGAACACCGCGCACCTCGCGCGCCGCCTCAAGGCCGCCTCATACCCGCCCTCCAACTGACCACCGCCACCCGACCGTGCCGGAAGGAGACCGTGATGCCCTCCCAAGACCAGCCCCGCCTCACCGATCCGGTATCACTCCACGCCCGCCCCCCGTTCCCCGAGCAGGACCAGGACCATCCCGGCTCGACCGAGGCGATGGATCCCCGCCCCGACCACGGCGAGGACACGTACAAGGGCCACGGCCTGCTGCGCGGCCGCAAGGCGCTGGTCACCGGCGGAGACTCCGGGATCGGGCGGGCCGTCTGCCTGGCCTTCGCGCGGGAGGGGGCCGACGTCGTCTTCACCCATCTGTCCGAGGAAGCCGATGAGGCCGACGAGACCGCCCGCCTGGTCCGTGAGGCCGGCCGCACAGCGGTAGCCGTGGCCTGCGACATCCGGCACGAAGGCGAGTGCACCGCCCTTGTCGACAAGGCAGTGGGCGAGCTGGGCGGCATCGACCTGCTCGTCAACAACGCCGCCTACCAGATGGCCCAGCCGGACGGGATCGAGGCGATCACCACCGAGCAGTTCGACCGGGTGATGAAGACCAACCTGTACGGGATGTTCTGGCTCACCAAGGCCGCGCTGGCCCACATGCCGCGCGGTGCCTCGGTGATCAACACCGCCTCGGTGCAGGGTTACCAGCCCAGCCCCCACCTCCTCGACTACGCCATGACGAAGTCCGCGATCATCTCCTTCACCCACAACCTGGCGCAGATGCTGGCCGAGCGCGGTATCAGGGTCAACGCCGTGGCGCCGGGACCGGTATGGACCCCGCTGATCCCCGCGACGATGCCCGACCCGACGAAGTTCGGCGAGCAGTCACCGCTGGGGCGCCCCGCGCAGCCGGCGGAGATGGCACCCGCGTATGTCTTCCTCGCCTCCGACCAGGCCTCCTACATCACCGGCGAGATCGTCAACGCCACCGGCGGAACACCCCTGCCGTGACCCCGGACGAAGCCCTGCGCCGGATCGCCTTCCTCCTCGAATGGGGCGGGGCGTCCCCCTATCGCGTGCGGGCCTTCCACACCGCGGCCGACGCCGTCCGCGACCTGCCACCGGGCCCGGTGGACGCCGCCCAGGCCGAGCGGCTGCGCGGGGTGGGCCCGGTCACCGCCGAGGTGATATCGCAGGCGTCCACTGGCGCGGTACCGCGCTACCTCGCCCGCCTGCAGGCCGAAGCCGACCCGGCCGCCCTAGCCGGCTGGGACCTCGCGGCCGCGAGCACCGGGGACTGCCACCTGCACTCCGACTGGTCGGACGGCGGCAGCCCGCTCGAGGACATGGCTGACGCGGCCCGCGCCCTGGGCCACCAGTGGGCCGTTCTGACCGATCACTCGCCGCGACTGGCCATCGCCCACGGACTGAGCCCGGCCCGGCTCAAAAGCCAACTAGAGGCCGTGGCCGCGGTGAACTCCAGGATGGGCCCAGACTTTCGGCTGCTCACCGGCATCGAGTGCGACATCCTCGACGACGGCTCACTCGACCAGGACGAAGACCTGCTGGGCCGGCTCGACATCGTCGTGGCATCCGTGCACTCCAAACTCCGCTCGGAACCCGAACCGATGACCGCCCGCCTCCTGGCTGCGGTGCGCAACCCGCACGTCGACGTCCTGGGACACTGCACGGGACGGATCATCACCGGCCGGGGGCGCCCGCAGTCCCGCTTCGACGCCGACGCCGTCTTCGCCGCGTGCGCGGAGGCCGGCACCGCGGTGGAGATCAACTGTCGGCCCGAACGGCGCGACCCGCCGGACGACCTGCTCGTGCAGGCCGCCGCCGCGGGCTGCCGGTTCGCCGTGGACACCGACGCCCACGCCCCCGAACAGCTGCACTGGCAGAGCACGGGTTACGCGCGGGCGGCACGGATCGGCCTGGGAGCGGACCGGCTGATCACGACCTGGTCGCTGGGGCGGCTGCTGACAGCCAGAAGCGGCAGACAGTGAACCACCGCCCTTCTGCCCTGCACGGCAGCTTGGCGCAGAGCGATTGCCTCCGCCAAGCGGGTGAGACGCCCCGTGCTCCCGGGCGTGTCCAGGTCCGGCGGGGAACCGATCGGCTCGGGCCGGACAGGCCCGACCCGAAGGACACATGGAGACGACATGGGACACGGCGGGAATGTGATCGACGAGCTGATGGCCGACCACCGGGAGGTGGAGGAGATGTTCAGCCGCATCCAGGCCATGACCGGCGCCGGGCAGGAGCTTCGCGATCTCATCGACGAGATCACCATCGAGCTGGTGCGGCACTCGGTCGCCGAGGAGCAGTACCTCTACCCGGCGGTACGCGAGCACGTCGAGGGCGGCGGGCCGATGGCGGACAAGGAGATCGAGGACCACGGCCGCGTCGAGAAGATGCTCAAGCGGCTGGAGAAGATGAGTACCGACGACGCGCAGATGAGCCCGCTCCTGCAGCAGCTCATGGAAGAGGTCGCCGCCCACGTCCAGGACGAGGAGAGCAACCTCTTCCCGATGCTGAAGAGAGCCTGTACCTCTCAGCAGCTGGACGATCTCGGTGACAAGGTCCGCCGCGCCAAGGCCATGGCGCCCACCCGCCCGCACCCTGCCGCACCGAGCAGCCCCACGGCCAGCAAGCTCCTCGCACCGGGCGCCGGGCTGGTGGACCGGGCACGCGACTTCGTGAGCGGCCGCGGCAAGTCCTGAACCCCCGCCGCGGGCGGCGGGCCCGCATGTACACGTCCGGGCCCGCTGCCCCTGGACGGACGGTGACGTGCGTCACGCCGCACGCCTGTCGCTTCCGGTTACGGTGGTCGCCCACGAGCGGAGCGGCGCAGCTTCGCGCCGCAGCTCGCGGGCCCGGCACGGGCCAGGGCGAGCACGCCCCCGAGGAAGCCGCTGTGTCCGCTGATCTCGCACCCGTCATAGCCGCCGGCACGCGCTGGCTGCTGACCGCTTTCCCGCCCTCCGCGGGCGCGTTCAACCGGGCCCTGGCCGAGGCCCAGGCCCGGCAGGCCGTCACCCTCGCTGCGGCCCTGCGGTACCCGACCCCGCTCGACGCGCAGCTGCTGCATCTCCTCGGCCCGGGCGGAAGCGCCCGGCTGGACTGGCTGACCGGCGCCGATCACGGCGCCGACGCCGACAGCGGCTGGCGGACCTGGGTGGACGAAACCGTCGTCAGCTGGGCCGCCTGCCTGCTCGCGGCCCCCGCCCTCGCCATCGACGCCCACCGTCTCGTCGAGCGTGGCCAGGCTGGTGAGGTCACCCGTCTCACCCGCCCCGGCGACCACGAACACGACGCCGCGCCCTTGCTGCGCCACCCCGACCTCCTGGAGCCGGTCGCCGCCCTCCACCGGTCGCTGCTGCTGGATCTGCTGGACAACGAGAACGCCGCCCTGGGGTAGGGCAGGCTCTGGCCACTGCCGGGGCGATGGTCAGACTGCTGCCGCTCACGGCCTGCGGGTTCAGTCGGCTGGTGACCAGAGAGCCGCCACGGTTCCGCTGCCCGGGGACAGCCGCTCCCAGCCGCCGGGGATATCCACGACTACCACGCCCGAGGTCGGGAAGCCCGCCCTCACCCGCTCCAGCAGGTCCGGAGGGCCGCTCCCGCACAGGCCGGCGGCCAGCTCGTGGATACCTGCGTTGTGGCCGACCAGCACCAGGGAACTGAGGCCCGTTCCCCGCTCCGCCAGTACGGTGACCAGCATGCTCGGGGCCGCGTTGTAGAGCCGGTCGTCGTACACAACGGGCGGTGGGTCCTCCAGCGCGGGGGCGGCGAGCTGCCAGGTCTCCCGCGTCCTGCGGGCCGGCGAGCAGAGCACCAGGTCGCACGTGAAACCGGAGTCCGCGAGCCAGCGGCCCGTCCGGGGTGCGTCGGCCTTTCCTCGCTCGCTCAAAGGACGATCAAAGTCGTCGATCGGCAGGTCCTTCGGCACGGCCTTCGCATGTCGTACCAGCAGCAGCCGGCATCCGACCGCCCCGTCGGGGGCCGAGGACGCCGTTCGGAAGCCGGGGTTCGGGGACATGGCCCTCTCCTTCCGCGTGCGCAGTGCCCGGGCCATTCGTCCTGCTCGCCTGGCTGCTGATCTCGGATCGAGCGGTTCAGCCCTCCTCGCGCAGAACCCTGACGCTGGTCGCGTCGGTGTCGACTGCATCGGGCACGACCATGCCGGCCTCGACGCCGGTGCGGAGGTAGCGCAGGACGTCCGCGGTCAGGCGTTCGCCGGGCAGCGCGGCGGGGATGCCGGGCGGGTAGGGAGTGAGCATCTCTGCGGCGATGCGCCCTTCAGCCCGTTCCCACGGGACTTGCTCGGTGCGCCCGAAGAACGCGTCCCGCGGCAGTACTGCCTGCTCCAGGCGGAGGTCGGAAGGCGGGGGAACGTACACCTGCTGTCCGGTGCGCAGCTCGGGAACATGGCCGGCCAGATCGGTGAGTGCCGTGATCAGGGTCTCGGCTGTGTGCTCGTCGTCTGCGTGGCTGAGCTGGGCGCTGATACGGCGGTGGTCGCAGATGTGCAGGTTGATGCGGTGGTTCCGCCGCAGCCAGTCGGCGGCCCGGTATCCGGTGACCTGCCACGCGCTGATGTCGATGATGATCTGGAGGGGGTCCAGGTCGAAGGCTTTGCCGGGGCCGCAGAAGTCGGCGCGGTCGTGGACGTGCATGCCGTCGATGCGGGAGATCCGGTCGCGGACCCGGTCGGCGAGGGCGAGCGCGTCGTCGTAGAGGGCCTTGCCGTGCTCGACCATCTGGCGCCGCCAGCCGTCGAGGGCCGCGTACACGAGGACGGACGGGCTGGTGGTGCCCAGCAGGTCCTCGCGGCTCTTGAGTACTTCGGGGGCCACCAGGTCGCCCTGGAGGTGGAAAACCGAGCTCTGTTCCAGGCCGGAGCCCATCTTGTGCACCGAGGTGACGCACACGTCAGCGCCGGCGTCCATCGCCCAGGTCGGCAGGTCCGGATGGAAGGGCAGGTGGGCGCCCCACGCCTCGTCGACGATGAGTGGGACGCCGCGGCGATGGCAGACCTCGCCGATGGCGGTCAGGTCCGAGCAGGTGCCGTAGGGGGTGGGGGTGGTGACCAGTGCGCCGCGTGCGTCGGGGTGCCCGGCCAGCGCCTCCTCGAACGCCTCGGCGGACGGCGGGTGGGCCAGGTGGCGTTCGGCGTCCCACTGCGGATCGACCCAGACGGGGCGGATGCCGGACAGGACCAGCCCCGAAACCACCGACTTGTGCGCGTCCCGCCCCACTACCAGCTCCTCGTGCGGCCCGGCGACCGAGAGCATGGCGGACTTCACGGACAGCGAGCTGCCGCACGTGGAGAAGAAGGCGTGCTCCGCGCCGACGGCCTCGGCCATGAGCGCCTGGGCCTCCTCGACGATCCCCTGGGAGGAGGTGCGGTCGTCCAGGCCGCTGGTGGCCAGGACGTCGGAGCGGAACACCGCGTCGCCGAGCACGGCCCGCACCCGGGGGTCCGCCCCGCGTCCCTGCTTGTGTCCCGGCGGGGTAAACGGGGTCTGGCCGGATTCGTGGTAGGCGGCCAGCGCGTCCAGTACGGGCGTCCTCGACTGATCCATACCTGCCCGCCTGCCCATCGCAAAGACGCGGAAACGCCCCCCGTCGCGGCCTCAGCAGTGATCGAGCAGGCCGAGGCGTACTCATGGTCGCCCACCGAGCGAGCGCGCAGCAGGACGGCGAGGAGCTGGCCGGACGCGCCCGAGCAGGCCGCCGCTCTCTCGCCGACGAAGTCCGGCTCACCCTCGATCGCCTTCCGTTGGCGCTCCCGGACGATCCGATGTCGCGGCACGCCTCTGAGCGGGATACCGGCGACCTGTTCTCCTCAGCCCGCTACCGCAGCGGGGGCTCTTCTCCCATGCCCCTCTCGACGGCAGCCGATCACGTCGAGCCGTTGCCGCCGTCGCCGCGCCGGCGCCCGCCGCCACGGCGACGGCGGGAAGGTGGAGGCCAAGTGAGCAACGGGACGATGTGCGTCTTGCGTATCACCTCCAGCCGATCCAGCGATCAGCTGTAGAGAGCCATCGAGCCTGGACGTCCTGACCGGATCGGTTGTCAGGGATGGAAGAGGGCCTTCACCATGTTGTCCCGCTTCGCCTGGAAGTCCGCGTACGCCTGCGGGGCGTCGTCCAGGGGCAGGTGGTGGGTGGCGAAGCCTTCGACACCGAGGGGGTCTCCGTCGGTCAGCAGGGGAAGCAGGTCGTCGACCCACCGGTGGACGTTGGCCTGACCCATGCGCAGTTGGATCTGCTTGTCGAACATCGTGAACAGCGGGAGCGGGTCGGCGGCTCCGCCGTAGACGCCGGAAAGGGAGATGGTGCCGCCGCGGCGTACGAGCTCGACGGCCAGCTTCAGGGCGCCCAGGCGGTCCACGCCCGCCTTCTTCATCAGTGCGGAGGCCAGGGCGTCCGGGAGCAGGCCGGCCACGGTCTGTGCGGCCGCAGCGCCGATACTGCCGTGGGCCTCCATGCCGACGGCGTCGATCACGGCGTCCGGGCCCCGGCCGCCTGTGGCGGTGCGGACCGCGTCGACGAGCTGGTCTCCGTAGTGGGCGAGGTCGTAGACCTGTACGCCATGCCCGGCGACGCGGGCGAGCCGTTCGGGCACCAGGTCGATGCCGATCACCTTGCCGGCCCCGCGATGGGCGGCGATGCGGGTACACATGTCGCCGATGGGCCCGAGACCCAGGACGGCGACGCTGCCGCCGGGCGGGATGTCCGCGTAGACGACGGCCTGCCAGGCGGTCGGCAGGACGTCCGACAGATACACGAACCGTTCGTCCGGCGGCCCCTCGGGAACACGGATCGGGAGGGTGTCGGCAAAGGGAACGCGCAGGTACTCGGCCTGCCCGCCGGGCACCTGCCCGCAGAGCTTGGTGTATCCGAAGAGGCTCGCGCCGCTGCCGTGCTCGTGGACCTGAGTCGTCTCACACTGCGAGTGCAGACCACGCTCGCACATGAAGCAGGTACCGCAGGACACGTTGAACGGTACGACGACCCTGTCGCCGACCTTCAGCTCCCGGACCGCGGGCCCTACCTCGGCGACGATTCCCATCGGCTCGTGTCCCAGGATGTCCCCCGCGTCCAGGAACGGCCCCAGCACCTCGTACAGATGCAGGTCCGATCCGCACAGGCCCGTCGTCGTCACCTTGATCACGGCGTCCGTGGGATCGACGATCTGCGGATCCGGAACGGTTGCTACCTCAATTTTGCGGCGCCCCTGCCAGGTCACGGCCTTCATCGCGCCTCCTCGGTCACGTATGCGTCACGTATGCGTATTCCGGCGCCTCGCGTCGGTCCTGCATGGTCAGCCCTCGTCACCGTCGCCCTTGGCCTGCTGCTCGCCGCGGCGGCCCTCTCACGGCCGCCCGTGCGGGTTGCCGGCCTCCCCTTCGGAAACACGCGTCCAGGGCCCTTCACCGGAGCGTGCTCGTCGGGGAGCCCGCTCATCTTCCGGCTGACGAAGCGCTGGCATACAGCCGATATGCGGCGGCTGTCCACTCACGCCCAACCCATGCCACCGGCCACGCGAAAGTTGCCGTGGAACCCGCTGACGGGACTGGTCTACGGATCGCGGAAAGTTTGGGCTCGGAGGTCAGGGCACTCGGCCAGCGACTGCCGTTGTCTGCCTCCCCTGGAGGCACGAGTCTCGGTTCTGGCCGTCACCGCGCTGGCCGTCTTGCTCTGGCGGACCGGCAGGCAGCACCGACGGGGCTGAGTCCGGAAAGACCGGGCGGTGGTCAGGCGCCCGACCGGGAACGCACGAGTGCCTCCCCGGGTCCAGGTCGAGGACGTCGTACCGTCCCTGCACGACGGCTTGAGGAGCCCTGCCGGCGACGGCCGCGCGAACCGACGCTGGTCTCCCTGCGCTGCAACCGTAGGCTCCGGGACATGACAGTGCTTTGCGGCAACGCCCTCGAACTCCGCCCTTCCGAGCCCCACGACATCCCCGAGCTGGCCGCGATTCGCGCCACCCCCGAGGTGCGGGCCCGCTGGCGCGGCGGCCCCGACCTTGAAACCGAGGTCGCAGACGACCTGGCCGATCCCGGCACTCACTGCCTGACGATCTACCAGCAGGACCGGATCATCGGCATGATCCAGTGGCACGCCGAGGAAGAGCCCGACTACCGGCACGCCGGCATCGACCTCTTCTTGGACCCTGCGGTACACGGCCGGGGCCTCGGCACCGACGCCGTCAGAACCCTCGCCCGCCACCTCGTCCACGATGGAGGTTTCCACCGACTCGTCATCGACCCGGCCGCCGACAACGCCGCCGCCATCCGCTGCTACGCGAAGGTCGGATTCCGGCCCGTCGGCATCATGCGGCAGTACGAACGCGACGCCGACGGAACCTGGCACGACGGCCTGCTCATGGACCTCCTCGCCGACGAACTCAACTGACCGAGATCGCCCGGACGCCGTCAGGCGGGGAACCGCCACGAAGGTGAGTGTCAGCTGGAGAGGGCTTCGAGGAGTTCGCCGACCTGCGGGTCGGGCAGAGAGCGGGCGACGTCGGCCTGGGCGACGACGCCGAGGAGAGTGCGGCCGTCGATCACGGGCAGGCCGCGGACGTCGTGCTCGGTCATGGTCCGCAGGAT
Organism: Streptomyces sp. NPDC006463; assembly: GCF_042870715.1. Taxonomy (NCBI): domain Bacteria; kingdom Bacillati; phylum Actinomycetota; class Actinomycetes; order Kitasatosporales; family Streptomycetaceae; genus Streptomyces; species Streptomyces sp. NPDC006463. The sequence continues at coordinate 83,983 of NZ_JBIAHP010000027.1, read as the reverse complement.
CTCGGCGTCGTCGTCAGCGCCGATGGTGACCGCCTCGCCCTGGGCGAGCTCGCCCAGGGCCGAGGACACTCACGGCGATGTCGCCGTCGGTGAGCATGCCCTTCAGGAGTTGATCCCTGCCACAGATAGGTGGCGTCCGGCGTCATGATCTAGCGTGCGGTAGTCACGATGCGCCTCGCGAGATTCGATCGGCCACCCGCTGGCAGCCGTGGCTGTCAGCCGGCAAGGGCGACGAGCCTCGGGTATGCGAGGTGTTCCGTCCTGCGGGCCGTCAGGTGGACGTGGACGTCGGGGAGGAGTCCCTGCAGGGCGGCATAGCCGGCTGTGTAGGTGTCTTCTTGAGCCTCGGCAGGGGGCGGCATCCAGAGAATCAGGACATGTTCGTGGCGGCGTGTGCCTTCTTTGGTGGCGAAGGCCAGCTCGTGCACGATCAGCCGCGGTTCCTCCGCCGACAGGGCCTCAAGTAGTTCCTCGTGGGTCAGGTTCGCTTCCACATCCGTCACCACGATCGGCGGCGTGCCCTCGGCACGCATCATCACGGTGTTGATCTCACGTTTCTCCCGCAGGTCACGGAGGGATTCGAGGCAGGCCGGTGACAGACCGATCGCGCTCCTCACGTCAGGGCTTCCCCTTCGCTCATCCATTGAGGCATCGACCCCTGTCGATGCGTACCGCTGTCCGGGCCGGGCGGCGGCTTGGGGTCAGTGGCCGAGGGCGCTCTTGAGCTGCTGCTTGGTCATGGTGGAGCGGCCTTCGATGCCGCGCCTCTTCGCTTCCTGGTAGAGGTCGTCCTTGGTCCGTTCGGACGAGCCGCCACCGCTGTGGGACTTCTGACCGCCGCGTTGTGAGGCGGATTTGCCCTGGGTGGAGCTGCGGCTGGCGGTCCTGCTCTCGTCGGACCGTGCGCGTTCCTTGTTGACGGTACGGGAGGCCATCTCCTTGGCGCGGCCCTCGGACATCCCGCGCTTCTCGCCGGACTCCTTGATGTGCTCGTACTGGCGCTCACGCTTGGGACTGGCTGCCTGGGGCATGACGAACCCTTCATTGGTGGGCTGTGACAACAAGGTCATGGTGCGGGTGCCCGGATCAGCCCGCATCTCACACCGGCCATGCGGACCAGCAAACCCGCTCGTAGCGCCTGGCGGAGGGGGGTGAGGGAGCGCTGCGCCGAACAGGCGCGTGTCTCCCCATCCCCTCGGCTGTTGTTGCTGCACCAGCCCCGTGACCGTGTGCTGGGGTGATCGAGGGAGCAGGCGGCATGACCGGCACACCAGCCAGCGTCGTTGTGGGCGGCTCAGGCCAGCTGCGGGGCAGGATCGGGCGGGAGTGCGGGCTGCGGGGCTGCGGGGCTGCATGACTGCCGTCCTTGCCGGATGGGCGCAGCATGGCCCTGAGGGGGCCACAGAGGCTCCCGCTCCGGGGGCGGGGCACATCCCCGCCACGCGGTGGGCCGCGTGGCGCCCGCCGGCGCTGACAGGCCCTGTGGGCCGCTGTTTACCCTGCGCCTTCGGCGCGTAACGTGAGCGGACGCTGCACGTTTACCGCCTCCATACGATGCGCTGACCCGGCGGGCGGGGCTTTGTCAGTGAGGTCCGGCGGGTTTGTGTCTGTGCGCAGCAGAGGTGGCGGCACCACATTGGCATGCCAATGTCAGTAAGAGGCCGCCCCAGAGGCATTTCGCCGCCTGGTCCACGGCATCCGCGGACACCCGTGGTCGCCTCACCGACGACGCCACTCCTCCTGTTGGAATGGCGTTCGGCGCTTCGTTCTTCCGCGGTGTGAGACGGAGGTGCCTGCTCCCACCCACCCGTTCAACACCGCTGCGGATGATGGCGGTGGAGCCGGGTAGTCGCGTTGGTAGGGCCGCCTCGCCCGACGGTGTGAGGAGGGTGCGATGACAGCCAAGATATCGCTGGCCCGCTACCACCGGCGACGTGACTTCTCCAAGACGGCCGAGCCTGAGGGCCGGCTCGAAGACGCATCCGAGGAGCAGCCCTCGTACGTCGTCCAGATCCACGACGCCCGCAGCATGCACTTCGACTTCCGGCTGGAAGCAGACGGCGTACTGAAATCCTTCGCCGTGCCCAAGGGGCCCTCAAACGACCCGCACGACAAGCGGTTCGCGACACCGACCGAGGACCATCCGCTGGAGTACCGCGACTTCGAGGGCACGATTCCGGAAGGCCAGTACGGCGGCGGCACGGTGATCGTCTGGGACCAGGGAACGTACCGCAACGCCACCACCGGCCGCGACGGCCGCGAGATCCCGCTCAGCGAGGCGCTGGAGCTGGGGCACGCCTCGTTCCGGCTCGACGGCCGCAAGCTGCACGGCGGCTACTCGCTCACCCGCATCCGTGACGCGGGGGACGGCGGGAAGGAGGCCTGGCTGCTGGTCAAGCACGCCGACGAGCGGGCCTCCTCCACCGGTACGCCCGACCCCCGGCGGGCGCGGTCGGTCCGTACCGGCCGGACCCTGAACCAGGTCGCTGCCGACGCACGCCCCGGGCGAGGTGACCACCCTTGACCCCGTCCCTGGACCGGCTTCCGCAGGAGCAGCGACGTCTGCTGCGCCCGGCACCCGCCGCGCCAGCCGCTCCCATGCTCGCCACCCTCAGTGCACGTCGTGACTTCGGCGCAGGCTGGATCTTCGAACGGAAACTGGATGGCGTCCGGGTGCTCGCTTCCCGCCGCCACGGAGAACCCCGACTGCTCTCCCGTAGCGGGAAGCCGCTCAACGCCACCTACCCGGAGGTCGTCGAAGCGCTCGCGGCCCAGGACTGTCCTGATTTCACGGTGGACGGCGAACTGGTCGCCCTGCGCCGCGGCCGTACCGACTTCGCGCTCCTCCAGCAGCGGATGGGGCTCACCGCCCCCGAAGCCGTACGGGCCAGCGCTGTGCGCGTCACGTACTACGTTTTCGACCTGCTGCTCCTGGACGGGTACGACACCACCCAATTGCCCTTGCGCGCCCGGAAGGCGCTGCTGCGCGACGTCTTCGGCTTCCGCCCGCCGCTGCGCTTCACCCCGCACCGAAACCGGTACGACCCCGCTCTCCTCGACGATGCGTGCGCCCGCGGGTGGGAGGGCCTGATCGCCAAACGCGCCGACGCGCCGTACGCCCACCGCCGGTCTACCGACTGGCTCAAACTCAAGTGTTCGGGCGGCCAGGAATTCGTCATCTGCGGATTCACCGAGCCGGCCGGCCAGCGCGTCGGCTTCGGAGCCCTGCTCCTCGGCTACCACCAGGACGGCCGGCTGCGCTACGCCGGCAAAGTCGGCACCGGCTACGACACCGCCACCCTCCGCAGCCTGCGCCGCCGCCTCGACGGCCTCGAACAGGAGCAGCCGCCGCTGCCCGCCGGCGAGGTCCGGGAGCGGGCCGTCCACTGGGTGCGCCCCGAGGTGGTCGCGCAGGTCGCCTTCACCGAATGGACCACCGCCGGCCTGCTGCGTCACCCCCGCTACCTGGGACTGCGCGACGACAAGCCGGCACACGAGGTGGTCCGCGAGCAACCGGCCGGGAAGGTGCGATGACCCCGAAGAAGCAGCCCACGCCGCCGGAACGCATACGAACCGGCCGCCGCACCATCGAGGTCAGCCGCCCGGGCAAGGTCCTCTTCCCCGGTGACGGCATCACCAAGGCCGACCTCGCCGACTACTACCGCACGGTCGCCCAGCGCATGCTGCCCCACCTGCGCGGACGGCCCCTCATGCTGGAACGGCATCCCGACGGGATCGACGGCCCGGCCTTCATGCAGAAGGACGTCCCGGACCACTTCCCGGACTGGATTCACCGTGCCGAGCTGCCCAAAGAGGACGGCACCGTCACCTACGTGATCTGCGACGACACCCCCAGCCTGCTCTACCTCGCCGACCAGGCGTGCACCACCCCGCACCGCTTCCTCTCCAAGGCCGACCGACCCGACCATCCGGACCGGCTGGTGTTCGACCTCGATCCGGCCGGCGAGGACTTCGCCCCGGTGCGAGACGCCGCGCTCGGCCTCCACCAGCTCCTGGACGAGCTGGAACTGCCTTCCCTGCTCATGGCCACGGGCTCCCGCGGCCTTCACGTCGTGGTCGCCCTCGACCGCCGTACGCCCTTCGACGACGTACGTGCCCTCGCGCGCGGTGTCGCCGACGTCCTGGCCGCCCGCAACCCCGACCGGTTCACGACCGAGCCGAGGAAGAAGGCCCGCCGTGGCCGCCTCTACCTCGACATCGGGCGCAACGCCTACGCCCAGACCGCCGTCGCCCCCTACGCCGTTCGCGCCCGCGCCAGCGCCCCGGTCGCGGCCCCGCTGGCCTGGAGCGAACTCGACGATCCGGACCTCACCGCTCGTCGATGGACCCTCTCCACTGTCGACGGCCTGCTCAAGGAGGACCCCTGGCAGGACCCTCCCCGGCCCCGCTCCCTCCGAAAGGCCCACGGCCTGCTCACCGCACTGTCCCGTGACGAAGAGAGCCCGACGCCATGACACAGCAACGACACACGACCGTACGACGGCTGATGGACCAATACGGGCAGACCCACGCCGAGGAAGCCGGCATCAGGCTGCGGAACACACCCGCGCCCCTCTACCAGCTGCTCACCCTCTGCGTGCTCTTCTCTGTACGCATCAAGGCCGACATCGCGGTGGCCGCCGCCCGCGAGCTGTTCGGGGCCGGACTGCGCACGCCCCGGGCGATGGCGGACTCCTCCTGGCAGGACCGGGTGAACGCACTCGGCCGCGCCCACTACCGCCGCTACGACGAAAGCACGGCCACCGCGCTGGGAGCCGGCGCAGAGCTCGTCCTCGACCGGTACCGGGGAGACCTGCGCCGACTCCGCGACGAGGCCGACGGGGACCCCGGCCGGGTCCGCGAGCTGCTGCGGGAGGTCCCGCGGATCGGGCCGGTGGGAGCCGCCATCTTCTGCCGCGAGGCCCAAACCGTGTGGCCCGAGCTCTGCCCGGCGTTCGACGACCGCGCTCGCGAAGCCGCCGCCGAGCTCGGGCTCCCGTCCGCCCCTGAAGCCCTTGCGCGCTTGGTGGACACCGAAGACTTGCCGAGACTGGCAGCCGCCCTGGTGAGGGTCGAACTGTCCAAGAACTCCGTCGACGACCTTTTGAAGACCGCCTGACACGGCGGCGGAGCACCCGGGGCCAGAGCCAGTTCGAGCCGCAGCGCGTGAGCGGCCCACGGCCTCCCCGCGCGCGGGAGGCCACCGCGTTCAGCCCCGGGCGGGCTCACCGTGGGGCGGACGTGACGGGGCGGGAGTCGCGGATTCCTGCAAGGCGGGGGGCGCGGATTCCCACGGCGCGGGCGCCGCGGATTCCTGCGGGACCGGCGGGTGGCACGCGGCGCGGGTGGCGTCTTCCTCCGTGCGCGGCCAGTACCGTCCTTCGAGGGCCTCGGCGCTGCGGTTGAGCCGGACCAGGGCCTCCTCCAGCTCCCGTACCTCCTCAGGGGACCAGTCGGCGACCACCCGGGCCAGGCAGGACCGGTTGGCCTCGCGGTCTCCGGCGAGCCGGCGTCCGCCTTCGGCGGTGATGCGCAGCTTGCGGGCCATGCCGCCGTCCGGGTCCGCGACGCGCTCGGCCAGTCCGCAGCGCAGCAGTGCGGCCGTCTGGCGGTTCACGGTCGAGGTGTCGAGCCCGAAGGCCTCTGCCAACTGTCCGATGGACATGGGGCCTTGGGTGTCGATCCGGCTGAGCAGCAGGTACGCCGACCGCTCCAGGCGTTCGGGGTCGCGCTCGCGCCGGGCCAGCACCTGGTGCCGCGAGAGCAGCATCAGCTCCCGCTCCAGTTTCTCCAGCACTGCGCCTCCCGCTCCTTCCGGTGCTCCATTATCGCGGACCCGTGGACCGGCGACCTCCGCGGGGGTGGCCTGCGGACAGCTCCGCGCGAGGGCCGGGCCCCGCAATATGCATGATACATAGTGTGTGTACTATGCACTCCTCGTTGTCACCCCGACGAGCCACAGCTCAATCCGGAGGACCCGCATGACCGTCACCACGTCCACCGCCTCCCGCGCGGCCGAGATCCTGTCCCGGCCCGTCACGCTGAACGGCCTGACCGTCCCCAACCGCATCGCGATGGCTCCGATGACGCGGATGTTCTCCCCCGGCGGCGTGCCCGGCGAGGACGTGCAGGCGTACTACGCCAGCCGGGCCGCCGCGGGGGTGGGCTTGATCGTCACCGAGGGCACCTACGTCGGTCACGAGTCCGCCGGGCAGAGCGACCGGGTGCCGCGGTTCCACGGCGAGGACCAGCTGGCCGGGTGGGCGAAGGTCGCCGCGGCCGTGCACGAGGCGGGGGGCACGATCGTGCCTCAGCTGTGGCACATAGGCATGGTGCGCAAGCAGGGCGAGGCACCGTACGCCGACGCGCCCGCCGTCGGCCCCTCCGGCATCCGCGTCGACGGCACCGAGGGGACCGGCAAGGCGATGACCCGCGCCGACCTCGACGACGTCATCGGCGCGTTCGCCGACGCCGCCGCGGAGGCCGAGCGGATCGGCTTCGACGGCGTCGAACTGCACGGCGCCCACGGCTACCTGCTCGACCAGTTCCTGTGGGAGCGGACCAACCGCCGCACCGACGCGTACGGCGGCGACGCTGTGGCCCGTACGAAGTTCGCCTCGGAGATCGTGGCCGCGGTCCGCGAACGCATCTCGGCCGACTTCCCGGTGATCTTCCGCTACTCGCAGTGGAAGCAGGAGGCCTACGACGCCCGGCTCGCGCAGACCCCGGAGGAGCTGGAGGCGATCCTGGCCCCGCTGGCGGCGGCGGGCGTCGACGCGTTCCACGCCTCCACCCGGCGCTACTGGCTCCCGGAGTTCGAGGGCTCGGACCTGAACCTGGCGGGCTGGACCAAGAAGCTCACCGGCCGGCCGGCCATCACCGTCGGCTCGGTCGGTCTCGACGGCGACTTCATCCGCGCCTTCGTCGGCGAGGGTGCGGCGCTCGGCGACATCGACAACCTCCTGGACCGCATGGAACGCGACGAGTTCGACATGGTCGCCGTCGGCCGGGCGCTGCTCCAGGACCCGCAGTGGGCGGCGAAGGTCCTCGGCAACCGCTTCGACGAGCTGAAGCCGTACGACGCGGCGGCGCTCAAGTCGCTCAGCCGGTAGCAGGAAGCCGGCAGCCGTCCGGACGGCCGGTCCTGGGTGCATTGCCCAGTGAGGTTGGGACGCGGCTGGCGGGTGGTTTGCCTGCGAGCGCGGTATGTCCGCGGTGGTGATTGTAGGAGTGCAGCCACTGGGGGAAGGCGTCGCGCCGTTCCTTGTCTGAGCTGTAGGGGCGGGCGTAGGCCCACTCGTCCAGGAGGGTGCGGTTGAGCCGTTCGACTTTGCCGTTGGTCTGGGGCCGGTAGGGCCGGGTTCGCTTGTGGGTGATCCCGGCCGCCGCCAGCAGGTCACGCCAGGCGTACGACTTGTAGCAGGCGCCGTTGTCGGTCAGCACGCGCTCGGCGGTGATCCCGGCGTCGGCGTAGGCAGGATCTCGCTGTAGGCGAGGCGGGAGTGGTCGTCGACGGCGGTATGGCTGTACTGGTAGCCGACCCTGGACTTGGTCTTGCAGCCGGCTTGGCGGCCGAGGGCTTTGTGGCCGCCGCCGTCGGGGATGTTGCCGAGCTTCTTGATGTCCACGTGCACGAGTTCGCCCGGGCGTGCGCGTTCGTAGCGGCGTATGACGGTCCCGGTGGACCGGTACGAGGTGGGTCAGGCGGGCGCCCGCCGCCAGTCCGCTGATGACGGAGCCGAGTCCCTGAAGTGGGTCAGCAAGCCTGCGAACGCCGGGGACTGGTGCAGCCCGGTGTCGGGCATCGCGAATGTGGCCGTACTGCTGAGGCTTGAGAGCACCATGGCCGTCCCGGCAGTGACGACCAGGGGTCGCAGCACCGGGTGCCGCCACAGGTAGCGGGTCGGTGCCGCTTTCGATGATGTTGCCACCGAAGGTGAGCCGGTCGACGATGACCACGCAGAGGCGCCGGGCGTCCTCGGCCGCGTCGATCGCCACGGAGACGTTCGTTCAGCTCGGCCAGAGACTCCGTCTCGGGCGGGGGCCAGGCGACTTGCGCCGGAACCGCCCACCCTCGCGATCGACACCACCCTTCTCATGGGCGTGTTCCTCGCCAGGCGTGCAGTAAAACGCCGAAAATCCGCACCAAGATCGAAATGCGGCGCCAGCGCCTCCCGCCGACTCGATACCCCGATGAGCCATCGGCGAGGCCAGGTCCGGCAGCGCCGGCAGCGACAGGGCCGGCTTCTTCTCCTCGGCCGGACCTCCCGGCCGATGTCCTGCCTTGACCGTTCTCATCCCGTCACCCTGCAGGACGATTCGACGGACCGCGCGCGGCCCTCACCAGGGAGGCGGTGCGTCGCGGCGGGCGGCAGACCTCGCGCCCGTGCGGCGTTGGGCGTCCGGGATGGCCGCCGCCAGCTGCGCTAACACCCGACAACGATCCGGTATTCGGGTGATCTGTCTGTAAATCGACCACCCATTGGCGACCCTCCTTCAAACCTGTCAGGCTCAATTCCGGTTGAGCGCCACATCGTAGGCGCAGAACCTCAATCAACCTCGAAATCGAAGGTGAATCTTGTCATGCGGCACCGAGTAGTCACCGTATCCGCCCTCAGCCTTCTCTGCCTTGCAGGCTCCACCAGTCTCGCGGAGGCTCAGCCCGCCAGTGTGTACGCCCCGTCCGCGATGGTCCTCACGATCATTCAGGGTTCCGGCGCACCCACAGACACCGTCCTGCGCGCGTCCACCCTCAGCTGCGCCTACACCGCCGAGGGCACACACCCCGACCCCCGGGCCGCGTGCGACGCCCTCAACGCCACCAACGGCGAACTCAACAGCCTGCTGGCGGCTCCCAACCCGCCGCGGGCCTGCCCGATGCACTTCGACCCCGTCACGGTCACAGCGGACGGCGTGCTGCGCGGGAGGCACGTCGCTTGGAAGCACACCTTCTCCAACGCGTGCGCAATGTCCGCGGCCCTGAACGGGAACCCGGTGTACGCGTTCTGACGCCGCACAGCGGACGGACGCTCAAACACGCCGTCCGACGTGTCCACTCGGCCGGTGGCGTTCTCAGCGCCAAGGACTCAGGCACGGTCCCCGCCACACGTACGGGAAACTCAGGAGGGACCACGAGCCGGCGAAGCGCAGGACCGACGCCCTGAGCGGCGCCAGCCGACCGCCGAATCGGGGGCTATGCCGCGGCCTGCGGACCGTGCCGCAGACCTCGTGATGTCCGGCACCAGGTGCACCTCGAGGCCGGCCGGCACCTCCTTGTCGACCTTGGCCAGGAGCCTTTTGAACTCGGCGGTCCGGTGGCGGCAGTGGGGGGAGCCCGAGGGCGTCAGCCGGGCCGTGCAGAGCCGCTCGAACCGCTCCTCGGGGTGGGGGGTCGGCGGCCTCCACCACTCCCCCGCGTCCGGCGCCGGAACCAGCCCGGAGAGGGGGGCCCCCCCCCCCCCCCCCGGGGGGCGGCCGGCGGCGCGCCCCCCGCCAAAAGTCACTATCCGAACGGGGGGGCTGGGTGCGGGGTAGGTGAAGTCAGGCCC
>NZ_JBIAHP010000027.1:0-74426 GCF_042870715.1 Streptomyces sp. NPDC006463 | reverse complement strand
GGGGGGGGCGGCCCCCCCCCCCCCCCCCCGGGGGCGGGGCGCGCCCCCCGCCGCCGGGGGGCCCCCCCCCCCCGCGGGGGGGGGGGCGGGGGCCCCGCCCCTCTCCGTCATCTCGAACTTTCACGAGCGCGGCGTGATCGTCGGATCAGATGACGCCCTGCGCCAGCATCGCGTCCGCCACCCGCTCGAAGCCGGCGATGTTCGCGCCGACGACGTAATCCCCCGGGGCGCCGTACCGCTCAGCGGTCTCGTACGCCACGGCGTGGATCGAGCGCATGATGGCGGCGAGCTCGTCCTCCACCCGCTGCGCGCTCCAGGCCACCCGGCCGGCGTTCTGGCTCATCTCGAGGGCGCTGACCGCTACCCCGCCCGCGTTGGCGGCCTTGCCGGGCCCGAACGCGACCCCGGCCTCCTGCAGGATCCGTACGGCCTCGGGGGTGGTCGGCATGTTCGCGCCCTCGGAGACCGCCTTGACCCCGCCCGCGACGAGCGTACGGGCGTCCTGCGCGTCCAATTCGTTCTGCGTGGCGGAAGGGAAGGCGATGTCCGCCGGCACCTCCCAGACCCGCCCACCGGGCACGAACCGCGCCGAGGATCCGCGCCGTTCCGCGTACTCGCTCACGCGCCCGCGCTCGACCTCCTTGACCTGCTTGAGCAGGGCGAGGTCGATGCCCTTGTCGTCCACGACGTAGCCCTGGGAGTCCGAGCAGGTCAGCGGGTTCGCACCGAGCTGCTGGAGCTTCTCGATCGTGTACAGCGCGACGTTGCCGGAGCCTGAGACCACCGCTGTCAGCCCGTCCAGCGACTCGCCCCGGACCGCCAGCATCTCGGCGGCGAACAGCACACTGCCGTAGCCGGTCGCCTGCGGCCGGATCGCGGAGCCGCCCCAGCCCCGCCCCTTGCCGGTCAGGACGCCGGCCTCCCAGCGGTTGGTGATGCGCCGGTACTGGCCGAAGAGGTAGCCGATCTCGCGGCCGCCGACACCGATGTCCCCGGCGGGCACGTCGGTGTGCTCGCCGATGTGCCGGTGCAGCTCGGTCATGAAGGACTGGCAGAACCGCATGACCTCGGCGTCCGACCGGCCGTGCGGATCGAAGTCGCTGCCGCCCTTGCCGCCGCCGATCCCGAGGCCGGTCAGGGCGTTCTTGAAAATCTGCTCGAAGCCCAGGAACTTCACCACGCCGATGTCCACCGACGGGTGGAAGCGCAGACCACCCTTGTACGGGCCGAGCGCACTGTTGAACTCGACGCGGTAGCCGCGGTTGACATGGACCCGACCCCGGTCGTCCTGCCACGGAACGCGGAAGAGGATCTGCCGCTCGGGCTCGGTGAGCCGCTCCACCAGGGCCACGGCCGGGTCGGCGTACTCGGGCCGGGCGGTGAAGACGGGGGCCAGGGTCTCGAGGACCTCCCGTACCGCCTGGTGGAACTCGGGCTGCGCGGGATTGCGGCGCTCGATCTCGGCCCGCAGTGCTTCCAGCCCGTCCTTCGAGTCCTTCACGTGTTTCCCTCCAGGCAGTGCGCGGTGAGCAGACAAAGGCAGGTCCTTGGTGTCCGCGGATCCGCGCGTACTGGTCGTTTTCGAGTGCAGCACGCTCCGAACACGCGCTTGCGGAAAGTTCTTCCGGAGCGCGGCCCGTTTTGCGGAGGCTACCGCGCACGGCGCTGCTCTGGGGAAGGCTTCTGCCCCGCGGACAAAAAAGTCCCGCACGCTGCTGTTTCGCCCGCTGTGCGATGGTCGCTCTGGAGGCGATGACCGAGACCCTCATGCTTTTCAAGGCGTCCGGCACCATCACCCGAAACGGCGAGGCCATCCGGGAGAACCGGCCGAACAACCGCTCTCCGGCCGGTGCGGTAGCGGTAGTGGGCCGGCTTCCACGTGCCGCCCGCGGGGCCGGCACGCTGACGTGATCAGGTGGCTCGGGACGGAAGCGGTCTGCTTCATCCCGAGCGTGTCGGGGTGGAGGGCGACGTCTCTGCGGTCACGGGAGCTGAGCCCGGCCAGGTTCAGCTCCGATGACAGGCTTCGGGTCACCCAGGAGGCTGGGACCGATGACTGCCGTTTGCAGGGCGTACCGGCGGGTGGGGTCTCCCGACAGCGGACCTGCCCAAAAGCCCATGCCAGGCCCTGACCCTCTACCAGGCCCTGGGCCTCCTCCAACACCTCATCGCCACCTGGACCGGCACCTGCCCCACCTGCCAGCAACCCGCCCCTTGGCAGACCGACGACACCAGGTAACAAAGCACTACTGGGAGCTGGCCAGCCGATCACAATTTCTGTGAAGGGACGAGCATGATCTCACCCAGCTCCTGGCATCTGCGGCGCCACCAGGGCCAAGTCCTCGGCGCTCGGGGGTTGGGCAAGGTGCGTGCCAGGAAGGCGTTGTCCGCGTCCTTGATGATCGACGCGACCTCCCGGGCTGCTCGTCGGTCGAGAGCACCTATGGCTCGTTCGATCAGGAGGCGGTCATCCAGATGTCATAACCGGGCAGGTGAGGTCTGGGCAGATAAAGCGGCCGACCGGGACGGCGTGCGAAGGCTCGCCAGCGATGGATGGCGTCCTCGAGCTGCCGGCCAGGCAGGCCGCGCTCGGCCTCGAAGCGGGCGGTCTTGCGGCGCATGTGCGGTGAGAATTCAGATGGTCGGCGCCGATAGTCCCGGAGATGGGCCCGACAGAGGGCGTCCAAACGCAGAGCAGCCGCCGTCTTGCGGGGCACGGCTCTTCTTCCGTAGGTGGTAACTCTTCGCCGGCCTGCTTCGTCACGTTCGCCAGCTCGAAATGCCCTCCCGGTCTGCCTAGGTCGGACGGGCGGGGTCTGGCTCCCTCGGCTGGGGAGACGCGCGACGGTGACGGTGTGGCGCTCTTCGAAACGGACGCCCCGCGGGGTGTTGATCGCAGGCGGTATCTCTCCCTCCGGAGAGATGCCGCCCAGCAGTATGTTCGCTTCCTGCCGCCCGCCCGCAACTACGCCCGGCGTTCGGGGTGCTGGAGCGGACGGTGACTGCCATCCCGCGCAGCTTGATCCTCACGTAGGGGGAGGCCCTACCGTCCACGCCATGAAGATCATTGTTCATGACACGGCCTCCACCATGCTCGATCTCCTGCGGCGTCCAATGGAGGAACGGACCGACGCCCTACGCGAGATGCTCAGTCCCCTGCAAAACGCCATGTCCGTGATCGGTGATCTGGACATGGTCCAGATGCACCAAGCGGGCAGCGGCTTCCGGATCGATGTGGAGGATGCGCGCTACCTGGCAGCCCTGCGGCAGATGCAGGACGCGCAGGTGTGGAATCAGATCGAGGACTGCCTCGCCGCGGCGTGGACACGGTTGAGCGCAGCGGTGCCCGGGATCAGGACTGCCGAGACCGTGCACGTCGTCCTCGCGCTGGGCAACCCGGACGACGAGCTGCTGACGGTCCGTAACGGCGGCTACTTCGGTATGGGTGGCATTCCGGGGGCGATCCAGCTGACGATGTGGCCCACCGAGACCAGCCTCGCGAAGATCGGATACGCCGCTGCGCACGAGCTCCATCACAACGTGCGCTATGCCAACGTGGTCTGGGATCCGGCCACGGTCACGGTCGGCGAGCAGGTAGTGGCCGAGGGACTGGCCGAGGCGTTCGTACGCGAGCTGGCCGGTGAAGGCGCGATGGGGCCTTGGTCGACGGCGTTGTCCGGCCAGGAACTGGACCATGCACAGGCCAAGGTCACGGAGGCGATCGACGTGGCCGGGATGGCAAACCTGCCCCCGTACGTGTACGGCGACGCCATCGCCATGCGCATGGGCTGCGAACCCGTCGGGCTGCCGGACGCCGCCGGGTACGCAGCTGGCCTGCGCATCGTGGATGCCCACCTCACGGCCTCCGGACTGACCGCGGCACAGAGCACCGCGCTGCCGGCCCGCGACATCCTCAAGAACGCGGGCGTACCGACCAGCGCGTGACCCACAGCACGGAGACGCGATGTCCGGGCGGTACGCGCGCTTCCCGGCCGGGGCCCACAACAAGGTCGTGGAACTACGCCGAGGTGCCCCTGCCGGCCGGCAGGGGCACCTCGTCCGGTCAGGTGATGTCCAGAGCGCCTGGGGCACCTGCCCTCGTCCGCACACTCCTGTCGGCACGGCGTGATCTTGAGCGTAGCGGGCAAACCGCTGACCAACCGGCTCAATGCATGAATCGTCCCGGCGGCGGGCGCGGACCGCCACCTGGCCCGGGCGGACGCCTGGAAACTCAACGTCCCCGCCGAGGCGGACCAGCAGACCGGCGCGACCGAGGTGACCGACCGCAGCCGCCGCCACCCGCGGCCGGCACCGCGGCAACGGCACCCAACCCCTCCGTCAGCCGGTCCGCTGCCACCCCGGCACCCACCGGGCCCACTCAAGGCCGCCCGGACCGCCTCCGGGTCGCCGGCCTCCGCCACCGCCCACGACCACTCCCCCGGGCCGGCATCCGCTGCCGGGACCAGACCCGAGCCGACCGGCCGCCCGGCCGACGAAGTCATGAGGGAGTACGGCGAGAGCGCATACCGCGGCAAGTGGGATGAGCATCGAGGCGACGGGGGCAGCCTCGGCTTAGGCCGACGGCTTGTCCCGTGCCGGGCCCTCCGGGCTCGGGGGGTGGTGGCCGGGGCCTGTGGGAAGCCCGGACAGCGGCGTGGGAGAGAGATCGGCCGGGTCCTCGCCCGCTTCGAGGAGTGTGTCCGCCGCTCCGACGATCAAGGGGTCGGGACGGTGGGCCGCCGCGTCGTCCTTGCTGGTGTAGTCGATCCGCCACAGCAGACTGCGCATCGCCTCCAGGCGGGCGCGGCGCTTGTCGTTGCTCTTGACGACGGTCCAAGGCGCATGGGCGGTGTCGGTCGCCCGGAACATTTCGATCTTGGCGGTGGTGTAGGCGTCCCACAGGTCGAGTGAGGCCAGGTCGGTGGGTGAGAGCTTCCACTGCCGCACAGGGTCGACCTGGCGGATCGCGAAGCGGGTGCGCTGTTCGGAGCGGGAGACCGAGAACCAGAACTTGATCAGCAGGATGCCGTCCTCGACGAGCATGGCTTCGAAGGTGGGGCACTGGTGCAGAAAGCGGTGGTATTGCTCTTCGGTGCAAAAGCCCATGACCTTCTCCACGCCGGCCCGGTTGTACCAGGAGCGGTCGAAGAAGACGATCTCACCGCGGTCGGGGAGGTGGGCGATGTAGCGCTGGAAGTACCACTGGCCCGCTTCGCGCTGGTCCGGTCTGTCCAGTGCCACGATGCGGGCTCCGCGGGGGTTGAGGCGCTCGGTGAAACGCTGGATGGTGCCGCCCTTGCCCGCCGCGTCCCGGCCTTCGCAGATCACCACCACGCGCGCTCCGGTGTTCTTGACCCAGCGCTGCAGCTTCAGCAGCTCGATCTGAAGGATCCGCTTGACCCGCTCGTACTCGGCTCGCCGGACCTTGCGGTCGTAGGGGTAGTTTTCCCGCCAGGTCTGGATCGGCTCCCCGACCGCGTCCAGCAGCACCGGCTGCTCCGGCCGGCTCGCATCCACACTCAAGTCGGCCAGCAGCATTTCTGCCGGGTCCGGCTGGTGCCGCTGTTCGCTCACGCCCTGCGTATACCCCCGCCTCCTGAACCACTACCCTCGCTCGAACCCCAGGACCGGGGGCAACCTGACCAGGCAGTCGTGGGGTGTCTACTCGCGTCCCAGGTGGCGCCTGCGGGGATCGAAATCTCGTACGACTGAGTGGGAGCCGTCCGGCAGGATGGCGGGCATGACGGACGCGCTGACGGGACTGGCACGGCACTGGTGGAACATGGGATTCAACCGGGCCGTACCGGACGATCTCCTCGTCCGCCTGCTCGACGTCGAGCCCGGTTTCCTCTTCCGGAAGGACCTGTCCCCGGCCGTCCTCGACGCGGCCGTCGACCATCCGGACCGCAATGTACGCGGCATGCTCGTCGAGGGCCGGCCCGCACTCACCCCCGAGCAGTGGAGTCGGCTGCTCCTGAACGAGCCCGGCTCGGCCCGGCGACAACTGTTCGTCGAGGACGCGGCTTGGGCCGGTACCCGACTCACCCCTGACTGCCACCAAGCCCTTGCCGCCGACACCTCTCCCTTCGTCCGGGCCGCGGCCGCGGGGCTGCCCGGGATGCAGGCGTCGCTGCTCAGCGCCCTCGCCGCCGATCCCGTTCCCCGCGTTCGGTCCGCCGCCTGCACACCTGCGTGGGCGCATCTCGCACCAGCCGTACGCGACGGGCTGCTCGCCGACTCCGACGGACACGTCCGAACCGCCGCGATCCTGCGGCACTACCAGGACGTGCCCCTGGGCCCCGCCGTCCTCGACACCCTCGCCGAGAACGCCCGGACCCGGGCCCTGAAGAGCTGTCGGCTCGAAGCGACCTGGGCCGCCCGCCTCGCCAGCGGCCAAGACGTGGAGGTACGACGCACGCTCGCCGAGAATCCGTTGCTCCATCCGCACGCCCTCGCCCTTCTCCTCGTGGACGAGGACAAAGAGGTGCGTGAGACGGTCGCCGTGCGCGCCGATCTGACGGAAGAGGAGCGCGCCGGTGTCCGGGTCGACATCGAGCCCGGCGCCAGGCGCGGCTACGTCTTGCCGTGGGTCGCCGACCTCCACCACGACCCCGAGGCCATGCGTCGGCTCGCCGCCTCCAGCCACCCGTTCGTCCGCAGCAGCGTCGCCCGAGCGCCCCGCCTCCCGACCGACGTGATCGAGCGGCTGGCCCGGGATGAGGACCCGACCGTGCGGCTGTTCCTCGCCGAGTCCTGCGACGACGCGCCCGCCGACATGCTCCTGGAGTTGTGGCACTGGTGGGACGGCAGCCTCAGCTTCCCTGGCCGGCCCCGCAACCACCCCAACTTCCCGCGCTCGGGCCTGCTGCGGTTTGCCACCGATCCGAACCCGCGGCTGCGGCGGCTCGCCCTTTCCGACCCGGAGTCGACGCCCGATCTGGTCGAGACGTTCAGCCGGGACGATTCGGAAGAGGTGCGGGGGGGACGTGGCAGAGGACCTGCGGCTCGCGCCCGCCACAGCAGTACGGCTCCTCGACGACATGGACGAGAGCGTCCGGGCCCGGGCGGCCCGGAACCCGGCAGTCCCGCCCGACGTGCTGCTGCGCCTCCTGACCGACCCGGTGACCGCCCGTGACGCTTCGTGCAACCCTGCCCTGCCCCTCCCGGTCCTGCACCGCATGGTCGAGCTCCTCGAAAGGGAGGCCGAGCGGTCGAACGCAGCTACGCCCAGTCGCTGAATCGGTCTGGCCGGCAAGCGGTCCCGCCTCAGTTCGAGTAATTCCGCGACGGCCGGCAGAGGCCTCAGGGCGCTGACCCTGGGCCGACCAACGGTCCTCGTCGGACAGACCCCGTGAGGAGGTCGTATTGGCACATGCGCACGCAGCAGGCATCGGCGTCGTCAGAAGCGTGGCCGCGCCCAAATCGGAGTGACGGGGACGCCGACGCCTTGTGATACTGCTCCGATGATCAACCTGCCTACCGCCGTGCTGGACTCGTTGTCGGGGCTCGCCTTCGGTGATGCCTCCGGTGACCGCTGGTTCGGCATCCTGCGCCGCGAAGGCCCGGCAGCCTTGGAGGCACGGATCCTGCCTCCGGAGCCGCTCTGGCAGTGGAGCGACGACACCGCGCAGGCGCTCGTTCTCGTCCGGGAACTCGCCGAGGGCGGCGGCACCGTCGACCAGGACCGCCTCGCCCTGCGCCTCGCCGAGGCCTACGCCGACGACACGCACCGCGGCTACGGAGCCTCGATGCACGACGTGCTCCGCCGGATCGGCGCGGGCGAGCCCTGGCGGGAGGTGGTGGCTGGACAGTTCGGCGGCCAGGGCTCCTGGGGCAACGGCGCGGCCATGCGCGTCGCCCCGCTCGGCGCCTGGCACGCCGCCGACCTCGATGCCGTCGCCGAGCAGGCCGCCGGGCAGAGCGCGGTCTCACACCACCACCCGGAGGCCGTCACCGCCGCGGTGGCGGTCGCCGTGGCCGCGGCGCTGGCCACCCGCAGCCGCGGCGAGGCCGCCCCGGCGCGGCCGGACTTCCTCCAGGCCATCGCCGACCGGCTCCCCGTCGGCGACGTCCGGTCCGGGGTGCGGATCGCGGCCCGGCTGCCGGAGCACACCTCGGTCCGGCACGCCGCGGAGGTCCTGGGCTCCGGCTACCGGATGTCCGGGCCCGACACCGTTCCCTACGCCCTGTGGTGCGCGGCGGGGCACCTCGACGACCTGCACGAGGGCTTGTGGTTCACCGTCGCCGGGCGCGGCGATATCGACACCACGTGCGCTATCGCGGGCGGGGTGATCGCCGCTCGCACAGGCGTCGACGCTCTCCCTCATGCCTGGCACGCAGCCCGTGAACCGCTGCCCCTGGTCGTGTCGGAGTAAGAACCCATACAGGGCGCCGATCAGCCGACCACCTGCGCAGGTCAGTGGGTCGTTCATCGCGGATCGGTACGGGTGGGTCGTCGCCGGCTCACTCCGGGGCCGTCGGAGCTGAAGGACCGGCATTACCTCTGCCCGGCGCCACGGGCTGTGGCTTACTACGACTCCGACCACTTATCCAAGCATCATGGCTGTGGCCGCGGCAACGCCGGGACCAGCGATAGAGCCTTGTGGGCAAGAAGCTGCGCTGGGACCTGGCCTCGACAAAAACGCGCGCCAAGCGCTCCTCGGGCTCGCCGAATCCTGCCCCGCGGGGCGACCCAGCGCCCGGCGCCGTGCAGGCGTCCCGCCTGCGGCGAGGCGGCGGGCGATGAGCAACGCCAAGATGGCGTCGGCCGAAGGACTCTCGCTCGTGCACTGCTGCCTGGCAGGTCCTGCGACCACACCGGGGTCCCGCTGGAGCCGGAGGCGAGCAGGCAGGGCCCGCCTACCGGGCATCCCCGGCGGGCACGTACCCTCACCTGCTATGACGTACCTCCGACGTATGGGGCAGGCGACCTCCTGGGGTCGCATGGACGGGCGGGGCCCCGGCCCCGTGGCACCTCGCTGTTCTCGACGAGGCCTACGCGCTGATGGGCGAGGGCCGGTTCGAGGACGCCGAGGCGCGGGCACGAGCCCTCGTCACGGCCCGGCGGAGCCGGAGGGGACGGGACCGCCGGCCGGGCACCGTCTGGTACGCCGCCTACGTCGCCGCCCTCGCGGCGCGCGCCCACGGACGACAAGAGCCGTCGCTGCTGGCCGAGTTCGAGGCACTGATCGCAGAGGCCGAGCGGACTTACCACATCCACCACAACCTGCTGCTGCCCGCCCGCTTGAACCGCGCGAGGGTGCTGATCGACGAAGAACGACCCGCCGAGGCGGAGGCGGAAGCCCGGGACGTCCTACGCGCCCTGGCGCGGCGGGCGAACCGCGCCGAGGACAAGAAGCTCGAACTGTCCGCCCTGATCTGCCTCGGGCACGCCCTGTGCGCGCAGGGCCGCTACGAGGAGTCGGAGGCGATCGCCCGCGCAAACCTGCCACGGGCCGACGAGGACGTCGTGCGCCCCCTCCGAACCCTGCTGATCCGCAGCCTGTCAGGCCTGGGGCGCTACGAGGAAGCACTGGCGGAGTCGCTGGAGGCCCTGCCCGAGCCGCCGCCGCACGCCGCCGGGCACTTGGAGGTCCACAGGGCCACCGCCCTGCACGCCCTCGGCCGCAGTGACGAGGCCCAGGAGGAAGCCGGCCGGGCACTGGCCGCCTGCGAGCGGTACCTGCACCCGACGCACCCCCGCACCGCCGCGATCCGCACACTGCTGTCCCGCATCACTCCGCCCTGACCATACGGGCCGCCGCGCCCCACGCCCGCCCGGAACTGCCACGTCCCACGTCTCCCTCAAAAGCGGCACGCCCACCAGCTGCAATTCGTTTCCTCGCCTGCCGCGCTGCCTGTGCCATCGCTCCCGTACCCCCTGGTCGCCGACCGGACACCGCTCGCGTCGCTCGCGTGTGGCGAGATCACCCCGGGCCTTGGCGATCCCGCCCCTCACCCGGCGGCCGGTCCCGGGGCCAGGCTGGCCCCATGAGCGACGACGATCCGATCACCGACTTCACCCGCCGGAGCGTGACCGTGGAGGGGGTGGAGAAGACGGTGTACGTGGCCGGGGCCGGGCCCGCGGTCGTGGTGCTGCCCGAGATGCCGGGCATCAGTCCCGACGTCCTGCGGCTCGCGCGCTGGGTGCGGGACGCGGGTTTCACCGTCCATGTGCCCTCCCTGTTCGGGACGGACGGCGCCTTCCCCACGGTCGAGGGCGCCCGCGAGGTCGTCCGCCGCGCCTGTGTCAGCGCGGAGTTCCGCGCCTTCGCCGGGGGCGGCACCAGCCCCGTGACGGTCTGGCTGCGCGGCCTGGCGCGCCAGGCCCACGCCGCGTGCGGTGGGCCCGGGGTGGGCGCGATCGGCTTGTGCTTCACCGGCAACTTCGCCCTCACCATGGCCCTGGAGCCGGCGGTGATCGCCCCGGTGGTCAACCACCCCTCGCTACCGCTCGACGACCCCGGCGGGCTCGAACTCGACGCAGCGGACGCGCGCGCGGTACGCGACCGGCTCGACCGCGACGGACTCACCGTCCTCGCCTACCGTTTCGAGGGCGACCGCTGGTGCACGGGGCAGCGCTTCGCCGCCTACCGCGCGCTGCTCGGCGACGCCTTCGACGGGCGCGTCCTCCCGGACAGCGCCGCCAACCCGGCCCCGCCGCCGTTCTTCGCCGACCTGGTCGGCACCCCGCACAGCGTCGTCACCGCCCATCTCGTCGACGAGCCCGGCCACCCCACCGTCCGGGCCCGCGACGAGATCCTCACCTTCCTCACCGAACGCCTGCACCCGCACGGGAACCGGCCGCTGCCCACCACCTGACCGGGCCCTGGGGCCTGGTGTCTGCCGCCGATCCTGCTGACTTGCCGCCAGCAGTCGGGAGCGTTCCCGGATTGTGTGCCAGAACCCGCTTGTAACCTACGTAGCCAGCACGGCCAAAGCCGCCACCGCGGCCACAGCCGTGCGTTCTGGCGCCGCTCGTCCAGGCGGCGCCGTTTTGAGTAGCGCTGGCGAGCCGGGACATCGGCCCCGGCTCCACGCCTTGTCGACGTCCTGAGGGCGTCCTCAAGGCGTGGGTGGCGGCCTGCGGGAAGAGGTCAAGGCGCAGGGCTCTGGTCCTCCGTCCCACCTGCGCGTGGTGGAGGACTCATACGTCGCCTCCCCCTTCGGCGGCGAAGGCTGTGGATCTGAGAGCCTCGGCTCCCAGGGCCCTAACCTCGGCCAGCAGCTCGGCGTTGGTGATGCCCTTGACGAGGTATCCCGCCACCCCTGCCGCGGCCATCTGGGTGCGCGGGCTCTGGTCGCCGTAGGCTGAGAACGCCAGGACGCGTACGCCCGGGACGGCGCGGATGATCTGCTGGGCGGCATACGGGCCGCCGCCGGGGAAGCGCACGTCGAGCACAACGACGTGGGGCCGTCGGGCGGTGGCGAGCCGGACCGCCTGGTCGGCGTCGGCGGCGCTGCCGGCCAGGGTGAGGTCGTCCTGGGCCTCGATGACTTCGGCCAGCGCCGCGCGCAGCACGGCGTTGTCGTCGCAGACCAGCACCCGCAGGGGCCTGGGTGTGGCGGGCCGGGTCACGTCGGCTCCTGGGTGTCGGTCCGGGAGTCGAAGCTGAGGTGTGCGCCGGGGAGCGGTTCGTCCAGCACGCCGGTCGGCAGGTCGGGCACCCAGAACTCCACGGTGGTGCCGGCGCCGGGCTCGCTGCGAAGCGTCCACCAGCCTCCGGCGGTCTCGGCCCGCTCCCGCATCTCCATCAGCCCGAAGTGCTCGTGCAATTTGCGGGCTCCCGCCGGTTGCCCGGAGCCGTCGTCAGCCACTTGGACCAGCAGGCCCTGGTCCTGGGTGTTGACGCTGACCCGCACGGTGCGCGCTCGGGCGTGCTTGTGCACATTCAGCAGCGCTTCCTGCACGATGCGAAAGATGGTGACGGCGGTCTCGGGAGCCGGCTCCTTCGCCAGGTTGTGTTCCAGGGACGGCTTGAGATCCCAGCTCCCGGCCACCACCTCGTTGAGGTGCTGGGACAGCGACTCGACCAAACCGTGCCGGTCGATCCCGGGCGGCTGGAGGCGGAAGGTGAGGTTGCGTAGGCGGCCCACTGCCTCGCGCACCGACGCGTCGAGCTGGGAGAGTTCACGCGCGTAGGGCTCGCCGACCCGGTCGGCGAGGAGCTGTAGCCGCATGCCGACGGCGACCATGGCCTGGATGGAGTCGTCGTGCACGTCCCAGGCGATGCGGCGGCGTTCCAGTTCCTGTGCCTGCACCATGTGGGTGAACAGGCGGCGGCGTTCGGTCAGGGCCTGCTCGGCGGCGCGGCGCTCGGTCATGTCCCGGGTGACCTTGCCGAAGCCGCGCAGTTCGCCGGTCTCGCCGAAGAGGGGGGTGATCACGACGTTGGCCCAGAAGCGGGAGCCGTCCTTGCGGATGCGCCATCCCTCGTCCTCCAGCCGGCCGTCGGCGATGGCCGCTTCCAGCTCGAGGTGGGGTTTGCGGGCCGCGATGTCCTCGGGCGGGTAGAACACCGAGAAGTGTTTGCCGATGATGTCCGTGGCACGGTAGCCCTTGATGCGCTGTGCGCCGGCGTTCCAGGAGGACACGCGCCCTTCGGGGTCGAGCATGAAGATGCCGTAGTCCACGACGCTCGTGACCAGGAGGGTGAACGCCGTCTCGGTCGGCTCGAGAAGGCCACCTCGGTCGACGGCGGGGCTGTTCCCGGTCACGGGAGAAGGCCCTCACGGCGGGCCACGGCGACCGCCTCCAGCTGGGAGCGGGCGCCGAGCTTCTCCAGGACCCGCTGGACGTGGTTCCTGGCGGTGTTGAGGGCGACGCCGAGCCGTTGGCCGATCTCGGCAGGGCCCAGGCCCTCGCCGAGCAGGCCCAGGGTCTCGCGCTCGCGCGGGGTGAGGGTGGTCCCCAAGCCGGCTGTTCGTCCGGTCAGCCGGTCCAGCGCTCCGCTGAGCAGCCCCTTGCTGAAGGCCATTTCACCGGCCGCCACCAGGCGTACGCCGTCTTGGAGTTCGCCCAGGTTGCCGACCTTGAGGATGAGTCCCGAGCCACCGGCCTCGGCGACGTGGGCGGCCACCGCCGGTGTCCCCTCGCCGGCCAGCACCAGGACCCGGGTCCCGGGGGCGGCGGCCTTGAGCGTGGCGATGGCGGCGATGCCGTCACCGTCGGGCAGGCGCCGGTCCAGCACCACTACGGCGGGGCGCAGCCGGGCGGCGTCGGCCAGCGCGTCCGCCACGGACAGACTGCGGCCGACGACCACCAGGTCGTCGGTGCGGTCCAGGGCGAGCCGGATCGCCTCTGCCACCATGTCGTGGTCCTCGACGAGCAGGATGGTGATGCGCTCACCGACGCTGCGCGGCGCGGTCTGCGGTGTGGCCTGCGGTGTCGAAGGCATCAGACGGTCCTCGGGGGTAGACGCGGCACGTTGTCGGCGAACAGTCCGTCGACGCCTGTGAGGGCAAGCAGTCGGGCTACCTGCGCGCGGGCGCCCGTTACGCACAAGTCGGTGCCGATCCTATCCGCCGTAACTCTGGCCTCCAGGAGCACGTTGAGGCCCGCGCAGTCGCAGAAGCGCAGGTCCCGCAGGTCCAGTACGACACGGTCGGACCGCCGCGCGAAGCAGTCGGCGAGGGCGGCCCGCAACTGCACGGTGATATCCATGTCCAGCTCGCCGACGAGGCGGAGAACGGTTGTGTTGGCGTCGAGGGCGGTGGTGACCTGAAACGACGGGCCGGTCACGTTGCTTCCTCTCTCATGCGGCAACCCCAAGCCTGGGTAATGGGCACCAGGCAAGAGTAGTGAATCTGCACTAGAAGAGAACCCATTCTCCTGAACAGACCACCACACGCTCGGGCCGATCAGTGCAAACCCGACGAGCACAGGGGGACCGAACCGGAAAGCTTTTCGAACGGGCGTGGGTACCCTGCCGTGCGGGGGCGAAGCCGAGTAACGGGGCCCGGCAGCGCCACGGTGTCGCAGGCAGCGGTGAGGGTACCCGAGCTGTGAGCAACTCAGTGGAAAGAGAGTGGGAATGGAACTCCCGCCAGCCACTCCGCACGATGCCCGTGCGAGGGTGTGCGTGGACTTCGACGGAGCGCCCGGCTGTATCGCCGAAGCAAGGGCCGTCGCTGACGCTTTCCTCCGACACCACTCCCCCAACGCCCTCCGCACCTTTCACGACGATGTGCTCGTGGTCGTCTCGGAACTGGTGACCAATGCCGTCCGCCACGCCCCGGGGCCCTTCGTCCTGGAGTGCGGCCTGCTTCCCGGCGGGATCGGGATCACCGTGCGGGACACCAGCCCCACCCTCCCGCATCTCCGGACTCCCGACGGTACCGGCGGACGCGGGTGGCCCATCATCCAGAGCCTCGCCCTACGGGTGCACACCGTCCCCCGCTACGACGGCAAGTCGGTCCACGCGGAACTGGCCTGGTAGTCCCACGCCGTGTGCGGAACGGGCAATCTCACAATGCGATGGCGGGCCGGCACGGCCGCCGCAGGAGGGTCGGCCGTCCCGCATGCCGGGGAGTGAGGAGCCACACCCCACTGACGACAGCGGTCCCCCGCCGGCCCCTTCGCGTGGACGCGAGCCCGCCCCTCGCGGCCCCGGCAACGGCGAACGCAATGCGCTGCGCCCCTGGTCCCAGGCCGCGGCTGCGGATCGCGAGGCGGTCGTACGGCCTTTCGTGCACGGCGTCGGCCTCGGCGAGCCGCAGCAGGCACCGCGTCGGCCGAAGGGGAGGAATCGCGGCGCTTGCGACATCAAAGAGGGGTGTTCGGGTAGCCGGACACCATGGTCCCCAACAATCACACTCCGCTCCGCGCCGTCGCGCTCGTCTGCACCCTGTCCCCCTCCCCCGCTCCCTCAAGCTCGCAGCTACTGGCCGAGCAGGCCATGGCCGCCCTCGGCGAGCACGGCGTCACCGGGAAGACCATCCGGATCGCCGACCACGCCGTGAAGCCCGGTGTACAGACCGACATGGGCGAAGGGGACGCCTGGCCGGAGATCCGGCGCACGATCCTGAGCTGCGACATCCTGATCCTGTCCACGCCCATCTGGCTCGGCCACCCGTCCAGCATCGCCCAGCGGGTCCTGGAGCGTCTGGACGCGGAGATCTCCGAGAGCGACGACGAGGGCCGCATGCTCACCTACGGCAAGGTCGCCGCGGTCTGTGTCGTAGGCAACGAGGACGGCGCGCACAAGGTCAGCGCCGACTTGTTCCAAGGCCTGAACGACGTCGGCTTCTCGTTCGCCCCGAACGCCGTCACCTACTGGGTCGGCGAAGCCATGCAGGGCACCGACTACCAGGACCTCGACGAGCCCCCCGAGAAGACCTCCGGCACCACGGCCACGCTCGCCGCGAACACAGCCCACCTCGCCCGCCGCCTCAAGGCCGCGCCATACCCTGCGAGCTGACCCACGGCTCGCCCCCGCACAGCGCATCCCAGACCGGGGAAATGCATGTCACGACAGGAATCCCAGGCTGTGGACGCACTCGCGACGGCACTGGGCGGGCATCAAGCCTGGGACCGGTTCCCCGCCGCCCTGTGACCCGGGCCGTACCCGGCGTGGTTCGACGAAGGGAGTGGTCGATGACGCCCCCGGCGCTCGGCGCAGGCGGGTGAGGTCGAGTCGGGCCACTACCACGCTGCACCCCGGGGGGCGTGCCTCCGGAGCCTTCGTTGTGATCGGCCGCAGCGCCTGTCGCGGGCCGGGGCTCACCGCGCGGTCGCCTCGGCGGTGAGGAGGTCGGTGAGGGCCGGGAGGCCGCCGGCGTCAAGTGCGCGGCGCTGGCGGTCGGCCGGCGTGCCCCGGCGGAGGAGGCGGTGCACGAGCGAGTTCACTTCGCGGTGGTCGCCGGACTCCTCCAGCGCGGGGCCGATGTGTCGCAGGAGCATGTACAGCACGTCCCCGCTGCTGCGGGGGCGGCCGTCTGGGTCCAGCAGTGTGCTGCTCAGTCCGTGCCGGGCGGCGTGCCACGTGGCGGCTTGCAAGAGCTCGGGCTGCCACTGGACAGGGGCCGCTCCCGCTTGCTCCTCGGCCATCGCGGTGGCGACGAGGGCACGGACGATAGCGGCGAGCATGACGCCCTCGTCCGCGTCCAGCTGCACGTCGCAGCAGCGCACCTCGACGGTGGGATAGCTCTCGGACAGCCTCGCCTGCCAGTACAACTGTCCCCTGTCGGATATCACCCCCGATGCCACCAGCGCATCGACCCGCGCCTCGTAGTCCGCGATTCCCGCGAATCGCGGTACCGGCCCGCTCACCGGCCAGCGGCCGAAAATGATCGTGCGCCAGCTGGCGAAGCCGGTGACCCGCCCGTCCCACAGGGGCGAATTCGCGGACATCGCCAGCAGCGTCGGAAGCCAGATGCCCAGGCGGTTCAGGACCGCCACTCCGGTCTCCCGGTCGGGAATGCCGACATGGACGTGCATCCCGCAGATCAGTTGCTCGTCGACCAGCAGCCGGGCCTCACCGCGCATCTTCAGGTACCGCGGCCTGCCGGTGACGGGTACGGGGACGGCGCCCCTCAGCGGTGCGGCGCCCGAGGCCGCGATCCGGCAGCCGTTCGCCTGAGCCGCAGAGGCGACCGCGTGGCGCAGCCTGAGGAGATGGCCCCCCACCTCCTCCAGGGCCTCGCACACGGGGGTGGCGACTTCGATCTGTGCCTGGAGCAGCTCGTCCTGGACCTCCCCTGCATCCGCGATGGGCGCCAGGCCGGCCGTGGCCCGCACTTCCTCCACGAGCGGCGCGGGGTAAAGCGTCACCGGGTCGACCAGCAAGTACTCTTCCTCGACCCCAACAGTGATCATGCCGGACGGCTACCCCGAACCGGCTTGATCATCCAGCAAAGCCGTGCCGGATGCGCGAAAGCGCCCGATCCCGTGATCAAGGATCCATGGAGGGCAACATCATGAAGATCACCTACCACCGGCCAGTAGCCGAGACACCCCCGGCCTACGGCATGGTCCAAGAGAAGCGGGACTGCGCGGACAACGTGCTCGTCACCCCCTGACGGGGCGGTGGCGGGGGCGAGCCCGTCGGACGTCAGGTATTCAGCACGATGGCGTAGGCAATGATCACGCTGAGTGGATCCTTGCCCCAGCCCCGCTTCCGCCGCCCGGCGGGACTCCGCCGCCGGCGTCGAGTCCGGGGGTGGTGCGCGGGTCCGCGTCCGGGTTGGAGACGGTCATGGCTCTCAGTCCTCTGGCTCGACGGTCCGGCACTCCGCGACACCACGCTGCGCCGAATCGAAGGGCCCGTATCGGCCGCGGCCTATGCCTCTGAAGCCGTCGCCTCCGTCCCCGCGCCCAGCGACGCGGCCACCCTCCTGCGGGGCGAACTCCTCACGCGATGGCGATGGCGGTGACGGTGGCGGTTGAGGCGGGCGAGGTGGCGGATTCCGGTACGTAGAGCTTGCGACCTCGCGACCGAGCACCGGCGTGGTCAGGCCGAAGGCGACCTTGGCCGTCTTCGTTCGGCCCAGGAGGTAGCTCTTCATCGGGCCCGGAGCTCGTCGAGGTGCTTGTCGATATCGAGGCACTCCTCTCCGACGCCGATGACCGCGTACGTCTGCTCAAGAAAGGCCATGAGCGTGCAGGCCTCCACGAAGAGGACGGCCTTCCCTTGTTGCTCGCCGCTTCGGCTGCGCAGGTCGACCCGGAGTTCGTCGACGCCGGCTCCCTTGCGGGGGCCAAAAGTGACGTCGCCCTCACCCACGGGACGGTGGAGTCCCTCGGCCAGCATCTGCCGGTCGAAGTGCCAACATGCCAGGACGCTGAGGCCGTCGAAGAACTCCGCCTGCACCGCGTACGGGTCGCCGGCGTCATACGAGAAGCGGGCTGCAAGACGAACACGACCCGACGCCGCATCAAGGCGTACAGGGATCAGAGCGGATACATAGGACATCGACAGGCCTCCTCGGCGGGCTTCACGGCCGCCCTCGTATGCCCCGCTTCGGCCCTGCCACACTGGCACCAGGTTCTGTGTCTCCGCCTCGCCACCACCCCCGTCCGTACGCGCGCCGCGCAAGGCGGCGGGGCAGGTCTCGACGGACACGCCCGCTGGCGCGGCACCGTCCGGCACGGCTCCCCGAGCCCTCCCGCCGTCGCGCTGAAATCCGTTGGCACAAGCGGGGTTTGGTGGCCGCGATCGGGGACACACGCGCCAGTGACGGTGGCACGTCTCTCCAGGCCGGCGACCTTCGCGGCTGGTGACCGTAGGCGGCACCCCTTCCCCCGGGATGCCGTCTGCGGGCCACCGACACGGTAACGCTCCGTCGTCCCGTCGCACGGCACAGCCGCAGCCGCGTCCATGCCTCCCCGCGGATCCGGCCCGGCCAAGCCCCCGGCGCTCACTGACCACACAGTGGTCCCCGGGCCGCAGACGGGACGACAACCGCGCCTCCCCTCCCGTCACCTCGGCGGGAACGGGATGCCCCGGCGCGAGGAGTTCGAGCAGCCGGCCCGAGCCGGCCGCCCCGCCGGCGCGACGCGGGTCAGCCGACCACCTGGACGCCGATGACACAGGTGTCGTCGTCGGTGTCGGACCAGCTCCGGGTGAGCAGGGCGTCGAGCCGGCCGTCCAGATCGCCTCCGCCCGCGGCCGCCGTGTTCAGCAGGTGGGCCAGGGATTCCTCTACGGAGACATCGCGGCGCTCAACCAGGCCGTCCGTGAACATCAGCAGGGTGTCCTGCGGTTCGAGACGGACCTCCTGCTCGGTGTACGTCACGTCGGGCAGCGCGCCGAGGAGCAGGCCGTCGATGAGGGGGAAGGCCTGTGCCTCGCCCTTCCTGACGAGTACGGGCGGCAGGTGACCCGCGCGCGCCCAGCGCATGACGCGGGTGCGGGGGTCGTAGAGGCCGCAGACGGCGGTCGCGGTGACCTGCTTGGTCAGGTGGTGGGTGACCGTGTTGAGCCAGGACATCAGCTGGGCGGGGCCGGCTCCCGTGACCGCGAGGCCGCGCAGGGCGTTGCGCAGTACGACCATTCCGGTGGCGGCTTCGATGCCGTGGCCGGCTACGTCGCCCACGGACAGCATGATGAGACCCGAGGGCAGGACCAGCGTGTCGTACCAGTCGCCGCCGACCAGGGACTCCGTCTCCGCCGGCCGGTAGCGGACGGCGAGGCGCAACCCCGGCGCCTCGATGCGGTGGTGCGGGGGCATGATGGCGTGCTGGAGCTGGAGCGCGAGCCTGTTGCGTTCGGCCGATTCGGCTTCGGTGAGGGCGAGCTGGTCCCGGGTCGCGGCGAGGGCCACCTCGGTCCAGTGCTGCGCGGAGATGTCCTGGTAGGCACCGCGTACGGCGTGCAGCCGCTGGGCCGCGTCGAGGACGGGCTCGGCGACGACCCGGATGTGGCGCAGGATGCCGTCGGACCGGCGCAGGCGCAGGTTGACGGAGGCCGGGTGCCGGTAGCGCAGGACGGCGCGCAGGAAGCGGCCGAGCGCGGCGGAGTCGTCGGGGTGGGCGTAGTCGGGAAGGTCCCTCAGCGGTACGGGGGATGCGGTGCTCGGCAGTCCGTGGAGGGCGTAGAGCTCGGAGTTCCAGGTGATCTCGCCGGTGGCGAGGTTCTCCTCGAAGCCGCCGATGCGGCCCAGCCGCTGGGCGTGCTGGAGCAGGTTCGCCAGCCGGGCGGTCTCGTCCTCTATGCGCCAGATCAGCAGGACGGCGGCGCCGTGCCGGCTGACGCTGATGTCCGCGACCGAGGTCAGCGGGATCTGGTCGACCAGCGCGGTCAGGCTCACGCGCTCGGCACGAAACGGTTCGCCGGTGGCGTGCACCCGCTCGACGGTCTCGAAGAGGCCGCCCTCGCCCGCTGCCGTCGGGTAGGCCTCCAGCAGCAGTGCGCCGTTGACGTCTGCGCGCGGACGGCCTACGGGGTCTACGAACCGGCTGTTCGCGTGGCGGATGCGGAAGTCGGCCAGCCGGCCGTCCGGGTCGAGCACCGGGGTCAGGATGACGGTGGGGTCGTGCAGGCCCTCGGCGAGATCGATCAGCTCCGAGACGTCGGGGAGCAGTCCCTCCGGTGCCGCGGCGTCGGGCAGGGGAGCCGAGTCCAGGGTGTGGGCGCACAGCTCGGCCAGCGCCTCGATCTGGCGCCGGATCTGCGGCGGCTGGGGCGGCAGGGGGTGCGGCCAGCAGACTTCGAGGACGCCGTGCACGCGTCCGCCCGTACCGGCGGGTACGGCCATCCGGCCGCCCTGGGGCCATTGCAGGTGGCCGATCGAGGGGATGCCCTCGTGCCCCAGGTCGGCGATGGTCACCGGGGCCCGTTCGAGCAAGGCGTGGCGGGGGACGGTCGCGACGCCCGGGGGGACGTGGCGCCAGCGGGCGGCCTCCTCGGCGGGGAGTCCGGCGTGGCCGGCGAGGGCCAGTGAGCCGTCGGGAGCCGCGGCCCACACGGCGACGGCGACCGCTCCCAGCGGGGTCAAGGCGTTGGCCAGCAGGGACTCCGCCACGGCCTGGGTGTCGGCAGCCGCGGCGAGGACTCCGCTCTCGGCGGTGCGCAGGCGTACCGACACGGTGGGGGCCCGCGGGGTCGGCTGGGCCGTCGCGGTGCGTTCGACGAACTCGGCCGCGATCTCGCTGACGTGGTCGCGGGCCGCCTGGTTGACGATGTCGGCGGCGAGTTCGAGGACGGACAGCCCTGCCTCGCGGCACAGCTCGTCGAGCTGGTGGGCTGCGGCGGCGGGGGTGCAGTTCAGCCGCCCCATCAGGATTCCCTTGGCCAGCTCGACCAGCGCCCGGCCGTCGGCGGCCGCGTGGGCCTCCCGTACCTCTCGGCGCAGGCGCTCGACCGTGGCGACGAGCCGCCCGAGGGGGGTCGGCGCCTGCTCGGGGACGTGGGGCGGCGTTCCCTCGTCGGCCCGCGCCTCCGGGGGCGGGGAGGTGTGCGAAGGGGTCACCGTACCGTCGTTCCCTCTGCACGGCGGCCGGGTTCCGTCAGCCAGTGGCGGACGCGGGCGATGAGGGCGTCGGCGTCCACGGGCTTGGTGACGTAGTCGCTGGCCCCGGAGGCAAGGCTCTTCTCCCTGTCGCCGGGCATCGCCTTGGCCGTGACGGCGATGATGGGCAGTTCGGCGTGCGCGGGCATGCGGCGGATCTCCGCGGTGGCGGCGTAGCCGTCCAGCTCGGGCATCATGACGTCCATCAGGATGATGTCGACGCCGGGGTTGCGGGTGAGCGTCTCGATTCCCTTGCGGCCGTCCTCGGCGTGGAGCACGTGCATGCCGTGCAGTTCGAGGATGCCGCTGAGGGCGAAGAGGTTGCGTGCGTCGTCGTCGACGACGAGGACGGTGCGTCCGGCCAGGTCCCCGTCGAGCGCTTGGGGCGAGTGCTCGCCGTCCACCGCCCCGTTCGCGAGGGACAGCGCCTCTCCTGGCTCATCGGCGGACAGGTGCAGGACGATGCGTTCGCGGAGCTCGTCCAGGCTGCTGAGCAACTCCAGGCGGCGGGACACGGCCCGCTCGCGCAAACCCTGCTCCTGGCCGTTGTCGAGGCGGGGGTTGTTGTGCGCGAGGACGGGCAGGGAGCTGAGCGCCGGGTCCCCGTCGAGCGCGTCGAGGAAGCGCAGGGCTTCGCCGTCTGGCATGTCGAGTTCGAGGACGACGCAGTGGAACGGTTCGGACGCCAGCACGGCGGCGGCTTCCCGCGAGCTGGTGGCGCCGACCACCTGGATGCCGGCCTGCTCCCCGCTCCTGGCGTGGTGCGGTACGAGGTCGCGTTCGGCGCTCTCGGCGACGAGGGAGAGCAGGCCGCCCAGGCGTTCCTCGATGACGAGGAGGCGCCTGGCCTGCCGCTGCCGGCCGCCTGCGGTCTCACCGTCGCCCTCGCGGCGCGGCCGGGGCAGTTCGTACGAGCCGCTGCCGGGGGCCGGCAGCGTGGTGGCGGGGAGGACTCCGGGGCCCTCCTCGAAGTCGGCGTGGCTGGCCGGGAGGTAGAGGGTGAAGGTGCTGCCCTGGCCGGGGGTGCTCTCCGCCGCCACGGCTCCGCCCAGCAGCTGGGCGATCTCGCGGGTGATGGAGAGGCCGAGTCCGGTGCCCCCGTACTTGCGGCTCGTGGTGCCGTCGGCCTGCTGAAAGGCGCCGAACACGGATTCCAGCTGCTGTTCGGGGATGCCGATGCCGGTGTCGCGCACCCGGAAGGCCAGCACGCTTCCCCGGCGGAGCAGCCCGGCGGGCACCTCGGCGTCGGTGGCCCGTTCGATGCGCAGCTCGACGCCGCCGCGTTCGGTGAACTTGACCGCGTTGGACAGCAGGTTGCGCAGGACCTGGCGCAGCCGCGAGTCGTCGGTGAGCAGGTCGGCGGGCGCGTCGGGTGCGGTGGTGACGGTGAAGTCGAGGCTCTTCTGCGTGGTCATCGGCCGGAAGGTGGCTTCGACGTACTCCAGGAGCTGCGGCAGGTGGACCCGTTCGGGGTGGACGTCCATCTTGCCCGCCTCGACCTTGGAGAGGTCGAGGATGTCGTTGATCAGCTGGAGCAGGTCGGAGCCGGCCGAGTGGATGATGCCCGCGTACTCGACCTGCTTCGCGGTGAGGTTGCGGGTGGGGTTCTGGGCCAGCAGCTGCGCGAGGATGAGCAGGCTGTTGAGCGGAGTGCGCAGTTCGTGGCTCATGTTCGCCAGGAACTCCGACTTGTACTTGGAGGCCAGCGACAGCTGCTGTGCGCGGTCCTCCAGTTCCTGCCGGGCCTGTTCGATCTGCAGGTTCTTCGCTTCGATGTCGCGGTTCTGGCTGGCGAGCAGGGCGGCCTTCTCCTCCAGTTCGGCGTTGGAACGCTGCAACTCCTCCTGCTGGTCCTGGAGTTCGGCGGATCGCGCCTGGAGTTCGGCGGTCAGGCGCTGCGACTCGCCGAGCAGCTCGTCGGTCCGCGCGTTGGCGACGATGGTGTTGACGTTGACTCCGATGGTCTCCATCAACTGGCTGAGGAAGTCACGGTGGACGGGGGTGAACGCGGAGAACGAGGCGAGTTCGATCACACCGAGGACCTGGTCGTCGACGACGATCGGCAGGATGATCAGGCTGCCCGGCGTCGTGTGGCCGAGCCCCGACGAGATCACGTAGTCGGCGGGTACCTGGTCGGTGGTGATGGTCCGGTGGCTGCGGGCCGCCTGTCCGACGAGGGACTCGCCGAGGGCGAAGCGGACGGCCACGCCGTCGGACGCGGAGCGGCCGTAGGAGCCGACGAGCGTCAGCATCGTGCCCTGCGGAGTCTCCTCGGCCAGGTAGAAGGCGCCGTACTGGGCGGCGACCAGCGGGGTCAGCTCGTCCATGACGAGTTCGGCGACGACCGAAAGGTCGCGGTGGCCCTGCATCAGGCCGGAGATCAGGGCCAGGTTGGACTTCAGCCAGTCCTGCTCCTGGTTGGCGCGGGTGGTCTCCCGCAGCGAGCCGACCATGGAGTTGATGTTGTCCTTGAGGTCGCCGACCTCGCCCGGCGCCTCCACGGTGATGGAACGGGTGAGGTCGCCCTCGGCGACGGCGCTGGTGACGGCGGCGATGGCCCGGACCTGGCGGGTGAGGTTGCCGGCGAGCTCGTTGACGTTCTCGGTGAGCCGCTTCCACGTGCCGGAGACCCCTTCGACCTCGGCCTGGCCGCCGAGCCGGCCCTCGCTGCCCACCTCGCGGGCCACGCGGGTGACCTCGGCGGCGAAGGCGGAGAGCTGGTCGACCATCGTGTTGATGGTGGTCTTCAGCTCCAGGATCTCGCCGCGCGCGTCCACGTCGATCTTCTTCGACAGGTCGCCGTTGGCCACGGCTGTGGTGACGAGCGCGATGTTGCGGACCTGGTTGGTGAGGTTGTTCGCCATCGAGTTGACGTTGTCCGTGAGGTCCTTCCACGTGCCCGCCACGTTGGGTACGCGGGCCTGGCCGCCGAGGCGGCCCTCGGTGCCGACCTCGCGGGCCACCCTCGTCACCTCGTCGGCGAACGCGGACAGCGTGTCGACCATCGTGTTGATGACCCCGGCGAGCGCGGCGACCTCACCCTTGGCCTCCACCGTGATCTTCTGCGACAGATCGCCCCGGGCTACCGCGGTGGCCACCTGGGCGATGGAACGCACCTGGCCCGTCAGGTTCGACGCCATCACGTTGACGTTGTCGGTGAGGTCCTTCCAGGTCCCGGAAACCCCCCGGACCGTGGCCTGGCCACCCAGGTTGCCCTCGGTGCCGACCTCCCGGGCCACCCGCGTCACCTCGTCGGCGAACGCGGACAGTTGGTCGACCATCGTGTTGATGGTGGTCTTCAGTTCCAGGATCTCGCCGCGCGCGGTGACAGTGATCTTCTGGGAGAGGTCGCCCTGGGCGACGGCGGTGGCGACCTGGGCGATCGAACGCACTTGCGCCGTCAGGTTCCCGGCCATGAAGTTGACCGAATCGGTGAGGTCCCGCCAGGTGCCGGAAACGCCCTTGACGTCCGCCTGGCCGCCGAGGAGCCCTTCGGTGCCGACCTCGCGCGCCATGCGGGTGACCTCGCCGGCGAAGGAGGACAACTGGTCGACCATCGTGTTGATCGTGTTCTTCAGTTCGAGGATCTCACCCCGGGCGTCCACGGTGATCTTCTGCGAGAGGTCTCCCTGCGCGACCGCGGTGGTCACCTGGGCGATGTTGCGAACCTGGTCGGTGAGGTTTCCGGCCATGAAATTGACCGAATCCGTAAGGTCCAACCAGGCTCCGCCGACCCCCGGAACCTCGGCCTGACCGCCCAGCGTCCCCTCGGTGCCGACCTCGCGCGCCACCCGCGTCACCTCGGACGTGAACAGCGACACCTGGTTGACCATGCCGTTGAAGACGGTGGCGATCTCCCCGAGGAGCCCCTCCGCCGCTTCGGGCAGCCGTGTGCGGAAATCCCCGTCCCGTACGGCCGTCAGCCCCTCCAACAGCAGCCGCAGCTCCGACTCGGTGATGCCGCCCTCACTGGGTACCACTGGCGCTCCACCCGGTTCCGCCGCGCCAGTCCGCTCAGCCATCGCCAGCCCCACTCTCGATGTACCCGACAGGTGAAGGCTAACGCCCGCCACAGGACCCTACGGCCGTCACGGGCCGAGGGCGTCCTGAACGCTCGGGTGCAGGGACAGAACCGTATCGGCACCGGTCAGGGCGAACAGACGGCGCAGTTGGTCACCCGGAGCGGCGATCCGCAGCGCGGTAGAACGGTGCAGCCGCAGCAGCAGGTTGAGGAAGGAGGAGTCGCCGAAAGTGACGGAACTCGCATCCAGTACCACCATGGGGTGCCGGTCCGCGGCAGCCGTGAGGGCCTCCTCCAGCGACGCCAGGGTGTCCTGGTCCAGCTCTCCACGTGCCGCGACGACCCAGCCGGACCCCGCCGGGTAGCTGTCTTTCACCACGCCGTCGCCCCGCACGTCTTCTGCTCCCGTCATGTCCGCCTCCCCGGATCTCTCCTGTACGCGTTCCGGAATGGAGTATGCACGCTCGATCAACGCAGGACGACGCCCCACCGCTCGGTACGCCCCGCAGGACATGAGTCACACCCCGTACCTGAAACCGATAGGTGTAAGCCGCGGATCTCGGGGCACCAGCGGGCCCGGCAGCCATCGACAACCGGGAGGGACCGCCACCATGCTTCGTTCGGCCGCAGTCGTAAGCCCTGATCGTGCGTCGGACCACCAGGCCCCGGCCCGTAGGCCGCTCACGGAAGGAGACCAGGCCTCGGACGCCCCGCTCCCCCGCGTCGAACAGGCCCGGGAGATCGCGCCCGCGGATGCCAGGGAGTTGTCGAGGCTGTTCTTCAGCAAGCTGCGCTCCTACGAGGAGGGCACGCGGGAGTACCAGTACGCCCGTAACACCCTGATCGAGATGAACCTCTCCCTCGTGCAGTACGCCGCCCGCCGTTTCCGCGCCCGGGCCGCCGGGGGCGGGCTCGACATGAACGACATCATCCAGGTCGGGACGATCGGGCTGATCAAGGCCATCGACCGCTACGACCCCGAGCGCGAGGTCGAGTTCTCGACGCTCGCGCTGCCGTACATCACCGGTGAGATCAAGCGGCACTTCCGCGACACCACCTGGGCCGTCCACGTCCCGCGCCGCCTGCAGGAGCTGCGCTCCGTGCTCGCCAAGGCGCAGGAGGCCCTCACCGACACGCTGAACCGGGCCCCGACGGTCAAGGAGGTGGCCCAGCACCTCGGGCTGTCGGAGGAAGAGGTGATAGACGGCCTGGTCGCCGCGAACGGCTACACCAGCGGCTCGCTCGACACCGCCGGTGAGACGGAGACGCACGCGGGCCGCCCCGCCCCCGCCCTGGCCGAGAGGCTCGGCGACAACGATCCCGGCATGGAGCTGTTCGAGGAGTTCCACACCCTCGCCCCGCTGCTGCGTGAACTGGCGCCGCGGGACCGGCTGATCCTGAGCATGCGGTTCGGGCAGGAGAAGACCCAGGCCGAGATCGGCGCCGAACTCGGCATCTCCCAGATGCAGGTGTCCCGGCTGCTCTCCCGCACGCTGGGCCGACTGCGCGCCGGAATGCTCACCTCGTAGGAGTTCATGGTGGCCCTGACAGCCGTACCGCTGGAAGACCGCGCCGGCGCGCGCCTCAGCGGCAGCGGGGACCTGGACACCCGGCCGGCGCTGTGCGCGGCGCTGGCCGCGGTGAGCCGGATCCCGGGCCCCGTCGTACACCTCGACCTGTCAGCCGTCAGCTTCCTCGACACGGCCGCCGTAGCCGCTCTGGTGCAGGCATCGGCCCGCTTTCGCGGCCAAGGCCGGTGCCTGCTGCTCCACAACCCGCCATACTCGCTCCGCAAGGTAGTGGAGATGTTCCCGGACGAATGTGCCGCGCTGGAGGTCGCAGCATGATCACAGTTCCAGCGGCCGGCCACGCCGGGGCTTTCGTCCATCCCGCGCTGTTCTACCGGGGGCTCGACGAGTACCTCGACGGGGTGGGCGGATTCGTGCGCACGGCGCTCGCGGCGGACGAACCGGTCCTGGTCGCCGTACCCGCACCCCGGCTGGGTCCGCTGCGGGAGAGCCTGGGCGGGG
Organism: Streptomyces sp. NPDC006463; assembly: GCF_042870715.1. Taxonomy (NCBI): domain Bacteria; kingdom Bacillati; phylum Actinomycetota; class Actinomycetes; order Kitasatosporales; family Streptomycetaceae; genus Streptomyces; species Streptomyces sp. NPDC006463. Next base: position 47,426 of record NZ_JBIAHP010000027.1, on the reverse strand, counting down.
ACGTCCCTGGCGTCGAGTACGTGGACATGGCACGGCTGGGCCGCAATCCGGGGCGGATCCTCGCCGCGCTGCAGGATTTCGCCGGACGGCACGAGGGACGGCCGGCCCGGATCGTCGGCGAGCCGATCTGGCCGGGCCGTTCGCGGGCCGAGGTGCTGGAGGCCACGCGGCACGAGGCCCTGATCAACACCGCCTTCGCGGGCCGCGACGCCACCATCCTGTGCCCGTACGACGTGGCCCGCCTCTCCTCCGGCGTGGTCGCCGACGCCCGGCGTACGCACCCCACGCTGAGGGAGGCGGGCCGCGAACTCGCGAGCCGCGAGTACACCGACCCCTCCGTCGTGACCGGTGACTGCGACGTTCCGCTGGCCGAACCCGGTCCGGGAGCGGTGAGCCTCGACTACGCGGGCGGGGACCTGGCCCGGGTCCGCGAGTTCGCCGAGGCATGGGCCCGCGGGACGTCCCTGGCCACGGGCCGGCGGGGCGACCTCATCCTGGCCATCAGCGAGGCCACTGCCAACTCCCTCGCCCACGGGGGCGGCCACGGCACCCTGCGGCTGTGGACCGCCGCGGGGCAGGGTGTGGTGGCCGAGGTCCGCGACGCCGGCCACCTGGCCGATCCGCTGGCCGGGCGCCGCCGCCCCCCGCTCGCCTCCGCCCGAGGCGGACGCGGCCTGTGGATGATCCACCAGCTCTGCGACCTCGTCGAGATCCGGGCCACGCCTTCCGGCCTCACCCTGAGACTGCACATGGCCGACGTCTGAGCACCCGGCCGCCTAAACTGTCCCGGCGCTCGACGTCGCTGGACCGACGGAAGCAGCCGGGGGACCCGAGCGGTCACCACGAGACGAGAGCCGTGCCAACGGCGGGGGTGAGACCACAGTGACGAGCAGCGGATCGCAGACCGACCGACCGCCGGCGCAGCGGCCCGGGGTACCGGTACAACGCCGGCTCCTGGCATTGGCCGGAGTCCGTGGCCAGGTCGCCAAGGGGCGCGACTTCACGCGGCAGACGCTGCGGGACTGGGGCTGGGACGGGACCGACACCTCGGAGGACACCCTGCTCGTCGTCTCCGAGCTGGTCACCAACGCCGGTCTGCACGCGGACGGTTGCGTCCAGCTGGTCCTCACCCGCGGTGACGTGCTGCGCATCGAGGTGTTCGACGGATCCACGGCTCTGCCCCTCCGCGAGCCCGCACCCCGGCGCGGGGTCCCGGGCGGGCACGGGCTCTACATCATCGACCGGCTCTGCGACCGCTGGGGTGCCGAGGTGCACGCCCAGGGCAAGGTGGTGTGGGCGGAGATCGACGCCTCCCGGCTGCTCTCCGGCAAACCCGTGACCGTGACGGGCTGAGGGCACCGCGCGGCGCCCGCGTACCTCGATGACCATCGGACAGGTGTCGTCGGCGAGCCGGACAGGCGTTTGAAAGCGTGGGAAGGGGACACACGCGGGATGTCGGTGCGCTGCCCCTTTGAACGGTGTGGCACCACCGAGCCCGGTGGCCGCACTCCGTTTTCCGTCCCCCCGGAACGGAGTGCGGCCACCGGCTGCCGTCCTACGGAAAGCCCCGGCGCTGCCTCGACCTTGAACCCGCTGAGGACGATGCCCTGCGGGCGGCCGAGCTCTCGCGGTAGCCCACACGTTCTCGGTGTGTTGGTAGGAGGGCGGTTTTCGTTTTCCGGATAGCCGCCGCGGATCCGTTCGCCCGGCGGCTTTCGCCGTGGGCTCCGGGTCGATGGAATAAGCACATGCCACCCACACAACCCCCGACCATCGAGCCTCCCGGGGAAGGACGCGACAGCGCAGACTGCGAGCGGGTCCGGCGGGTCCTGGCCCGGGCCGGCTTCGACACCTCCTCCCACGAGGGGCAGGGTCTGCGGGTGTGGCCGGCTCCCGAGGGGGTCATGGTGGGGTGGGTCGCCCGTGAGGTGCTGCGGCCGACTGTCCAGGTGCACGGCCACGAGGAGGACCTGTCCCGGTTCACGTCCCTCGCCGGTCTGCACAAGGCGCTGCAGACGGCCCTGGCCGAGATCCTGCGCGAGGCGGGCCTCGATGTCGCTCCTCACGGGGAGCGCCTGCTCGCCGTCAGGCCGGGGGCCGCGGCGGCGGACGGAGGGGCCGGGTTGCCGGGTTGACCGCTCAGGACCCGGCGAGGGTGCGCCCGGGCGGGACTCCGTACGCGGCGCGGTAGGCGGCGGAGAAGCGCCCCTGGTGGTGGAAGCCCCAGTGGTTGGCGATGGCCGTGACCGTGTCCCGCGAAGGGTCCGCCGCGACCAGGTCGGCGTGGGCCAGAGCCAGTCGTACGCGGCGCAGGTAGGCCATCGGGGTCGTCCCGAGGTGGCCGCGGAAGGCGTACTGCAGGGCCCGGGGTGTGACACCGGCGGCAGCGGCCATCTCAGCCAGGCCGATTTCGGCGGCCGGCTGCGATTCGATGAAGGCGATGGCCCGGCGGACGGTCTCCGGCGTCGCGTCCCGCGTGTCGGCGGGCACGAGGTCGGGGCGGGCATCGGTGGGGAAGGTGGCCAGCAGCGTCGCGGCGAGCATCCGCGCGGCGGCGTCGACCACCAGCGGTTCGCCGCCCGCCGGCAGGGCCAGGACGCTCTCCTCCACGTAGTCGACGGTCCTCTTCCACTGACCGGCCATGGCCTTGGAGACGGGGGTGAAGCGGGTGAAGCGCAGCGGGCGGGCGGCCTCCCCGGCCGGGCGGCCCGCGAGCTGCTCCACGAGTGTGAGCGGCACCGTCACGGCACGCAGCTCGGCCGAATACACCCGGCCCGCGTAGGGCAGATGGGGCTGCGAGATCGCCAGGACATCACCCGGTCCGGCTTCGGTGACGTCGTCCGCGCACTCGCGTGCCATGCGGCCGCCGACCACGTGTGTGATGGCTACGGAGCCGAGCGGGTCGGTCGTGTACGCGTACTCCGTCGACAGGGCAATGGTGCTGAGCGATACGGGACCGGCGTTGGTGCGGGTGTAGCGGAAGGAGCCGCGCGGGGCGGGCGCCTTCATGCGCAGGCTCGTCCCGTACGCCCCCTTCAGCCAGTCCCGGGCGACGTCCACGTCGGCGGTCCGGAAGCTGTGTCCGTCCTGTGACTGGGCGTGCGGCTGTCCTTGCATGCCGATCGGGCCTTCCGTTCCGCGGCGGGCGCGGCACGGAGGAGCTGCGCGGACTCAGCGTACGTCGCGATGCGGATGCGGAGTGCGGGTTCCCGTCGTACGGACCGTACGACTCGGACCCCCTGACGCGGGGTCACGCCGGTGCCTGCCTTGTCGTGTCGGCCCGAGGACGTGCTCCTCGTACCGGCCGAGTCCGAGGAGGGCGCACATCAGCAGGGGCGGTACGAGCAGTGCCAGGAACAGCACGGGAGCTACCTGTGCCCGGTCAGGGTGGCCACGAGGACGACAAGTGCGAAGGCCATCACCAGCATGTGCAGCCAGACGGGTCCGGATGCGGCGGCCCAGGCGAGTAGCTCTGTCGTATTCGGTGTCATACGGGCGCGCATGCCCGCAGACCGGGCGGTGACACGGCCGGGAGCGGCCCGTCCGGCTCAGCCTTCCCGGCCCGGCAGGAGCTCCTTGGCCTTGGCGACGGCGTAGCCCCAGCCCTGTGCCACGGTCGCCTTGCCGGGTACGGCCACTTCCTCGGGGTTGGTCAGCACGTCCAGCAGGACCGGGCCGGGGGTGCTCAGGGCCCGCCGTACGCCGTCGTGGAGGTCGGCCGGATCGGTGACCCGGATACCCGTCAGGCCGAGGGCCGTCGCGACGGCTGCGAAGTCGGGGTTGTCGAGTTCGGTGCCGAATTCGGGCAGTCCCGCCTCCTCCTGCTCCAGTTTGACCATGCCCAGGCGGCGGTTGTCGAAGACGACGAGCTTCACCGGCAGCCGATACGTCTTGATGGTCATCAGATCGCCGAGCAGCATGCTCAGTCCGCCGTCCCCGCAGAGGGCCACGACCTGCCGACCCGGCGCCCAGAGCTGGGCTCCGATGGCCTGCGGCATGGCGTTGGCCATCGATCCGAGGTTGTAGGAGCCGAGCAGCCTCCGGGCGCCGCGCATGGTGACGAAGCGGGAGAGCCAGACCGTGGCCATCCCGGTGTCGGAGGTGAAGATGGCGTCCTCGTCGGCGTGGGCGTCCACCGCGGCGGCCAGGGCCTCGGGGCGGATGTCGTGGTCCCGGTTGTCCAGGGCAGCCCGCAGCTTGCCGATCGGGCGGCGTTCCAGGGCGGGGTCGGCCAGCTTGCGCTGGCCCTGCTGCCACTTGGCGTACCGCTCCCGCGCGTCGTCCAGGTGGGTGCGGTCGGGCGCGGCCTTCAGCAGCGGCAGCAGGGCCCGTAGCGAGGCGCCAACGTCGCCGGCCAGGCCCACCTCCACGGGGGTGCGGCGTCCCAGGTGGTCCTCCTGGGCATCGATCTGGACCACCCGGCAGTCCTTGGGGTACCACTCCCGGTACGGGAAGTCCGTCCCGAGCATGAGGAGCGTGTCACCGCTGTCGAGGGCGTGGGCGGCGGCGGGGTTGCCGATGAGGCCGGTCTGGCCGACCTGGAAGTCGTTGTCGCCCTCGAAGCCTTCCTTCGCCTTCAGCGTGAGCACCATGGGCGCCGAGAGCAGCTCGGCGATCCGCAAGACCTCGGCGCGGGCGCCGCGGGCCCCGCGGCCGACGAGCAGGGTCACGCGGGAGGCGGAGTTCAGCACGTCGGCGGCTCGGGCGAGGTCCCGGTCCTCTGGCCGGGTGACGACGCGGCCGAGCGCGAAGCGTGTGGGCCGGTCATCGCTCAGCTCCTGCTCGCCCAGGTCTCCCGGGACGGCCAGCGCGGCCACGCCGCCCTGGGTGACGGCGGCGCGAACGGCGCTTTCGAGCATCCGCGGCATCTGTTCCGGGGAGGTCACGGTCGCCCGGTAGACGGCCACGTCGCGGAAGAGCAGGTCGTTGTCGACCTCCTGGAAGTAGTCGCCGCCCAGCTCGGCGAGGGGGACCTGGCCGCAGATCGCCAGGACGGGGGCGCGGCTCTTGGCCGCGTCGTAGAGGCCGTTGAGGAGGTGTACGGAGCCGGGGCCGACCGTACCCATGCACACGCCGAGGGTGCCGGAGAGCTGCGACTGGGCCCCGGCGGCGAAGGCCGCGGCCTCCTCGTGCCGGCAGCCGACCCAGTCGAGGCCGTCGGTGGTGCGGATCGCGTCGGTCAGCGGGTTCAGAGCGTCTCCGACGACTCCGAAGACGTGCTGGACGCCCAGTTCCTTCAGTGAGTGCACGATGACATCGGCGACGGTGCGAGCCACGGGGTTGTCCTCCGGTCGGGTTCAGCGGAAGCGGTCGGGACTGGCCGCCTGCCAGTCGCCTGCCCAGCCTTCCGGCGGGGATGCGAGCAACTCGCGGGGGGTGAGCCAGTCGTGGAGTTCGGCGTAGGAGCGGACGGTGTGCGCGTCCACGCGCTGGAGCAGCATGTGGGGGCGCAGCTCGCGCGGGTCGTCGACGCCCATCGCCGCCATGATCTGGAGGGCGCTCTTGACGGTGGCTTCCTGGTAGCGCCTGACGCGCTGCGACTTGTCCCCCACGTCGAGGGCGCGGGCGCGCCGGGGGTCCTGGGTGGCGACGCCGACGGGGCAGGTGTTGGTGTGGCAGCGCTGGGCCTGGATGCAGCCGATCGCGAACATCATCGCGCGGGCGGCATTTGTGTAGTCGGCTCCCTGGAGGAGCCGTCGTACGAGGTCGCTGCCGGTGGCGACCTTGCCGCCGGCGCCGATCCGGATGCGGTCGCGCAGGCCGGTGCCGACGAGCGCGTTGTGTACCGTCATCAGTCCTTCGTCGAGCGGCAGGCCCACGATGTCCGCGAACTCCAGGGGCGCCGCGCCCGTGCCGCCCTCCGCGCCGTCGACGACGATGAAGTCGGGGGCGGTGTCCTCCTCCAGCATGGCCTTGCAGACGGCCAGGAACTCGCGGCGCGAGCCGACGCACAGCTTGAAGCCGATGGGCTTGCCGCCGGCGAGTTCGCGCATGCGGGCGAGGAAACGCACCAGCTCACGCGGTGTGGAGTACACGCGGTGGAAGGGCGGCGAGAGCACCGTCTCCCCCTGCGGCACGCCCCGAACCTTCGCGATCTCGGCGTTCACCTTGCTGCCCGGGAGGACTCCTCCCATGCCGGGCTTGGCTCCCTGGCTTATCTTCAGGGACACGCACTTCACCTGCGGGTGTGCGGCCTTCTCGGCGAACTGCCGCTCGTCGAAGCCTCCGTCCGGGGTGCGGCAGCCGAAGTATCCGGTGCCGATCTCCCACACCAGGTCTCCGCCGGGGCGCAGGTGGTACTCGGACAGGCCGCCTTCGCCCGTGTCATGGGCGAAACCGCCCAGTTGGGCGCCGGTGTTGAGGGCCAGGACCGCATGGGCCGAGAGGGAGCCGAAGCTCATCGCCGAGACGTTGAGCAAGGCCATGTCGTACGGCCGGCCGCAGTCGGGCCCGCCGACGCGGACCCGGGGCGGATCGGTGCGTACTGGGCGCGGCGCCATGGAGGGTACGAGGTATTCGCTGCCGGGCAGGTAGAGGTCGCGTTCGGTGCCGAACGGCTCCTCCGCGTCGGTTCCCTTGGCGCGCTGGTAGACGATGCTGCGGGTGTCGCGGTCGAAGGGGCGTCCGTCGAAGTTGCGCTCGACGAAGTACTGCTGGATCTCAGGCCGCAGGGCTTCGAGGGCGAAGCGCAGGTGCCCGAGCAAGGGGTAGTTCCGCAGGACGGCATGCCGCCGCTGCAGGGCGTCGTACGCGGCCACCGACGCGAGCAGCAGCAGCGGCCCGGCCGCGGCCCACCACCAGGGTGACGCCCACACGGCGGCGGCGACCGACGCGCAGACACTCAACAGGATCACCAGAGTTGTCTTCAGCACCCTGCGCTTGTGTCCCGCTTCGCACACCCCATTCCCGACGGCCCCGGACCACTCCGTGGAGGCGTGGCGACCGGGGCAATGGCCGGCGTGCCGCCGCCGGGGATCAGGTGAACTGGGTGCTCGCCGTGTGCAGGGCTTCCTGCAGCAGCGGGGCCCGGTCGAGGCCGATCTTGCCGCCGCCGCGTACGACGACGCTCTGTTCTCAGGGCGATCCCGCCGACGATGTGCTCGTTGAGGCTCTCGCCCGAGCCCAGCCCCAGCCGGAAGCGGGTAGGGCGCGTGCCCTTGGGTCGCCGGCCAGGGGAAGGAGTGGTCGGAGATCACGGAGAAGTCGAATCCCGCCCGCTCCGCTCCCACCACGCGGTCGACCAGTTCCCCGGGCCCGGCTTGCTCGGTCATCATCGGTACCCGATTCGCACCGTGCCGGGCGGGCGCCTTACCGCTCCGGACGGCAGTACAGGGACTGGGTTACCACTGCCAACGCAGCTCGGGCTGGTAGGGGCTGCACGCCCGCAGACCGAGACGGGGGTGGAGCACGGCCAGGTCCTCCTGGTGGAGACACCGGTCGGCGGATCCGATCCTTCCGTCGGTGTCGCGCCACCAGACCTGGCGGCCCGATCCGTCGCAGGGTGACACGGTGATCGTCGGTGCGGCGGTGAGGCAGGCGGCCGTCCCGGCGGCCCTGATGGTGCCGCCCGCGAAGGTCCCCCGCTGGCCTGGGCCGCCGTCGCAGTCAGCCGTCGTGACGGCTCCCGAGTCCGGCCGGGTGACTTCCCGAGTGAGGCAGCGCTCGACAACAGCCTTCGTACCGGTACTGCCGATCGCCGACATGATCTCCCCGGAACCGGGCTTCCGGTGCACCCTGCGGTGCTCCCTCTGCATCCACTGTCGGAAGCCCCGGCTGAGGGTGAACTCGGTCGGGCAAGGCACCGTGAAGCAGCCCGCGTATGCGATGTAGGCGGCGTGCACGGCTTCCTTGTCGCGGCGCTGCCGCGCCGTCAGGTTCGCGGGAAGAAGCGGTAGACCGTAACCGACGTACGGCGTGACGACAGGGCGGGCGGGAGAGCGGAACGCGGCCTTTCTGAAGAACCGCCCCGCCATCTCGTGATCGCTGTGATCGGCAGGATTCGGCGGACCGACGCCGAACGTGGCACTGTCGTGGTCGAGTGTGAGGACGCGTTCCGCGTTCCGCAGCGCGATCACCTCGGACAGCACGGAGACCAGCTCCATCCCCGTATAGGACGGCGCGCCGTCCACCGGCGTGATCGCTGCGATCTGCCCGCGGAACAGCTTCAGCAGGCTCTGCCCCGAGTACCGCGGGCTGCCGACGCCCCTCGGGAACCCGTCGGGCAGCCGGAGGAAGACGAGCCTTACGTCGGGGCGGCCGGTCAGTACGAAGGACACGAGGCTGCGCCCACGCACGGCGAGATCGGCCCGGTGCCAGCGATTCGGGGCCCCCGCCATCCTCGCGTAGGCCGCTCGCAGGCCCTGCTCCCGGCGCCTTACGTAGGAATCGTCGGTGAACGAACGCCCTGCGTCGCCGGCCGTCAGGTAGACGGTGCCGACGGAGCAGCGGGCGCGTATCAGCCGCTGTACCTCCGGACTGATGAAGAGCAGGTCGTCGTCCTGGTGCGCCACGCCGACCAGCGTGCTCCGGCACTCCGTGTCCGGTTCCGCGCCCCACCGGAATCCGGCGGGCTGCACCCCGTGGGACTGGGCGGCCCCTATCTGCAGCAACGGAGCGGTCCCGCCGAGCCCGAGGCCCAGGCCCAGGCCCAGGCCCAGGCCCAGGCCCAGCGTCACCAGGAGCATCCGCCGATGCCGCCCCCTCACGTCGCGGCTGTGCTGCTGCTCAGCGGTTCTGACCCCACTGCGTCCCCCTTCGGCGGACTCGTCGCTCCATGCACCGCGCACGCCATTGGCTGATGCACGGATGCTATGGGCGGACCCGGAGCGGTTGCGACACGAGCGGGCCGATCGGTGGACGCCGTCGCCCGGAGCACCTGGCTTGCCCGCTCCTGCCCGTACGCGCTCGCGTCCACTGGCTGGCCCAGGCCAGCGGGCCACCTCTGCGTGACGCGGAGTAGATCGTCCACCCAACCAGTCGCCGATAAGCGCTCGTCGCTTTCATCCACCGCCCGTGTGAGATGCGGGCTGATCCGGGCACACGCACCATGACGTTGTTGTCACAGCCCGCTGATGAAAGGTTCCGTCATGCCCAGAGGATCCAGCCCCAAGCGTGAGCGCCAGTACGAGCACATCAAGGAGTCCGGCGAGAAGCGCGGGATGTCCGAGGGCCGCGCCAAGGAGATGGCCTCCCGTACCGTCAACAAGGAACGCGCACGGTCCGGCGAGAGCAAGACCGCCAGCCGCAGCTCCACCCAGGGCAAATCCGCCTCACAACGCGGCGGCCAAAAATCCCACAGCGGTGGCGGCTCGTCCGAACGGACCAAGGACGACCTCTACCAGGAAGCGAAGAAGCGCGGCATCGAAGGCCGCTCCACCATGACCAAGCAGCAGCTCAAGAACGCCCTCGGCCACTGACCCCAAGGCCCAAGAGCCGATCGCCACCGTCGGCGAGGGCGCGTACACCCGATCAAGCACGCCTGCGGCGCCATGGTCGGCTGGATGCCCGAAGAATTCATCCAGCCAGCCTGTCGGCGCGGACCCGGTCGCGGCTGCAGAAGACCTGCCACCCGCGACCGCCCGGGGCTCCGGCACGCCTTCGGTCCGGTTATGGCCGCCGCCTTGCACGCAGCAGACTTCACCGACCCGCAGGGCCCGCAAGGAGGGCGCGCCCACACGGCAAGGCAATGCGGTCCAGCGAAGCATTCATGTGCTTCCTCCGCTCCTGCTCCTGGGGGCCGGCTAGCGCCCCGGCAGGGCATCGAACTTGATTTCACTTCCCGAGCAGATGACGGCTGACATGTTCCGTTCCATCATGCGCAGAGCTGCCTCCGCCAGATCGGGGTCGATGTGGGCGACCGCGTCGGCCGCGACCACGACGTCGAGATGCCGGATGTAGGCGTCCAGTGCCGAGTAGAGCACGCACTGTTCGGTCACCTGGCCGCACAGGACGACCCGCTCGGCTTCGAGCTGCCCCAGCAGGTAGGCCAAGGGCGTTTCGAAGAACGCCGAATGCCGGGCTTTGACGACGAAGAGCGAGTCCTCGTCGGGCGCGATCGGCTCCACCAGGTCTGAGTGCCGGCCGGACAGTGCTGCCTGGAGGATTTCGCCGTGATGGGACCGCCACTGGCCAAAGTTGTCATTCACGTAGATCACCGGCGACCCACTGGCCCGTGCCCGGCGCAGGAGCTCGCCTACGCCCGGCAAGGTTGTGCGCACGGACCGGACGAGCAACTCCGCGTCCTCGTGCTCGTAGGTGTTGAGCATGTCGATCACGATGAGAGCCGTACAGGCCATGGCGACCGCCTTTCGCTCCCTTCGGGCGGCTTCCCGGACCAGGGGCGCTCTAACCCCAGGGTCTCGGGCCCGGGGAAGAGGCATTGATCCGCATGCGTGCGCGCGCCGAAACCGGACGCTTGCAAACGCTGCTCAACCGTTCCCAGCCGCCGCTGCCGGCCGCGGACCCTCGCCGACACCAGCGGCCTGGACGAGGTGCGCCACCGGGTCGGGGACCTGGTCCGCGGGGAGCTCAAGCCGTCCTACACCGGCTTGGTCCTGGTGCAGCATGGGGCACTGCGCCGCATCGCGTACCCCGTCGGCGGAGACCAGCCCTTCGAACGGATCCCGAGTCATGTTCCCTCGACTCCAACTGGGCCAGTGCCCGGGCCGTGCACGAGAACCGCATGACCGTGGTGGCCGACCGGTCCGACATCACCTCCGGTTACGGCCCGGAGGCCGTCGCAGGTTTTGACTCCCTGGGCCTGAGCACCGCTGTCTACCTCCCGCTGCGCGGCACACGCCCTCTACCGGCCAGCCGCCCGCGGACGATCAAGGCGGCGGGGCGCTGTCCGTCACTGTCGGCGACATCACCGCCACGACATGCGGGCCGCCGCCTTGATGGGCCAGGTCCGCAGCATGGTGCGCCAAGCCGACCACGACCATCCAGGCCAGGGCCCGGACCAGGCGCCGGGCAGCACGCTGCTCCTCCACACCGACCACACCGACCACACCGACCACAGCAACGACACCGACGGACTTCGTCGAGCAGCGCGGCCAGGACATCGACGTGCAATCAACCCCCTCGGCCCTGCTCACCGCCACTTCAGCGCCGGCCCGCTTCCTGAGCCCGGGAGCCGGCACAAGTCACCCTTCGACGCCGGTCGAGGTGTGGGCGGCGCCGACGGGCTTGGACTCGGGCGAGCCCCGCTGGCGCAGGTAGACGGAGAGGATGACCATGGCGGCGACCGCCAGCAGCTCGGACTGCCAGTTCTGCAGCGTGCGGCTCCAGAAATCGGGCAGAACGAGGTAGGCAGCCCATCCGACGGGCGCCTGGAGCTGCCGCAGCTGCTGCTCGTCGTAGGCCGCTACCCCCGAGACCGACTGGGCGAACCAGGACCCGAGGAACAGGCACCCCATGACGATTCCCAGCGAACGCGAGTACAGCCTCTGCCGCCAGTCCTTGGTGCCCGCCCAGCGGGGCGAGTCGCTGCGGGCGTGCTCTCCCAGGCGCTGATCGTGGTCCGACTCAGGGCCGGCCTTGTGGAGCTCCTTGGACTCGGGGGAACCGCGCTGGATGAGCCAGACGGTCCCGAAGATGTAGAGGAAGAACTGGAGAAACTCCGACTGCCAGTTCTCGGTGACGTCCACGGCGAAGTCAGAGGTGGTCACGTATTCGCCCAGGCTGATCCGCTGGAGGCCGTCGACGGTGAGCGCCTCGTTGAACTCGGCGTGCCCGACGACGGCCTGGCAGGCCAGGACCAGCAGGAACGCCGTCCCGAACACCAGGGTGAGACTGTTGTCCCGCCAGAAGCCGCCACTCCGCGGCCGGTCGCGCCCGTCGCCGCTCATCGTTGCATGGCCCCGATGACGGTGAAGTACACGAGGCCGCCCACCACCACGACCAGGCAGGTCACGAACAAGAAGCGCATGGTCAGCCGCCCTTCAACACGCACTGGTAGGGCCGCTCCCCCTGGGGTGTGCAGCCGGCCGCCACGATCTTCCATCCGCTGCTGAACTGCGACAGGAACAATGTGTCGCCGTCGAGGCGAAGCATGGCCTGGCGCCCGTACACCTCGGTGGTGCGCACCGCCCCCGTCCGCGGAAGCTCCTCCGCTCCCAAGGCCTCAGCGCAGCCTTTCTGCTCGTCCTGCTCCAACTGCCCGCGCGTCTGAGGCGCGAGCAACCGACAGGCCGCCGCGTGGTCCCCGGCCGCCAGGAACCGCTCGAACCCCTCCCCCGCGGCACGCGCACCGTCCACCCGCACCGCGGACGCCCCGCACCCGGCGAGCAGCGCACCGACCACGCATGCGCAGAGGCCGATGCGCACGGCCCGCGCTACGGCCGGCTTCACCGCCGGCCCCTCGCTCCGGACTGCAGGACCACGCCTCTTCTCCCCACATTCGGCCCGATTGGCACCAGCACCCCCACTTATGCCCCCTGCCCGCTGCCGAAGCCACGCAGCCTCCTGTGCACCACCCAACCGGTCCACTGCCTTGCCGCAGCAGGAGAGGCGACAGGCCCCGTCCCGGACGCTCGGTCGCACCCGCCGTCACGGGGCTGGTCGCCGGACACGCGGCGTACGCGCTGGTGGCCGTGGCGGGTCTGGCGGTGATCGTGGCGAGCTCCCCGGCCGCGCTGACCGCCCTGACCGCGGCAGGTGCGACCTACCTGCTGTGGCTGGGCCGGGGTGTGCTGAGGCAGCCGGCCGTACCGGCGACCGCTGGAGAGGACGCAGACGCCTTCCCGCGTGCAGGTCATGTTCAAAGGTTTCGGGATCAGCGGCCTGAACCCTAAGGCGCTGCTGCTGCACTTCTCGCTGTTCCCGCAGTTCATCGACAGCGCCGTCGGCTGGCCGGTCGCGGTGCAGACCGTGCTGCTCAGCATGGTGCACCTGACCGCGTGCGCAGTCGTCTACTTCGCCGTCGGGGTCCTCGCCCGCACGGTCCTGAAGACCCGGCCCTCGGCCGCCCGGGTCGTCACCCGTGTCAACGGTGCCATGATGATCGCCATCGGCGCACTCCTGCTGGTGGAACGCCTGGCCGGCTGAGGCCCCGTTCCGCACGCCCCGGAGGAGAGCACGCTCATGGAAGACCAGACGAAGCAGGAACAGGCGAGCCCGGCAGTCCGTAAGCGCGTCCAGGACGGCTTCAACCGTCAGGGCCTCATGACCCACCTCGGTGGACGCCTTGCACAGGTCAGCCCCGGTGGCGTCCGCATCGTGCTCCCGGCTCGTCCCGAAGTGACCCAGCAGCACGGCTACGTCCACGCCGGTGCCACCAGCGCCGTCGCGGACAGCGCCGGCGGATACGCGGCATCACGCTGTTCGACGAGGACTCCGATGTCCTCACCGTCGAATACAAGATCAACTTTCTCGCGCCCGCCGCCGGCGACCACCTCGAAGCGATCGGCACCGTCCTGGAGCCCGGACGTACCCTGACCGTCTGCCAGCTGTCCACGGCGTCCAGTCCGGCGGCGGGCGGAAGCTCGTCGCCAACGGCCAGCAGACCCTGGGCAGATCCCTCCCGCTGACCGGCGATGATGGGCGCGGACGCCGCAGTGGCGTCCGGTGGGCTCTGGGGGGTGGGCAATGATCGAGGTCGGGCGAGAGGGCGCGTTCAGCGTGAACTGTGTCGGTGTGGAGTGCCGGCCGTTCCCGTTGAGCTTCAGCGTCCGCGAGGCCGAGGGGGTGTGGCGGGTGACCGCCGGCGCCGCCCAGGCGGGCGAGTTGGCCGATCTGCTCGTGGCCGTGGCGAACGATGCGGTCGTAGTGGTGTCGCTGGAAACCAACTCCTTCCTGGACGAGGACTGGAGGACGCTGCGTCCGTCGCTGATCGCGGCCGAGCTCGGCGTGCCGTGCACAGTCCACCCCCTCGGATCCTGGGCGTCCGGCACGTACGGACTCGCGGATGAGCTCCTGGTGCTGGACCGCGACCGCCTGCCCCGTCTCCTCGACGGTAGCTGGTCGCCGTACGAGCTGACGCTGATCGACGTACCCGCTGGCTTGACCACGGAGCAGTTTGACGAGCTCGCCCTCGTGCTCGGCACGACCGGCGTCGACGAGTCTCTCCTGGGCTGCCTGGGAGGCTCCCGGGTCTGGTTCTCCGGCCACGACGACTGCTACGTGCTGTTGGAAACCCGAGACCACGCCCTGCCGGCCGCGGTCCTGGCGCGGCTGCTGACCCTGCTGGCCGGCTCAGCCCTCGCCGAACTCACCGAGGAGCCCTCCTCGCGCGTTCCCGAGCCCGAACCCTGGTTGCCTGAGCGGCTGATCGCCACCGCACCCCACTGGGTCGGAGCCCTGGGCACGGTCACCGAGGAGCTGGTGACGATCCGGCTGGCTGCCCTGCCGGACCGGTGGCGGTTGAACGTTCCATTCCCAGAGCACGCCGACCTGACGGCGACGCTCGACGTACGCCACGGCACCTGGCGGATCGCCCCCGCAGGGTGACATCAGGAGCCACCTACGGCGAGGTGTCGGGCGCGAGTGGTTGCAGTCACGGTCTCATCCCGCCACCCTACGGGCTGCCTAAACCGCTTGGCCCGTCGCGGCTGCCGGCGCTGCCGGCCGGGGACGCACAGTGTTCCGGCGCTTGCGCCCCGCGCGCTTCTCCAGCCATCGCTCGGGACCGCTTCAGCCCAGCACAGGGTTGCTCTGAAGGTTCGCTTCCCCGCATGGCCTAGGGCCCTGGGCCGATGAGCCCAACGGAGTTGAGATCGACTGCCTGTATGCGTACAGCGGATAGGGGTGGTCGGCAGGACGCTGTCAGTGGTCAGCGGGCCGCCAACCGGGTGGCGCTGAGCCGGCGGTGTCCGGTCTCCAATTGAACGGAAGCGATTCCCGCCAGCGCGAGCACCTTCCACAGCGTGCCGGTGATGCCGTCGGCAATGTCCATGGCCCACTCGGGGTCCTTCGCGGCGACCACTGGAGCGACGTCGGCGAGAGCCGCCACCTCCACCTTGCTGTCGCCGATCATGCCGGTGATCTCCAGGGCATGGTCGGGGCTGGTGGCGGCGACGGCTTCCGCGACGACCACCAGTGCTTCCGCTCGCCGCGCGCGGTCGGTGATGCCGCAGGCGATGCGCAGGGCTCGAGGCGGGTCGGTGAGCGCAATCGTTCTGGCCACGCCGATCAGAGCAAGGGGATACTGCCTCTGGCCCACGAGCGGAGCGATGAAGCTCAATGCCCGGTCAGGGTCGATCACCGCGAGGGCCTCCGCGACTGCGGGCACTGCCCACGGACTGCACCGGCTGGGAATGAGGCGCAGGGCCCGGCCCGGATCGGTGACCGCAACCGTAAGCGCGATTCCCGCCAGGGCCACGGTGCGGGAGTACCCGTCCGGAATTCCGACGGCGATCTCCTCTGCCCTGTCAGGCGCGAACGCAGCGACGGCACGCGCTACCGCACTCAACGAGTCCGCGCCCAGACGGCCGGACCGCGTGTCGTCGAGGATGTAGGTGTCGAGGATGTACGTCCCATTGCCCGGGTGACGCAATCCGTCGATCCTCGCGATATCCGCCAGCGCCATGGTGCGGTAGGGCTCCCAGACAGTCGACAGGATGTCGATGGCGCGGAAGACATCGGAAGCGGCGACGACCACGGCTATGTGTGCCAGGACGGACTGTCGGCGATCCATGTCCGACAACGTGGCGGCGATGCCCAGCGCCTGTTCCTCGGCTATGGCCGCGACCGCTGGTGCGACCGCAGCCAGGCAGATGCGTCGCAGCTGCTTGCTCCCGGCTTCGGCCACGTGGCGCAGTGCCTGTTCGACTGCGGGGGCGGCACGCTCATGCGCCGAAGCGGTCGTGGTAGGCAGCCCGTGCCAGGCAGGTGCGGTGGCTGCGGGTTTGCCTGTGACGGCCGCGTTCACCAACATCGGAAGGGTTTCGTGCGCGAGGAGCTGACGAGCCGTGATGACCTGCCGGTTGTGCACCAGCCCCAGCATCCCCGCGGTGTTGGTGCCTCGCTGCTGCGGCGCCGGCAGGCCCTCTGCCGTCAGTTCGGCATGAAGGTGCCGGTAGATGTCCGTCAGGGTGAGCATCTGCCCGGCCCTGGGGCTGCCGTCCTGCAACAGCCGGAGCAGCCGTTCGGTGAACGCGGTGTGCCGCTCTCCGTCCAGAATCAACGCCGCCCGGTTCGCCGTGGCGGCGGTCAGCGTGAAGGTGCCGGAAACCTCCAGCGCGTTCAGCAGGGACTGCTCCTCGCCGGCCAAGGGCTGGCCGATGGCGCGACCGCTGAAACAGCTGTCCAGGATGAGCACGCGGTTGCTTGCGGGGCTGTCCAGAAAGGTCTCACGGACCGCATCGAACGTCAGAGCGGAATATGCCAACTGGTCGGGCCGCGTTCCGGCCAGGCTCAGATACAGCTTCCCGCGCCGGTCGATCAGACCATGTCCGCTGTAGTAGACCAGCAGCAGGTCGCTGGCCTGCTCGGCAGCCGAGGTCAGGACTTCCCCGATCTGCACCAGGTCAGCGTCCTCGGACACCGTACGGCAGTGCTCCTGCGCGAACCCGCCGAGAGTCGGGTCGGTGAGGGCCCGCGCCAGGTCAGTCACGTTGTTGGCGACTACGGGTGTGTCCGCCAGTCGCTCGTCACGGTAGCGCGGCGTACCGATCAGCACGATCCGCGACCGCCCGGGATCGACGGCCCGGAACGTCGGCCGGATCACGTGTCGCCGACTCGTTCCTGTCCCTCGGAGGCGAGGAGAACCTGGCGTAGCAGTGACTCGACATCGTCGACCCGCTGGGCTTCGAGCTCCACACTCCGCCCGTCAGGCGACGAGACCGAGACCCGCACGTCAGTACCACGAGGCCGGGTCAGGAACGCGTGCAACGAACCGGCCAGCACGCTGATCACCCCGCCGCTGCCGATCGCGGTGATCAGCACGTCGAACGAAGCCCCGAGTTCGTTGGGGCCGGGCTGTGCCGCACGGGGTGTGACACGACCACGCAGTTCCGGCTCACCATTCAGCCACTCGTCGAGATCCTGTAGTTCGCGGACCGGATTCCCGCCCTGCACCGAAAGCCACGCTTCCACTGCCCCTCCTCAGCTCTGGACCTCAAGGAGTCTATGGCGAAGGGGCAGTTGACGACCCGCAGTTCGGAAACGACGCTCGTACGACTCGTCCCCCGGAGCATGACGCTTACGCGAACGCTTCCCCCGGGAAAGCTTCACGCAGCAGATCCGCTCTCCCGGCTTTCGTCGTGGTCAGGTACACCTTGGCCGTTACGCAGCACATGACCAGACGAGGGACGCGTCAGCGTCCGGCGAACGCCCAGGTCAGGGGCTTAGTTCGAGGAGCCTTTCGAGTCATCGGTAGTCTTCGTCCTCATGACGCGCGCTTGGATCTTGCCGGTGTTGCTTGTGCTCTGCGGCTCACTCGTTGCCACTGGCCTGATATCCAGCGGGTCCCCCGGCCGAGCGGCAGCACTTCTGCTGCTGTTCGCGCTGCTCGCAGGTGTGAACTCGCCTCTGGTCTTCCCGAGGTCGATCAGTGCGCGGGAAGCGCAGCACCGCAGCGCGGTCGACGGCCGGCCGGTCGTCTTCTGGCGGCCGGGCTGCATGTACTGCCTCCGACTGCGCATCCGGTTGGGCCGTAGCGCCCGCCAGGTGCATTGGGTCGACATCTGGCGGGACCCGGCGGGAGCGGCAGCGGTGAGGGCTGCCAACGGTGGCAATGAGACCGTGCCGACTGTCGTCGTGGCGGGCCTGCCGCACGTCAACCCCGATCCTGCGTGGGTACGCGAACAGCTCTCCCGCTCCGCGTGATCAGGAGCGGTGCCGTATCGGAGAGGGCTGGACGCCGTGCCGATGGCGGCAGACGCGTCTGGTCCTGGCCGTCAACGTCAGTCCGTGAGACAGGACCCAAACCCCGGAGAGTCAGCTGAACAGCCACGCCTGGGGCCTCTAACGCCGAGCAGCAACGGCATCGATCCCAGACGCCCGCAGCTTGCGGGCCAGGCACTCCATCTCGGGCGTCGTGCCTGAGTGGGAGCCCGCCAAGACCTCGCTCAGCATTGACTTGACTTCGGCCGGACCAACACCAAGCTCTACTCGCAGAACCCGCATGATCGCAGCGTTCCTCGCCGATGGATCCACCCGAAGACACGCTGCTCCATGTTCGGAGAGCAGTCCCTCCCGTAGTTCGGCAGGCAGGTCGCCACCGCACGCCGCCACCGCAAACCCGCAGCCCGGGCAGTTGGACTCCGTGTCCCAGCGCAAGGAGCCGTTCATCGCCGGGGCCGCCGGGGCAGTGGCCCTCGCCGCGTCCGGGCTGCCCCAGCCCGCTTGGGGGCAGGCGCTGCCCGCGCTGCTGCGCTTCGTGCTGGTACTGGCCTGCTGGCCTGCGGTGGCCGGCTCGGTGGCGGCGATCGTGCGCAACCGGGCGGGAACCGTACTGGTCCTCGTGGTGTGGCCGCTGATCGCCGAGCGGCTGACAGGCCTGCTCCTCGGTCGGCTCCTCGGCGTCGACGGGCTCGGCGGATGGCTGCCCTTCGCGGCTGCGCGGGCCGCCATGTCGGGCAGGGCTTGGGCGCCCCAGCACTCCAACTCAGCACCACAGTCCTGGCACCCAGCCCTCTACGGCGGACTCAGCGACGACTCTCGCCAGCGGGCTGTTCCCAAACCGACCCGCCCGGGACCCAGACGGCGGCCCGGCTCGAAGAACCGCCGCCCCACCCGCCACAAGACACGCACCGAGCCCCGCCGCAGCACTTGATAGGCGCCCCGGTACCGAGAACGTCCACGCCGCCGTGTTGGATGGCTGCGTGGCGAGACGAGAGAAGAAGAAGCGGCCCTCCTTCGGCCTCCCCAAGGGGATCGTCCTGTTGGCGACGCCGGACGGCTGGCGCCACAGCGTCCTCACCGTGGAAGGCGGAATGCTCTGCGGACGCCTCAGCGAGGAGCTGCTCGATCCCGAAGTGGCACAGACCGCTGCCGCCACAATGCTGAAGGAACTCGCGCGTGATTTCCACGACACCACCGTCGAAGTGACCTGGGACCCACGCCAGGAACCCTGGGCCTGGACCGGCCAAGTCACCCCCCGTCACTGGTGACGAGACGACTCCGACTGGCAGCCACTCATCTTGTAGCTGAAGCCGTCGAAGGCATCAGGCGGGCCTGATCAAAGCCGACGGCGGACTGGTCCTGTTCGCGCAGCGGGGTGCTCCCGGTAGGGCAGGTCCAGCAGCTCTGGCGGCGGCCCGGCGCTGCAACGCCTCGAATGACAACCGGCCCCCGGCCTCCAGGTCCCGGACCAGCAGTTCAGACCCCGTATCGAGGACCAGGCCGCCAGGCAGCCCTGCCCGATCTGGTCGGTGCTTAGTCCCCGGAGCGCCCGTTTCCAGCAGCGCCGACCCTGTCAGATGCTGCGCCTAGGCTGTCCCCACGGATCGGCATCGAGGAGCAGCACAGTGCGGATAGAGCGTCATCAGGTAGGCGAGGCAGTTGTTTCGGCGGCGCGCGAGGACTTCGCGAACCGGATCGGGGGGCAGGTCCGGTCCATGTCGAAGGCCGGCCCGATGGCCACTTACGAATGGCAGTCGATCGCCGACGAGTTCCTCGACTACCTGGGCGCTCTCTCCGTCGAGACACCCAGCCTCGACACTCCGGAGGCCAGGGCCGCTCTCAAGGACGCCACCGAGGCAGCGGTCGGCGCCGTCTCCTTCGCGGCGTACCACCCGCACTGCACCTTCCAGGTCTTCCTCGACTACGTGAACTTCGGCATCACGTACGACCCGAGCAATGAGGGCGACACCGAAGAGAGCATCACTCCTCACGAGTGGATCGACGCGTTCTGCCTCACGATCCTCAGGGACAAAGCCCAGTGGCACGGGGAGGCCTTCCACTTCGCTCGCGAGAAGTTCACCGAGCAGGCGCAGGGCAGCCCTGCCGGCGAACTGGCGACGGGATTCATGGCCCAGGTCCTGGGCGACACCGGGAACGATGAGGACTACCCGCCGAGTGCTCAGGCGAAGCTCGCCGCCATCGACGCCGCGCTGGCCCGCATCGGGAGCCGGGCGAGGGAGACCGGCGAGAGCCTCCTCGACCGGCCGGACAGCGTGGCGCTGAGGACCCTGCGCGCCCTGGCCGCCGAGGACAGGGAGGGCTTCGACTCCGGACTGGCCGCGCTTCTGCTCGCACACAGCACCGTGAACGGCCCCGCTGCCTCGCCGAGTAGCCTCCTCCCGCTCCTGCCGCTCGGCCTGGCCGCGCTCGCGTACCGGACCCTGGGCTGGATGCCGGCCCTCCACACCGATTACCTCCCGCATGCCCTGGTCACCGGCTTCGAGGCCAGCGGCCCGAGAGTGGGGGGATTCGGTGGCGACCGGCGGCCGGACGCGGTCGCCGCGCTGTCGGCAGGCCCGCTGCTGGTCGAACGGCCGGCCGGTGGGCACCAGCCCTTGGACCCGGAGATCGAGGCTCTGTGGGACAGGTCCACCCAGGAGGCCCTCAACCCGGAGGACGGAACACCCCTCGCCGTGTCGCGGCTCGAGAGCGCCATGCGCTACCAGGAGCTCCTCTTCATGGCGCGCGCGGGGACCTCGGCCGATGTCACCGACGCCCAGCTCGCGAACCTTCGGCTGGCCTCCCAGTTGGGGGCGGCCCTGTTCCGCATCGCCCTGGCAGAGCCGGGCACCGAGGCCGAGGTAACTGTCGACGGCCGGAAGTTGCGCTATCCGGCGTCGCGGGGCGGAACGGCGGCCGCCGGCAATTGGGCGAACGCCGCTGCCTTCGCGCTGATCACGGGCGAACGCGAGGACCTCGCACCCCTGGTCCTTGCCGGCCCTGCGATCGCCGGCAAGGACGGCTCGGCCTTCGCCTCGTACCGGGAGGCCCTCCACGCCTACCTGACGGGAGTCGATCCCGAGTCGGCAGCAGAGCGGGCTCTGCGCGGGGCCGAGCAGGCCAAGGAGTGGGGCTTCTTCCCGCCGCCCGCCGTGCTGCTGTCGCAGCTGGTGGAGGGCGACGAGGAGAGCTTCAACCTGGCTCTGGCCGATGCCCTCGAAGCCCACCGCGACTACTACCAGGTCGCCGACCGCGCCGACGTCCTCGACGCCGCCATCGACCTCAACGTCCTGGCCCTGGCCTGCCACGCCCGACGTCGGGGGTGGGACATCCGTGTCGAGTCTCCCTACCTGCCCCGGCAGCTCGTCATGGCCGCCCGCCCCGTCTAGGGCCTTCGCCGTACATCCCGCCGGATGCAAGTAGGCGAGATGCCTGCCCTGGAAACCAGAACGCCCCTGGGCAGGACGGCGTCGGCGCCCGCCGGCCGTCGGCAGCCGATGGACGGAATGGACTTGACGGGCGGCAGGACTGCTGGCTGCCCGTCTTCGTCAGAGGGCAGCCCGTGGCCATCGTCGCCGGTGCCTCGTTGTCAGGGGCGGCCCAGCAGCGCCACTCCCGCGGCGGTGTCCGCGCGAGCGGTGAAGAAGTCGGCGAACGCGGCGACGAACTCCTCCTCGCTGATCCGGCCGTCACCGTCCCCGTCCAGCTGCCGGAAGGCGTCGTTCAGCTCGGCGGGGTGGACGCGAGGACCCCCGAACAGGATGCGGTACTCGTCCGCGCACAGATGTCCGCTGCCGTCGGTGTCGGCGGTACGGAACAAGGCGCGCACCGCCGGCTTGAGGCCCTGGTCGAGGTAGTCCGGATCCCGGTCGATGCCGTTGAGCATCGCGGACACGAACTCGGCGCAGTCCACCGCGCCGTCGCCGTCCGCGTCCATGCCCTCGCACAGTTGCTCCCACCAGGACTCGAAGGCGGCGTAGAGCCGGTCCTCGCGCTCGACGGGAAGCTCCAGCTGCCAGCACACGTTGTGGACCATCGCCTGGAGGTCTGCGGAGTCCACCCGCCCGTCGCCGGTCTGGTCGAGCACCTGCCGGAAGAACGCCTCCAGCCGCGCCGGGCGGGAGTCGGCGGTACGGGGCCGGGGCAGGCGCGGTGCCGCGGTGGGCCGACGGGAAGCGGGTCGCTGCTGGTCGCCGTCGGAGTGGCTGCGGTAGCGCAGGCGGTCCGGCAGACGGGTCATGACCTGCCGCATGCCGCGGTGCAGCGTCCAGGACAGGGCGGCGGCGGTACGGGTACGGGGCGTGCCGAACCGCTCGTGCCAGGCCCGCGGCAGGTCAGCGACGGTGAGGCTGGTCAGCACGCTCGCGGCCACGGCGCGCAGCAGCGGCCAGGCGGGCCGGAGCCGTCCGAGTCGGCGGGGCGCGGGGGCCTCGCGCAGCATCTCGAAGAGCAGGTAGCGGACCTGGTCACCGAACTCGAGGACCTCGCGTACGGTGCGCTCGACGTAGGCCGGTACGTCGGCGGCGGTGGCAGGGAGGGTCTTGTCGGGGATACCGAGGGCCACGCAGACCTCTTTGAACTCCGCGTACAGCACGTCGAGCTCGGCGGGTGCGAGCGGATCGCCGGACAGCTCGCGCATGGCCGTCATGGCCTCGTACAGCGTCAGCATGACCCAGGCGCGGACCTCCGGGTCCTCGGCGGTGTACTGGCGGCCCGAGTCGTCGGTGCCGCGGATCCGGCGGTGGGCACGTTCCAGCCGGGCGATCTCGCGCTGCCGCTCCTCGGGCCCGGCGAAGAACAGCCGGCTGCCGCTGTCCATGGTGTGCTCGATCCGCCTCCAGGGGTGGGCCCGGTACGTGGAGTAGCGGGCGGTGCCGGTCGCGACGGCCGGGTGCGCGGTCTGCAGGACGAGCAGCCGCCAGGCCACCAGCCCGATGCGCCATTCGCCGAGGGTCTGGCGCAGCAGGCTGTCGGTGGCGGGTAAAGAGGTGCGCGTCACGCGGTGCTCCTGAGATGTGGGGGCCAACAGGATTACAACGCCGCACGTGTAGAGGAGTCACTGCGAGCGGATCTGGCCCACGATGCTGCCCAGGCGGACGCTGCTGGGACTCGTAGTAGCCGAGGGGTGGGTCCGGCGGACCCGCACGGTGGGCCGCCTCAGGCCGCGGCCGCGATCAGGGAACTCGGGCGCAGCGAGCGCAGCCGGTCGGCCACGTCGTACACGTTCAGGCGCAGGGCGCGTATATCGGTGATCAGGTCGCGCCACGGCTCGAACGCCGTGTCCACGTCCTTGCCGGAGGCCTTGATGTAGGCCGCGGCGACGCCGTAGCCGAAGTACTCGTTCCTGGTCTGCAGCGGGCGCGTGAGAACGATCTGTTCCAGCAGTGCCGCTGCCCGCCAGTAGGCGTCGGGTTCGTCGGTCGCCCAGGACGGGGTGCTCACGCGGTGTCGCGCCACTGCGGCGACCAGGCCCGAGTAGTCCAGGGCTCCCAGTTCCCTGCCCAGGAGTTCCTCCTGACGGTCGAGAAGCCACCGGATGTCGATGTGCAGTTCCAACGTCAGGCCGCCCGGTTCGCGCCCGTGGCCGAGGGCGGGCCGCCGAATTCACGGTCGAACGCCTCGGCGATGCCCGGCTGGCCGACTGCTTCACGGAAAGCGGCGGTCGCCATGCCCAGGGCGAGCTGGTTTTCTTGCTCGATGGCCAGTTCCGCGAGGTAGGCGCGCAGGCTCTTGCCGTGGGCAGCGGCCACTGCGGCGAGGCGGTCCCGGGTCTCGCAGTCGATCTTCACGGTCGTGTCTGCCATGCCTCCGAGTATGCACGCCTGAATACCTTCACGAATACCCTTCGTAACCAGCGTCAGCCAGAGCGGGATGCTGGTACTGGGACCCGGTCCGGCCCGCGCTCCTGGTGCTGGCCCTGTTCACCGCCGCCCTGAGCTACGGCGGCAGTTCCTTCCCGCCTACGGCCCCGCACAGATCGGTTTTACCGCCGGATTCACACCCGCCGACATCCCCGTCGGCTATCTGCTGCTCGGCCCCGCCTGGTTCGTCGCGATGTGGCTGCTCGGCACGGCCGCGTTCTTCGCCCGCACCCGCAACCAGCTGCCCGCCCCTGCCGCCGCACCGCCGACAGGAGCCACCGCATGAACCGACACGACATCCGCTTCACCGGCTCCTGGAAGTCGCCGCTCCCTCCGGATGCGACGTACGCGAAACTCGCCGACGTGGAAGACCCGGCCGAGCGCGTCCTCAGGGCAGCACCCGACGGCGACATCGCGGACACTGTCAGCTGGAGAGTGGAACCCTGCCCGTCCTCAGGCGCTGGATGCCCATGGCACGACCGGTCTTCCACATCAACCACGCCTTCGCCATGCGCTCCGGCCAACGCGCCCTGGCAGCCCTCGCAAGTGCCGGAGCCCGAGCACTGCCGTGACGGGCCGCCCGTGTGGTCGGCCCGGTCGTGCTCGCCGACGCCGGAGGCCGTGACCCGGCCAGCCGAGGTGAAGAGACCCGCTTTCCGCCCGTGTGGTCGCCCCAGGTGCCGGCCATGGTCTCCGGAGCGATCGCCGGCGGCTCGTACGCCGGCAGCAGGCCGACGGTGAGCCCGAGCGCACCGAAGAGGCCGTTCCCGCCACCAACGCCGGCCCGGGGCGGTGGGTGTGGGCGTCAGGTGAGGAGATTGGCTACCGGGGACAACCAGGTCCAGTGCGGGTCGCGGGCCGTGAGGCGGGCCGCCACCCGTTCCCAGGCCTCGGGGTCGGTGCCCAGCCGGGCGGCGACGAGGCCGGCGAGGACCTCCAGGGCGGCCTTCGTCTGCGGCGGGGCGTCCGCACGGCGGGACGCGCCGCTCAGGTACGCGAGGACCAGCGCGGCCGGGGCCGCCTCGTGCAGGAGGTCGGAGGCATCGAGGCCGCCCGTGGCCAGCAGGCCGTCGAACTGCGTGGCGGCGGCGCAGTGGTAGCGGCCGCCCAGCCCGTACCGGGCGCGCGCCCGGGTCAGCTCGGGCCCGTCGGGCAGGCCGTCCGGCCCGGGCTCCTCCAGCAGCTCGGCGTGGCGGAGCCGCAGTGCGGCCGGCGCGTCGGGATGGCGGACGATGTACGGCCAGTTCGGCAGCGGCTCCTCCGCGTGGGCGGTCTCCACTGCCTGCCAGTCGATACCGTTCGGGCGGTCCCACAGGACACCGGTGGTCTGCCAGTGCTGGGTGACCCGCCGCAGCCGGGTGATGAGCTTGCCGGGGGCCAGTTCGCGGGCGGCTCGGGCCCGCAGCACGGCGACCGGGTCGCCGGACTCCAGTGCCTTCACGCAGAGTTTGGTGGCGGCCTGGCCGAGGACGCCGCGGGCGACGAGCGCCGCGAGCCGGTCGGGCCCGCCGTGCTCGCTCAGGTGGAGGCAGCCGAGCACCTGCTGGGCGAGGCTGAGGTCGGTGCGCCGGGCGAAGACCTCCTCGATCAGGTCGGGTTCGGCCGAGGACAGCCAGCGTGCGCCGCCGACCAGGCCCGCCGACGGGTCGGCCCGCAGCGCGGCCAGAACCCGCGCCCCGAGTCCCTCCGACGGGTCCGCGCTGTCGGGCCTGGAGCGGGCCACGATGCTACGGGCGACCTGCGGCGCGGTGCCGTGGCGGAGCAGCGCGAGGTCCACGTCCGGCTCGCCGAGGTCGGCCAGCAGCTCCCCGGCTCCGGGCGCGAGCCACCGGGTCTGGGAGGCGAGGACCCGCAGGGCCTGCGGATCGCGCCCGGCCAGCAGCCGGTCGAGGACGGTCCGCGGGGTCCGGTCGTACCGCAGCAGGTAGGCGGCGAGCATCCAGGGCCCGTCCGGGCCGAGAAGCGGCATCACGGCGTCGACGACCTCGGCGTCGTCGGCCACGCACAGCAGGGTGCCGATCGGCCAGAGCCAGAGGTGGTTGCCGCGGTCGCCCATCAGGATGGCCTCGTCGGGCGTGCCGGGTCGGGCGGTGTACGACGCCCACGCGCGTTCCTCCAGCGGCCGGTACCCGGCGGGTGCCATGTCGCCGGACCTGGCCAAGCGCAGCAGCTCCCTCCAACTGGGCCCGCCCACGGGCGTGCCGGCGTTGGTTCCCGTGGGGCCGCCGGCGGTGTCCGCGGTGTCGGCGAGCCGCAGCCAGGCGTCCGGGTCGGTGCCGAGCTCGGCCCTCAGCAGGCGCCCGGTCTCGGCCCGCCAGGCGGCGGCGAAGGCGAGGCGGCGCCAGTCGTGCGGGAATCCCAGCAGGTGGCGTGCCGGGAGCACGGCAGCGAGTTCGCCTGCCGGGACGATGCCCTGGGTGTAGGCCCGTTCAAGGTGCTGGACGCTGGTGCCCCACGTGTTCACGGGTGCGGCCCAGACCTCGTCGGGGGTCGGCGCGGTGGGCCAGGAGCCGTGGGACGGTGCGATGCCCTGGGCCGCGCAGGCGTCGACGAGCCACCGCGGGGTGGCGAGACCGGGGGCGGTGTCGCCCTGGTGGTCGGCGAGGAAGTGAAGCGCGCCCGGGTCGGCGGGGAGCGGGACCTCGCCGGGAGCGAGGGAGCGCAGGAGGTCGAGGGCGGCGAGGGCCGCCATGCGGGTGCCGCGGGGTACGGGGGGTACGGGGGGCGTTTCGGATGACTCGGCCGTGTCGACCTCGGCCGCTTCCACTGCTGCCGGGCCACGGTGCGCGCGTATGGCGGCCGCTTCGCCGTCCTCCGGGCCGACGGCCGGTCGTTCCGTACCTCCTGCGCCCTCGGAGCCGCCGGAGCCGTTGGTTTCCGGGGCTACGGCCTTTCCAGCCTCGGTGATCACCTCGCTCAGCGTGCCCGGGTGCCGGGGCAGAAGGGCGTCGAACGCGGCCCAGGCCTCGGGCCGGTCGCCGAGCAGGCCGTCGGCCGACTCCCGCAGTTCGGCCAGGGCGGCGTCGCCGAGCAGGTTCCGCCCGGCGAGGCCGTTCAGGGCGCGCAGGGCGCGTACGGCCGGGTGCGCGGTGCGGATCAGGTCGACCGGGTCGAGCACCCCTGCCGCGGCCATGCCCTCGGCCCACAGGCCGGCGTAATCGTCGAGATCCTCCTCGGCGAGGCGCTGCCGGGGCGGGGCGGTGTTGCCGACGCGCCGACCACCCGTCCGCCAGGGCGCGTTGAGGGCGCTGAGCCGGAAGGCGAGCCGCTGGGCGTCGTCCGCGGCCTCGTGGCGGGCCAGTTCCTCGCTCGCCTTCGGCATGAACGGCGAGGCCGCGTGCGCCTCGGCGAGGGCCTTCAGGTCGTGGACGTACGGCTCGGACAGCAGGTCGCGCAGGCTGCTCGTACCGCGCGTGGTGGCCAGCAGGGCGGGCAGCCGGGCAGGGTCCTCGTACGGCTCGCACCGCTCCCGCAGGGCGCGCGGCGCCTTCCCCGAACCGTCATCTGCGGCGAGGGCCTCGGTGACGGCGGAGACGACGGCCCGGCTCAGACACCTCCGGACGCCGGGGTCGCCGAGGAGGGTGCGCACCGCCTCCGGGCCGGTGCGTTCCCAGACCCGGACCAGGGCGTATTGCTGGGCGACGCCGCGGGCGCCGCCGATCAGGGCGCGGGCGGCGAGCCGTGGATCGCCGGATCCGAGCAGCGGGGCGAGCCAGGTGTGCGGCACGTCGGCGCCGCGGTCGGTGAGCTCGGCGTACAGCGCCTCGTCCATGGGGATCCGGTCGAGGCGGTGCACGAGGGTGCGGCGCAGGGACTGCGTGGCGCGCGGGTTGCGGTACACGGCCGCCCCGGCCCGCGGGTCCCCGGTCTCCAGTAGCCGCGCCAGGACCCGACTGTCGAGGCGGGTGTGGCGGGCGAGGGCGGTCCGGGTGCGGGAGTCCCCGTGCTCGGTGACCGCGGCGGTGACGGCCGGGCCGGGGAGGGAGCCGGTGGCGAGCAGACCGTCGAGGGTGCGGTCCGGCAGGGCGGCGAGGGCGGCGGCCGCGTCCTTCGGCCACGCGTGCTCCAGCAGCAGGGCCAGGGTGGCGTGGACGCTGCGGGGCGCGGGCAGGCGCAGCCCGCCGCGGGGGGCGGGCGGTGCGGGCGGTACGGGCGGCGGTACGTCGGTCAACAGCTCGGGCAGCGTGCCGCGGTGGGTCGCGAGGGCGTCGTGGAGGCCGAGCCACCGCTCGGCGTCCCCGCCGAGATGGTCCCGTACCAGCGTCCGGAGGCGCTGCGCGGTCTCCGCGTCGGGGCCGCCGGCGGCGGCGACGGCTCCGGCCACGGTCCGGGCGGGCCGCCCTTCCTCCACGGCCCGCAGGGCGGCACCGGCCGGCGCCGCGCCCGGTTGCTTCCCAGGCAGGTCGAGGAGAGACCGCAGCGTGCGCGCGGCTGAACTGTCGTGCGAGGTACTCATGAAAGCCATGCTAGGAAAGGGGTCTGACAACCCTGACAACCCCTCGAATCGGGACCACCGCAGCGACTGCGCGTGCGCCCGACGGCGGTGTTCAGTTGCGACGCAGTACGCGCCCGGGCGTCAGCTTCGCTATGTGGTTGCACCGAATCCGACGCCTGCCCGCACCCCGGACATGCCATAGGCCGTCGACCAGCCCACGCCATAGGTGAGTTCAAGCGGTCAGCGGCTACGAAAATCCGGCAAGAGCCGTTTTCTTCACAATCCTTTAAATGACCGGGGGCGAACACACCCTCGACCACTTCGATCTCGTGGGTGATTGACACACTGACCTGACAGCGGAGCCTCCGGTCGTGTGAACGACATGTCTTGGTCGACAGTCAGTTCCGTCGCGACTCCGCTTCCTGCGTCAAGTAGAACTTCCAGTTCGCGGGTTCGTTCTCGGTCGAGATCTGGAAGCTCGAATACACATCGCCCCCGTTGCCTTCCTGCACCGACACCTCGGGACCATCGACCGACAGGATCAGCGCCGGGAGCCTCCTGGCCTCCGCGGGTGTTACCTCCCCGAGGACCGCGAACAGGAAGATCTGGTTGCGGTGGGCTTCGAGCTGCGTGCCGAGGCGGTCGTCAGCGTCCAGCGCGGTGCGCTGCCGGGCGTCGAAAGCCCTGCGCAGGTCGTCAATGCAGCCGTCCCATGTGGCCCGCGCGTAGGAGAGTCGCGCAACTGCTCGGCGAGGAACCTGCGGCTCTCGTGCACGCAGCGGACCAACGCCTTCTCCGGCAGGTCGAGATGGAGGCCGAGGACGTCGCGGGCGGCTGCCCGATACCGGCGGCGTCTGCTGGTCCACCGTGCCGCGACACCGGCTGTGGGTGGGCGGCATGCGGAGGTCCCCGCGCCGGGGTGGCGCGGGGACCTGTGACGGGGTGGACGGAGCCTGGTCAGAAGACCTCGCCGTCGGTCTTCAGTTCCAGCCGGACGTTGGTGTCCGCGGTGCCGTTGTTGGTCGCGCAAGCGGTGTAGTAGCCGGCACCGGGGAACGTGCCCCATGCCGTGCGCAGGTCGACGGCCCAGTTGGTCACCAGGCCCGGCGAACCGGTGCCGGGGACCGTCACGCCGTTGTACTGCAGCTTGAACTTCGCGCCCTGGCCGGTCGCCTTGCCGTCGGCGCGGACCTGGTAGGAGGCGTACTGCTGGATGCAGCGCTGCTCGCCCGGGTGCAGCGTGCCTCCGAAGAACTGGCTGGCCGACGCCGGGCCGGCGGTGGCGAGGAGCGCCGCGGCGCAGGCCACGGCGAGCGAGGCGGCAGCGGTGAGCCGCAGGCCGGTACGGCGCCGGGGAGCACGGGCCGGGGCCGTCGGGGCGGAAGCGGCGGACGTCGTGGATGCTGCGGGCGTGTTGGTGGACATGGGATCCCCTCCTGGGTGAGTTGGTGAGTGTTCGGCTGCACGTACGTGCCGACCGGCCGCAAGTGCGGTGCCGTACAGCCGGTCGGGGGCGGTGGGCGCGGCCGTCGCCGCGTCGCGTGCCATCGGTGCCCCGGTGCTGGTCCGCGGCTCCTCGTCCTCCCGGGCCCTGCCCACGGTAGGAGCGGCCGCTGTCCGTCCGACACGCCGGAAGATGACCGACTTCCGCTCGAATTGCGCTCGTTGCGCCCGCTACCGGTCCGGCCGGTGGTATCACCGTTCTCGTGGGGGGACAGCAGGCACCGCTGAGGATGGCCGACCGCTTTGCCGCGGCCCGGGCCAAGGGCTTCGTCGGACGTCAGGCAGAGGTCGAGGCCTTCCGTCGCATCCTGGCGGACGGGCGCGGCGCGGTGGTCCACGTGCACGGCTCGGCCGGGATCGGGAAGTCCACGCTGCTGCACCAGTTCGCGTGGCTGGCCACCCGCGTCGGCCGGCCGGTGACCGTCATCGCGCACGAGCCGGCCGAACCGGCCGAAGGCGCAGCCGGCAACATCCCGACGCCTGCGCACGTGGCCCCGGGCAGCCTCGTCCTGGTCGATGTCCCCGGAGCGGTGGCGGCCACCGAACGGCTTCTTGCCCACCTGCCCGACGACAGCGTGCTGGCCCTCGCCGATCGCGAGCCGCCGCCGCTCGCCTGGCGGACCGACCCCGCCTGGCTCGGCCTCCTCCATTCCATGCCACTCGCCCTGCTGGATCCCTTGGACAGCGCCGAGCTCCTGAACCGGCGCGGCGTACCGGAGGCAGAGCATCCGCGCGTCCTGGCGTTCACCCACGGCCATCCGCTCGCCCTCGCCCTCATGGCCGACGTACGGGTGCACGGCTCGCGCGGGAACACCAGCCCGGCCTCCCCTCCCCGCGTGGTGAACACCCTGCTCGCAGCGCTGCTCGACGTGGTGCCCACCCCGCGGCACCGCGCGGCCCTGGAGGCGTACGGCCAAGCCCTGGTCACCACGGAGCCGCTGCTCGCAGCGCTCGTGGGCGTGCCCGACGCGAGCGACCTGTTCGAGTGGCTGTGCACGCTGTCGATCACCGAGTACGGCAGCCGCGGGATCCACCCCCACGACCTCGCCCGATCCGTCCTCGACACCGAACTCGGCTGGCGCCATCCGGCCCGCAGGACCGAGCTGCGCCGCCGCGCGAGCACGTACTACCAGCAGCTCTTCGCCGACGGCGACCGGGCGCGCCAGCGCGCCGTCCTGGCCGACTTCGCCTATCTGCACCACGACAGCCCGCTGGTCGGGCCCCTCTTGGCGCCGGTCACCACTGCCGCAGCGGCCGGCTCCACGCCCCTCGACGCCCTGTCGATCACGGCGACGGAGGAGACCGAGCTCCCGGCGCTCCTCGCCATGGCCGGACGGTACGAGGGACCGGAGTCCGCCCGGCTGCTGCGCGGCTGGTGGGCCCATCCGGCCGCCACCTGGGCCACCGTACGGGCGGAGGCACCGCCGCCCTCCCCCGCAGGCTTCTACCTCCTGCTCGCCCTCGGTGCCGAGGACCTCGACGACCCGGCCGTCACCGCGGACCCGGCCACCGCGGCCGCCGCCGGCTGGCTCGCCCGCCACGGCGGCCTGCGCGCGGGCGAGCGGGCCCTGCTGGTACGCGCGTGGCTGGCCCGGGACACGTACCAGGACGTCTCCGCCGTCCAGACCCTCATCACCTTGCGGCTGACCCATCACTACCTCACGGCGGAGCAGCGGCCCGCGCTCACCCTCCTCCCCTTCGCCGACCCGGAGTTCTGGGCCGACGGCTGCGCGTACACGGACTTCGACCGCCTGCCGCAGTCCGATTTCACCGTCGGCGGCCGCTCGTACGGAACGTACGTCCACGACTGGCGCCGCACGCCCCCTCTCGCCTGGCTGAACCTGCTCTGCGAACGGGAATCGGCGGCCGACCCGCTGGCGGTGGCGGCGCCCGACGAACGCGGCGGCACACTGCGCGTGCTCGATGCCGAGACCTTCGCCGCCGGAGTGCGCGAGGCCCTGCGCGGGCTGGGGCGGGCCGGCGGGCTGCGCGGCTCGGTCTTGCTGCGCTCACGCGCGGTCGCGTCCCGGGCGGGGCGGGGCGCGGGGCCGGACGAGCGGGCCACCGCTTTGTCCGCCCTGCTCAGGGAGACGGCCGCCGAGCTCCAGGCGGCCCCGCGCGACCGGCGGTCCCACCGGGCGCTCCACCACACCTATCTCCAGCCTGCGGGCACCCAGCAGCGTGCCGCGGACCTGCTCGGCCTGCCGATGTCCACGTACCGCCGCCACCTCGCGGCGGGGGTGAACCGGCTCACGGAGGAACTGTGGCGGCGTGAACTCGACGCCTGACCCGTGCATATCGTTCCTGGCCGGGTGCCTCTCCACCGGCCTGCCATCGGTAGCCGACCGGGGCAGCGCTCCCCGGACCTCAGGACGTCGGGCCCGCCCCGAGATGGCGCTCCAGCCACCGAGCGGCAGCGCGTCGGTAGGTGCGGCGGTTGTCCGCGCGGAGGAATTCGTGGCCTTCGTTGCGGAGCACCAGCAGCTCCGCGGGCAGCCCGCGGTCGCGGGCGGCGCGGACGAACTGCTCCGATTCGGTCGGCGGGACATTGGTGTCGTGCTCGCCGTGGACCGCCAGTACGGGGACGCGCAACTCATGGACGCGGGTCATCGGGGACAGAGCGCGCAGCAACTCCCGGTCGTGTTCGGGGTGCCCGTACTTGGCGGCCGCGGACTGTGCGATCCACGGTTCCGTGCCGGCGAAGAACGTGTCGAAGTCCGACATCCCGCACACGGCCACTCCGGTGCGGAACAGCTCCGGATGCCAGACCAGCGAGGCCATCGTCAGGTAACCGCCGTACGAGCGCCCCATGACCCCCAGCCGCCGGGGGTCTGCGTACCCGAGCGACACCACGTGGGCCGCGCAGTCGGCGACGTCGTCGATCGCCGCGAACCGGCCGGCACCCAGATCGGCGTCGACGAAGGACCGTCCCCAGCCGGACGAGCCGCGGACGTCGGGGGCGAAGACGTCCAGGCCGCGGCTGAGGAGTTCGTGGTAGAGCGGGTTGAACACCGGCCGCTCCTGTTCCTCCGGGCCGCCGTGGAGGTGGATCACGCACGGGGCCGGACGGCCCGGGGCCCGGTCCGGCGTCCGGTAGTACCAGCCGCCCAGCATCAGCCCGTCCCGGGCGCGGCAGCGCACGGGTGCCGGGCGTACGGGGGGCCGGCCGGGCGGGGCCGCCTCCTCGTCACGCGCCGACCAGGGGGCGCGTACGGGGATGCCGCCACCGTCCAGTTCCCAGATGCCGGGCCTCCGGAGCGAGCCCGAGAGGGCCGCGAACGCCGCGCCGCGGCCCACGGCCATGCGGGTCACCACCTCGTGGGGCAGGTCCGGGCGCTGGTGCGGTCCGGAGTCGCCCTCGCCGTCCGCGTCCGCGGTGGGCAGCGCGATGCTCTGCAGTTCACTGGCGCCGTGGACATTCCAGGCGACCAGGCCCCACCGCCCGTGGTCGGGAACGGTCAGCAGGTCGAGGGCGGAGCCTTCGCGCTCGGCCGCGACGAAGGTTCCTTCGGAGGCGCCGTCCTCGTCCAGCCGGACCCGCAGGAGGGCCGCGTACTCCCGTTCCCAGTCGCTGCGCAGCCACAGGGTGCGCGCGTCGGGGGAGAACCGGCCGATCCACGGGTCCCCGTCGGCGACCCGCAGGGCGCAGGTGGTGCGGCCCGACGCGGTGTCCAGTACGAGGCCCTCGCGGTTTCCGCGCGGGCCTCGGCGCAGCAGCGCGAACCGGCCGTCCGCGCTCAGGTCGCAGACGCGCAGGGAGGCGGCCCCCGGTTCGCTGAACAGCAGGACCGGGGCGTTCGTGCCGTCTGGGTCGATGAGGTAGGCGGCCAGCCCTCCGCCCGGCGCCGGTCCGGCATCCGCTCGGCTGCCGGCGCCCGGAGCCAGGGGCCCCGTACGGGGGGCGAATGCCGGATGGCCGGACCGGGGTGCTGCGCCGGCATCGGCGCCCCCTCCGCCGCCGCCGAGGAGGGTCGCGGATCCGCCGCGCTCGGCCCAGGCCGCCCCGGGGCCTCCCATCTGGGCCGTGGCCTCGGACGTCGCGAGCCGTGCGGATGCGTCCTGCGACAGGTGCCCGGGCCCGCTGTGCTCGGCGACCGGCTCTGACGACCAGGCGATAGTGACGGCGAGGGCGGAGCCGTCGCGGGTCCAGGATCCGAGGTGCGCGGCGCCGCCCGCCTCGGCGCCGGCGAGCACGCGGCGGCCGGTCCCGTCGGGGCGCACCACCAGGACCCGGGTGTGCTCGCCGCCGCCCGGGGCCGAGGTGTACGCGATCCAGCGCCCGTCGGGGGACCACAACACCTCGGTCACCGGGTCGGGGTCGGCGTCGAGTACGTGGACCTCGGCGCTCCGGGCCGGCCCGCACCACAGTTGCGGAACCCCTGCCCGGTCGCAGATGAACGCCACGTGCTCGCCGGTGGGGTCGGCCGCCGGGTACCAGCATCCGTGGGCGGTGAGGAGGGTCGGCGGATCGCCGTGGTGATCGTCCGGCACCTGTACGGGCGCGGGTGCCGGTACGGGGGCTTCCGCGCCGGACGGCGGGGCCGCGCCGGACGCCGGGGCCGTCGGCTTCGCACGATCCAGGGGCATGGCCGACTCTCTCCGCCTCTCTCCGCTGCGCCGGGGCTGCGCCTCCGCCGGGCCGTCGCGGATCAGTGAATGCCGTGCACCTGCAACCAGATCTCCAGCGAAGCCACCTGCCACAGCGTGCTGGCTCCCCGCTTGGCACGGTGGCGGTTGGGTTCCGCCAGCAGTGCGGCCACGTGCCGCTGGTCGAAGATCCCGCGCCGGCGCGCCTCCGGTGCGGTCAGGGCGTCCCGTACGCGGGCCAGCACCGGGCCGGCCATCTGCCGGATCCCCGGCACGGGGAAGTAGCCCTTGGGGCGGTCCACGATCTCCGGCGGCAGGACCTTGCGGCCGATGTCCTTGAGCACGGCCTTGCCGCCCTGGTCCAGCTTGAGCTCAGGGGGGCAGGCGGCGGCGAGTTCGACGAGCTCGTGGTCCAGGAACGGCACGCGCGCCTCCAGCCCCCAGGCCATGGTCATGTTGTCGACCCGCTTGACCGGGTCGTCGGGCATGAGCGCGTGGACGTCCATCCGCAGGGCCGCGTCGAGGGAGGTTTCGGCGCCGGGGGCGGCCATGTGGGCACGGACGAACTCCAGGGAGGCGTCACGGGCCGCGGCGGCGTCCGGGTGCAGCATGGCGGTGACCTCGTGGTGCGTCCGGTCGAAGTACGCGTCGGCGTACGCTGCGGGCGCGCCCTCCCGGGCGGCGGAGGCGATCGGCGGGTACCAGTGGTAGCCGGCGAACACCTCGTCCGCTCCCTGGCCGCAGAGCACCACCTTGACGTCCTTGGCGACCTGCTCGGACAGCAGATGGAACGCCACGGCGTCATGGCTGACCATCGGCTCGCTCATGGCTGCGATCGCGCCTTCCAACGCGGCGGGGAGCCGGCCGGTTGGGATCATGAACTTGTGGTGGTCGGTCGAGAACGTGCGGGCGACGAGGTCGGAGAACCGGAATTCGTCGCCGTCCTCCCCGTTCTCCGCTTCGAAGCCCATCGCGAAGGTGGGGAGATCGAGAACCTCCAGCCCCTCCTCCGCCAGCAGGGCCACGATCAGGCTGGAGTCCAGGCCTCCCGAGAGCAGCACGCCGACGGGCACGTCCGCGATCATGCGCCGCCGCACCGCCGTGCGCAGCGCGTCGTGCACCGCCTCGCGCCAGAGCGCCGGGTCCGCGCCGAGTTCGGAGTGCCGGGTGTAGGAGGGCTGCCAGTAGCAGTGGTCGTGGTAGGTGCCGTCCCGCTCCACGACGCGGACGGTGGCCGGCGGGATCTTGCGTACTCCGGCCAGTACGGTCCTGGGCGCCGGTACCGTGCCGTGCCAGCTCAGGTACTGGTGGAGCGCCACCGGGTCGAGGGAGGTGTCGATTCCCCCGCCCGCCAGCAGGGCCGGCAGGGTGGAGGCGAAACGGAGCCTGTGGGCGTCCTGGGTGACGTACAGGGGCTTGATGCCCAGGCGGTCACGGCCGAGCACGACGCGGCCCGTGTGGTGCTCCACGACGGCGAAGGCGAACATGCCGACGAGGAGGTCCACGCATTCCCGGCCCCACTGGGCGTACGCCTTGACGAGCACCTCGGTGTCGGAGTCGGAGAAGAACCGATGCCCGATGCCTTCGAGCCGGCTGCGCACCTCGCGGTGGTTGTAGATGCAGCCGTTGAAGACCGCTGTCAGACCCAGCCGGACGTCGGTCATGGGCTGGGCACCCCGCTCCGACAGGTCGATGATCTTCAACCGTCGGTGCCCCACGGCGACCGCCCCGTGCGACCAGGCGCCTCGGCCATCAGGCCCGCGCGACTCCAGGGTATCGGTCATGCGTTCGACTGCGGCGAGGTCGGGATGGCCGCCGTCGAAGCGCACCTCCCCGCTCAAGCCGCACATGGGGCACCTGCCGAGCCGCCACCACGCAGAAGCGGTCCTCGTAGTGCTCTCGATCCCGAGGGCTCGGCCACGTCCACCATGCTTTCTTCCGCTCCCGTTCGGCCCGCGCCGTGCGGGCTCATGGCGCCTGCCCGACCGCCCGCTCCTCAAGCCAAGGGGCTGCGCCCCGATGACGCGGACCGGTTTACGCGGGCCGCCCCGCACCCGGCGGTCGCGACACGCCCACGGCCCTGCCGTGCCGGCGACGACACCCCCACTTATGCCCCCGCCTGCTCACGGATCCACGCGCCCTGCGGCGCACCACCCGACCGGCGCACCGAGCCCGCGCTCGCGTCCGCGTCCGCGTCCGGTACCCCGGGCGCGTCAGAGGTGACTGCGGGCGGCCGAGGGCGCACACGAATAGGGGCGTGAGCCTTCTCCAGGAGAGCGGCCATCCGCGCGGCCACCGCCTCGAAATCGGACCAGGGGGCGTCCGGGTCGGACGTGCCGCGACCGTCGCGCCGCTGCGACTCGTACGGGGTCATACGTACTCCCAGGGTGACGGGCCGCGGGCGGAATGCCCACGGCCCCTGTGCACAGCCTCTGCCCGCGGACCGGGAACCTACTCCTGCTCCGTGTCCCCGGCCGGTGTCAGGTGACCGGGCTCGGATTCCGGGGCTTCAGGGGTGCGCAAATACCTCGGCGAGACGGTACACAAGGTCACCGATCCCCAGGTCGCAGGCTGGTAGCGGGCGAGCATGGACAGGGCGAGCTGCTACTGGGAGAAGGTGCGGGCCGACGTCGGATCAGAAGACGACGGATGTTCCCACGCCTCCGGCCCCGGAGGGCCAGAGGCTGCTGCAGCCGGGTTCGCTCGTTCGGATGGATCGTGAGCGGATCGCAGCAACACCGGCGGACCAGGTAGCCATGTTGGAGCATGGACACTACGGGCCACAGCACGGCGCCGCACCACAGGAACGAGGGCAAGCCCAGATGACTTCCTGGCAGGGTTGGGCGTGGGCAATCGCAACAGCACCGGGTGCATTCCCCGACCGGGATCGTGACGGGGTAACCAGCCGCGGCGGGGGCACACATAAGTGATCCAGGCACTACCTTCTCAAGGTTGGAAAATGGACAACAAGACGCCGGCGAACCCCAACAACCCTGCACCGCTCTCCGATGAGGAAATGATGAAACTCATCGACGAGATCCTCGACAGCGTGCAGCCCCAGGAAGCCGAGGGCTGCCTCCTCGCCATCGCCAATGGGACCTCACCTCCCCGCGACATTCCGGTCGCTCTGACCCCCGACCAAGCAAGCAGCCTCCTTCTCTTCCTCCACAGAGGTGGCGGCTGAAGGCACAACCGCCACCGCCGTTCTGGCCGCACGCTGCTTCCCACCAAGGGCCCGGAATACCGAGATGGGCGAGACCCCTCGACGATGCGCAGGAGCTGCGGGCCCAGGCCCGCAGCTCCCACCGGATGACACCCCGCGCGCCGAACCCGTGCACGCCGCGTGGGTCCGCGTGTCCGGTCCGGCGGCTCAGGCTGCCGCCCGCGTACGGACGCCGTTCGCGTCGCACGGGAGCGGGCGGCCCGGGTGGTCGCCGGCGAAGTCCTCCGCGATGTCGGCTGCCGTATCGGCCATGGCGTCGTTGGAGATCAGGATCTGCCCGGAGAAGGGCTTGTCGATGTCTCGATGAGGAGCAGGGACCCGGTGAGGAGCCCGGCGAGGACGAAGAGCAGCACGAAGTGCGAGGCCCCGCGCCTGCGCGGCAGCCCGAAGGCGAAGGCCCCGACCGTGGCGGCCAGCGAGATCACCATGAACCAGTAGACGGTGCCCGGGATCGCCGGAGTCGCCTCGGAAAGCCGGGCCTGGCGGACGACGGAACGCTCGTCGTCCGCCTCCACAAGGAGCGCGAAGGTGTTGTCAGCTGGTCCACCCGGTGCGCCTCGGCCCCGACCGCCGCTTCGGCCGAGCCGTACGACTCTGCCGCCACGACGATCACGAAGGCCACCAGCAGCACCGCCAGGGTTTCGAGGGGGCTGATCAGATCGCTGATCGAGGGCTCCTCGTCGTCCGCCCCGGCAGCCGCGTGGCGGCGGCGCCGGAGGTGGTTGGCGAACAGGCCGGCGACGAGGGCTGCGGCCATGACGGCGACGGTGAGGGTGGTGAGCATGAGTGCGGACCTGGGTAGCGGTCGGTCATACCGTGGGCCCGGCTTCGACCTCACCACGGCCGCCGCGCACCGGCACGCCAGCTGCGCCGCCTGGCCCAAGGCCTGTCCGCACACTCATTCGAGCCGTAGCTTGAGGCAGGCGACGGCGACGAGGGCTGGGGGGCGAGCCGGCTGGTCCTGTCCGGCCACCTGGGTGGAGCCAACTCCATCGACCAGGCAACGGCCTGGGCGGTTCGCTGGACGGCACGCCTCATACTGGAATTGCGGTTGTGGTGACGAGGTCGCAGCACGCGGCCTTGCTCGACCTCTGAAGAGAATCGCCAGCAGCAGCGGTTCCGATCCTCGCCGAGCCCAAGTACACCGTCTCGGAACCCTCAGCGGTCTGGGCCGACGAACTCCATGGCCTCCCGGGCCAGCCCGTGCCAGGAGAGCTCTGAGTCAGGGTCCAGGCTGAACCACTCGCGCATCAGGCGCCCGTGCCCCGGGTCGAAGCGCTCGCCTTCACCGGCCTCCACCAGCGCATCGACGCGGGCCCGCGGGAGTTTCACCACCAGACGGCCCTGAGCGAGCATCGCGAAGATCTTCCCGCTGACCTTGAGCGCATTCGCGCCGAACTTGCCTTCCCGTCCCGGATCGTCACCGGGGACGGTCACCCCTGTAACAGCGGCGAACCGCGCGACCAGCTGTTCGTACCGCTCCTCAGGGGAGATAACCCGTCGTCGCTCCATCAGTTCCTCGACTCCATCCGATCGTTCCGGCTGGCGCGCCTCCGCCTGCCCGGCCCCCGCAATGCCTTGCGGGGATCAGGGCGCGGTGGTGGAGCGCATGATCAAGTCTGGCAGGTCGTCCTTGTTGAGGGCGAGGTGGCCGATGGGGGTGGCGCTGGTTAGGTGACCGAGCCGTCGGGGTGGACCGCCCGATGTCCGTCCCAGCCGAGCCAGGCGGCCAAGCCACAAGCGACACGACGAACAGCCGCAGGAAACCTCCTCCCGTCCCCACTCCCAGGTTCGGCCAGTGGTTCGATCGCCACGCGCCCCCCGGCGCGATCCGTCGCCGGATCCGCGAGCACCTGGGCGCCGACGCCGACCACATCTGCATACGCGTCTCGCCGCCCTGCCCGAACGCGAGCGGCGCGAACCCGTACCGGCGCTGCTGCGCCGAGGCCGACGCAGCGCCCCGCGGTCGTCGACGAGGGCGAAGCTGAACTCCTGCCCCCGGTTGCTCGAACGGTAGATCTTCCCGAAGACCGGGACGACGAACAGGTCGTCGCCGAGCGCCGCCGGGCGGGTCATCTTGGAGTCGAGGTAGCCGTAGAGGCTGCCGCTGGTTCCCGTGAGCTCCTACAGGGCCTCGGTCAACGAGGGCGAGGGTCGGTTGCCGCGCCCCACCGGCCCGTCGCCGTACCGCACGTGCGGGTACGCGTCGGCGTCGCTCTGGCCGTCGGTGCGCGCGTCCAGGGTCGCGATGGCGCGCAGTACGGGCTTGCAGCCCGGGCTGAGGGCTGTGCCGGCTTCGGAGACGGCGACGATGTTGGGGTGGGCGCCGGCCCAGTTGCTGAGCCCGTACTCGGAGGTCATGCACAGCAGCCGACCCGCGGGGGTGACGGCGTTCGACGCGGCGAACGGGTCGTCCCCGGGGCCCTGTTGTTTGTCCCAACCCCAGGGCATCGGCCAGGAGGCCAGGACCTTGTCCAGGTCCGGGGACAGGAGGTGGGTGTTTCCGGGCTTGGAGCTGACGGCGACCGCGCCGTCCGGGAGGACCGCCAGCGTCGCGCCGCCGCCCACCGGTATGGCCGACGGGCCACCGCCCGGCACCGCCTGCCCGAACACGGCGGTGGCGGTGGGCGTCCCGTCGGAACCGTAGCGGGTGATCAGCGCGTAGTCGAAGTCCTGCTCGGCGGGGTCGGCCGAGCCTTCCGCGTGCGCGCGGTAGCGCCGCAGGCCGGTCAGCACGTAGGTGTCGCCGGCCGCCGTCGCCACCGCGTGGTCAGCCCTGAATCCCCATCCGCCGGCTTCGGGGTCGAGGCGGTGGACGTCCAGCAGGGACGCGGGCGCGGTGATCGGCAGCAGTGTCATACCGGCATCCTCTCCCCTGCCACCGACAGCGCGTACGCCGACCCCAGGCCCGTCCCCGCAGGTGCTCCAGGCACAGCGATGGGAGCGCGCTGCCGCTTCACCGTCCCAGAGATCGCAGACCTGCGGCCCCGACCTGCATCGAACGCGGAAACCCGCCGCAAGGACAACCTCGCGAACGCCTACCGCGACCGGCTCACAAACGAGCTGCACGCGGGCCTGCGCGGATTTGCGCAGGCAGGAATGGGCTGCACCGGCGCGGGCCTGGCAGACTCGATCGCATGTCCGAGCACCTTTCCGGCGCAGCGCCGAAGGATCCGATGCACGAGTACGCGACGCCCTATCCCGAGGTGGTGCAGGCAGGCTCGCTGCAAAACGCTCTGCAAGTAGCGGTCGATCGCGCGGGCTACGGGTTCGCGGTCGAGTTGACGCCCTCACCGGGTTGGCGTTACGTGGCGGCGCAGGCGGCAGCCGAGGGTCGCTCAGCGACTGTCCTGATGGCACAGCAGGAGCGCTGTTTCATCGTGGACTGCTGGGCTGGTGAGGTCCACATGGCCACAGGCGATACCGAAGACTTGTCCCAGGTCGCCGCCGCGATGGACTCCTGGCTGCGGGCACCGCGGGTACGCGAACTCGTGGAACAGTGGCCCTACCTGCGTACCTGGGAGCTGGCCGAGGCCCACGAGCGTGGCGAGGCTGTCCCGGTGCGGTGGCGCCAACTGCGCGAAGCCGCCGTACTCAAGCAGGACACCGCTCTGCACGAACTCGTCGAGGCCGCCTTCGAGCAGCCGCGTCTTCGGGTCCTGTCACCGGGGCAGAGCATGTACTGGCTCACCTTCAGTCGCCGGGCCGCGCCACCGATCTGTCATGACCTGCCGCGGGTCATGTCGATCGGGCACGGCCGCTACCGGGTGCGATTCGCCGACGGCCGGCTGCAGGAGGTGGACGGTGCTGCGGAGGCCGTCGCGGTGATCCTGGACGGCCTTCCCGGCGACGCTGTCCCCCGGCCTTAGAGGCCGTGTCGGGATCACGCGGTGTGCTTCTTGAGGCGCCTCCGGCAGATCAGGCTGCGCCAAAATCCCCGCGCCCCCACACATCTCACCAGCACCACCCCCCACCGGGGTACACACAGATCGGCAGCCATCCAGCACAGCCTGAACGCCCTGGGCCACCACGAGCCGTCCCGAAAGAACGCGGCTTGCCGTACGGGCAGAGGGTGTTGGGGTAGTCACAGCGCCCGCGGGAAGCATCACGGGTGTGCGCCGAAACCCTGCCACCTTGGCCGTCCTGGCCGTCCTCGCCGTCACCGCCGCCGCATTCTGTGCCCTCGTCCCGCCCGGACCATCCGCCGCCGCGGCCCCTGCCACCGAAGCCGTCACCGCTGCCGGGACGGTCCGACTGACCAGCTACAACATCTGCGGCAACATGTGCAGCCTTCCCCCGTACGACCCGGCACGCCGGATCGCCGCCGTGGTCGCCGAGGCCGATCCGGGAGGTTGGGGTGCCGACCAGCTCTTCCTCCAGGAGGTGTGCGAACACCAGTACCTTGCCCTCCTCGACCGGCTGGGCCCGCTCGGCTACGCCGGGTTCCACTCCGCCACCCTCCCCGCCGGGAACCCTGCCATCTGCGAGGGCCACGCCTACGGGAACGCGGTGCTCGTACGCGGACCGGTCTCGGAGACGGCCGACCTCGACCTGACGGTAGGAGGCGAACGCGAGCCGATCACGGTGCCCTGTGCCCTGACCTTCCTGGCCAACCGGCCCACCTGGTCCTGCT
Source organism: Streptomyces sp. NPDC006463 (assembly GCF_042870715.1). Classification (NCBI taxonomy): domain Bacteria; kingdom Bacillati; phylum Actinomycetota; class Actinomycetes; order Kitasatosporales; family Streptomycetaceae; genus Streptomyces; species Streptomyces sp. NPDC006463. The sequence goes on along the minus strand of NZ_JBIAHP010000027.1, from coordinate 5,403 downwards.
CCGTACACCTCTACTGGGACGACGGCACCCTCGCTGTGCCCGAAGCAGACCGGCTCGCGGCGCAGACCCGCCAGTGGCTGGACGAAGGATTCACCGTCATCCTGGGCGGGGACTTCAACCATTCCCCACGCACCGCAACCCTGTCACGGTTCTACCGACCGGAGAGAGGGGACGGCGCTGACGGGTCCTTCACAGAGGCCGACGAAAGCGACCCGGAGTACTTCGAGCCTGCGGTCTGCCCACCCGCCACCACATCCGCATGCCGGTCGGGCGAGGCGACCTTCGGCCCGAAGAAGCTCGACTACCTCTTCCTCAGCACCCCCCACTTCCAAGCGCCAAGCGCCGACGCCCTCCCCCTCGACACGGCAGTCTCCGACCACAACCTGCTGCGCGTCTCGGCCACCACCTGAGGCATGATCAGGAGCAGGCCCGCATCCGCAGCGAGACTGATATGCACATCGCCGCCGCACAGCACCCGTCAGTGTCATTCCTCCGCCGGGTCATTCGTCCCTGGGCTTCTTCCCGCCCGGCGGAAGCCATGTGCCGGGCAGGGCGCGCTCGGGGGCCTCGGCGTGGAGGCGAGCGTAGAGTTCCATGCCCTCATGAAGCGCGGCCAGTGAACGCGCGTAGTCCTGTACCGCCCCCAGCACGTTGCTGAGATCGACCAAAGCCACGGCAAGGCGCGGCTCGTACGACAGGGCGTCGATCTCGACAAGACGCCGACAGAGGTTCACCCGGTCCTGGGCAACGGGGACGACCGCCTCGAAATCTCAGTTGCCGTACAGCAAGCTGCCCAGGGGGCTCAGGAGCATCTCCAAGAGCGGGAGGTGCGCCTCGAGGTCCGCCGGTGGGAGCAGGCTGAGGGCACCGATCGCCTCCCGGACCCGGTCCGTGGCCTGCTCGCGGTGGCCGAGGTCCGACAGGGCGCCACCCAGACCGTTCAGAGCTGCGGCGAGGGCGGGCAGCCCGGCTTCCGGGCTCGCTTCGGCGAGGTACCGGAACGCGGCGACCTCTTCCGGGTAGCGCTCCAGCGCTTCTTCGTGGCGGCCCAGCCGGGAGAGCACCTGGCCCATGATGAGCAGGGCTTTGTTCATGTCCGCCAGGTGGGCGGCGGGACGTGTGCCGACGAGGTCCGAGTAGAGGTCCAGCGACTGCTGGGCGCAGCCCAGGGCCTCTTCGTGCCGGTCCAGTCCACAGTCACGGACCGCCCTCTCAGGGCTTCAAAAGTATTCCATTTGCCCCTTTGACGCGTACCTCGGTCAGACCCCAAGGAGGGCTGGGCCCGGCAGTAATCGGCCCGGTTCCTGCAGTCGTCGACGATGACCCGCGGCTGCGCTTGATCGAGTGGTTCGAGGAGTTCAGCGTCAGTACCCGTGGCAGTGGACCCCAGCAGACGACGAGGCGTTCATCGCCCACCTGCGAGGCAGGGACAAGGCGATCCAGAAGCGAGCGAACTACCAGCGGATGGTTTCCCAGGGACCGACGTCCGTTGCGCGGGCCCGCAGCTTGGCGTAGCTGTCGCCGGTGTATCCGAGTTCGGCGGAGACGAAGCCCTCGTTGGCGTAGGAAAGGAAGTACGTGTTTCCGTAGCCAGGTGTGTTGGGCGTGAAGAACTTCTCCCACGGACCTATCTCCGTGGCGCGGGCACGCAGTTCCCCGTAGCCGGACCCGTCGTAGCCGAGTTCGGCCGAGACGAAGTCGCCGTTGGCTTCCGACCACAGGACCGTCTCTCCGGTGTCCCGGTTTCGGCAGAGCCCGAACAGTTTCCAGGGATCGCCGTGGTGCGAGCTCGCAGCTCGGCGTAGCGCGCTCCTGCGTACCCGAGTTCGGCGGAGATGAACTTGCCGTTCGCTCCTCTGATGGTGATGTTGTCGTAGCACTCCACGGCGTCGAGCGGCTGAGCCGCTCTCAGCGCCGTCGTTGCTGCCTGGCGAGCGGGGTCGGCCGGCGGCGTGCTGGCCGACGCCACCCCGGTGCAGGTCAAGGTGAGCGGAACGGTGGCAACGAAGCCGATGATGAGTGTCTTCCAGAGCTTCACGACTGGGATGTCCTCTCGTCAAGGATGGTTGCAACCATCCGGTGAGTGACCAGCTTGGAAGCAGCGTCCCAGCGACGTCCAAAGTTTCGGGCTGAGCCGAATGTTGGGACAGGAGCGCTAACCGGAACTGTTGAGTCCCCGGTATCCGGGCGGAAGCCGAGCGGCGGACCCGTGTCCTCCGTGACGGCGGACCCCGCAGCCGCCACCGCGAGGAAGGCGCCGTCTGGCTCTACCTCAACCACGGCAGCCTCATGCTCGACGACGTCGACATTGGGAACCGCCGTCTGACCATCGCCGGGCGAGTTCGTCCGCTCGACGAGCTCACGCTGAAGCTGCTGTTCGACTGGCTGGAGCACCGCCGGAAGCGGTGGCCTAACATTGCCGACCTCCACCTGCCGATCAACAACCAGACCGCCACGGGCACCGGCCACGTCAGCAAACCACTGGATCAATACGCCTCTACGAGGTCAGGATGCGACCTTGGAACGCCTCCGCGTCGACCGCTAGCTCGAAGAGTCCATGCTCCAAGGCCCCGACCTGCCCCACCTCGCCCAGGTGTTCGGACTCCACGAGAAGACCGCCATGCGCTACGCAGACTCCCCGCGGGTCCTGTTGGAGCAGGCCGCCGAGCAGCAGCACCAGTGATACCTGTTCGACCGGGACCCCAGGGTGAAGGGATCATGGGCGGATGCCGTCGACCGAAGCAGCAGCCAACGAGCTACAGGACCGCGCCACCCTCTGGAGCGTGGGCGAGATCCCCGCAAACGATGTCGTCAGCGCGGCCTGTGACGCGCTCGTCGCCGGACTCGACAGCCCCGGACTTCGGGTGTTGGCAGCCTGCACACGCGCCGAGGCGGACTACGACGTGCACGACTTGCTCCCGGTGGCGCTCGATGAACTCGGCCGGATCTGCTTGTCGACCGCGGGCAGAATGCCGCAGGACATCAGGAGTTGCCGTGGATGGGCGGCAGCCCGACAGGGTTCGAGGGTATGGAAGGCCTCGTGAGTCAGCTCGATGTCGCCAGTGGCGAGCCGTCGCAGCCAGTCGGCGGTGGAGTCGGGGCGTCCTTTGCGCCTGTTGTCGGCGTACACATCAACGTGCCCAGCAAGCCCGGTGATCACGGCCGCCTACCAGCCGCGGCGCCCCCATCCAGGAACGCGCCGACGGGTTCTTCGGCCCGCTCGTGCGCCGCCTGGACACCGCCATGGCCCACTCCCGCCGGAACTCCTGGAGCGGGTCGAGTCCTTCGTCGCCGACCTGAACGCCACCATGAACGCCCACCTCGCCGAGGAGAACAGGGCCACCTGACGGGCACCACACCCCCGCCGCGTCTTGCGGCCCTGCCGCCGGATCGGCGATGATCTGGCGTTGCGTCGGTCGGGGGGCGTTGTCGGTGACGTGGTTGATCACTTTGACCGTGCTGGTCGGGCTCGTGGTGTTCGGAGTCTCGCTGGGCATCTACGTTCACTCGAGCCCGCTGTTGAAGCGGGGAGTACGGACTTCTGCCGTGTGCGTGAACGTGGGGCAGGTCGCGGCCGGTTCGATGCTCCTGCTGGAGTACACGCCGGTGGGCGCTCCCGCGCGGCAGTACGCCGTCGGCCCGTTCGCCTTCCCGCCGGTGCGGGTCGGGAGCCGTATCGATGTGATCTACGATCCGAAGCGCCCTCACGAGGTGAGCCTTCCGGAGCGCCTCCCCAAGAGCGAGCGCGGGCTGGTCGTCGCCATGGCCGTTTCCGGCGCCGTGCTCGCGGCCTGCGCGATGCGGATCGTGCTGGCCGTACAGGGCTGAGCCCGTGGGCGCGGCATAGCCAGCGGGGGCGGCATAGCCAGCGGGGGCGGGCCGCCCGGAGCTGGGCCTGACGGAGTTCATCGCCTCCTGGCCGGTACTGGCGGGGCGAAGAAACAGCTGGGAGCGGATCCGGAGCCCCGAGAGCGGATCTTCGAGGTGGTCTTCGACGGGCTGCGACCACGCTGATGCCTCTGCGGTAGCCGCTGCACGTGCTGCTGCTCAGACCCTGGTCAGGGCATCACGAGTCCCCGTACCAGGCGACGAAGGGCCGAGGACATGTCGCTCCTGCCCAAGCGGGTCTACGCGGGGACGGACCGGTTGGTTGACCATCAGGGGCTTTGGTGGAGGGCGATGGTCCAGGTGTGGACGTTGTACTGGTCTTCGTGGCGTGGGTGGGGCTCGGCGATCCTCGCGGTGATGTGGTCACCGTCTCGGTGCAGGGTTGCCGTGTAGGTCCAGGCCTGGTCGGGGTCGACGGGCAGCAGTTCGGCGAGGACGCTGGTGTTGAGCCGGCGATCGACGGCGCGCAGTACTCCCGCATCGATGACCAGGATGGTGCCGTCCTCAAGGACGAGTGGTCGCGGGGTGGGTCGGTGAGTCGGGGGCCGCGTTCGATGACCCTGCCGGGCAGTAGGCGGATCACCCGGCTGCGGGTGGGGATGTTGCGGTCGGCCTCGACGACGCGGATGCCGCTGCACCTCATCCGCCGGCTACGACACGGCCTCCGCCAGATCCAGAGCGCCGTGGCAGGCGGATTTCCTCGTCGAGTTCACGCAGGCGCGCGGCGAGCTCGTCCATCTGCGCACGGATCTGCGCTGCATGGCCGATGAGCTCACGTTCACGCGCGTCGATCCGCTCCAGAAGCGGCGCGACTTGGTCGTCCATGCGGTCACCCGCGCCGGGTCTGGCCGCCAGCGCCCACGACAACGCTTTCGGCATCGCGCTCCTCGACCAGGTCGCTCCCATCGCCCACCGCGCCCACCACCTCACCGGCACGCCCGTACCCGCACCCATAGCCTGATCCCTCAAGCCACTCCGGCGAGCAGCAGCCTGCCCGCCATCGCCCCGACAACCAGGAGGCCACCGTGCCGCTGCCTAGTAGTGCTTTGTTAGCTGGTGTCGTAGGGCTGCCGTGGGACGGTTTGTTGGCAGGTGGGGCAGGTGCCGGTCCAGGTGGCCAGCAGGTGTTGGCGGAGGTCCGGGGCCTGGTAGAGGGTCAGGCCCTGGCAGGGGCTTTTGGGCAGGTCCGCTGCTCGGTGAGGAACAGGTGGGCGGCGGTGACGAGGGTGACGTGGCGGTGCCAGCCGGTGAAGGAACGGCCCTCGAAGTGGTCCAGCCCCAACGCTGTTTTCAGTTCGCGGTAGTCGTGCTCGATCCGCCACCTCGACTTCGCCAGGCGGACGAGGTCCTTGGCGGGGATGTCCGCGGGCAGGTTCGAGATCCAGTACTTCGTGGGTTCCGCCTCGCCCTCGGGCCATTGCGCGATCAGCCAGGACAGCCCGATCGTGCCGTCGGCGGCGGGCTTCGGGAGGCGGCCCGCGAGCCGGATCCGCAGGAGCACGAAGTGCGAGCTCA
>NZ_JBIAHP010000026.1:113697-116188 GCF_042870715.1 Streptomyces sp. NPDC006463 | reverse complement strand
CGCCGACGCTCCGCGTCGACTCCCTCCTCCGCCTTGCAATCCACGGCACCAGCCGACCCGGGCTATCCGACCCTGATCCGTCAGACACCCCCTAGGCCCCGGCGCCCGCGCCCGGCCTCCGCGCCCGGCTCAGGCGCCCCTCGGCGGCGCACGTCCGGACGCGCTCATCAGGCCGGATGCGCGAGGCGCTCGTACGCTCGAAGACATGTCAGACGTGTACGCCGCCCGCCGGGGAACGCTTCGCGACCGCTGCGCCGCCGCGGGGAACGCCGCCGCACTGATCACGTGTCCGGCGAACGTCCGCTACCTGTCCGGGGCCTCCCCGCTGGGCGCCGTACTGCTCGTCGGGCCCACGGAGGAGGTGCTGTTCTGCGGCGCCGCGCCCACCGGGGAGGCCGACGAGGGCCGCCTCGACGAGCGGCTGCGGGTCTCCGTGCTGTCGGGCCCCGGCGCGGACCCGGCCGTCGCGGCGGGCGACATGGCCGCCGCCGCACGCGCCGACTCGCTCGCGGTCGAGGAGCACCACCTCACGGTGGCCCGGCACCGCGCCCTGCAGTCCGTCGCGCCCCGGCTGCGCCTCGCCGACCTCGGCACCGCCGTGGAGCAGCAGCGCCTCGTCAAGGACGAGGAGGAGATCGCCTGCCTGCGGATCGCCGCCGAGATCGCCGACCAGGCGCTGGGCGAACTGCTGGAGTCCATCCTCGTCGGGCGCACCGAACGCCACCTCGCCCTGGAGCTGGAGCGGCGCCTCGTGGACCACGGGGCGGACGGGCCCGCCTTCCCGACCTCGGTCGGCACCGGCCCGCACTCCGGCCGCTCCAGGCACCGGCCCTCCGACCGCCGGGTGGAGGAGGGCGACTTCCTCACCGTCTGCCTCGGCGCCAACTACCGCGGCTACCGGTGCGAGATCGGCCGTACGTTCGTGATCGGAACCACCCCGGCGGACTGGCAGATCGAGCTGTACGACCTGGTCTTCGCCGCCCAGCGGGCCGGGCGCGAGGCCCTGCTGCCGGGGGCCGCGTACCGTGATGTGGATCATGCGGCACGGTCCGTACTGGACTCCGCGGGCCATGGGGAAGCACTCGCTCCGTCGACCGGACACGGCGTGGGTCTCGAAATCGACGAGGACCCGCAGCTTGCACCTACGGCAATGGGTAAACTGGACGCTTGCGTGCCGGTCACCGTCGAACCGGGGGTTCACCTCCCGGGCCGGGGAGGTGTCCGGATCGATGACACGCTCGTCGTGCGCCCCGAGGCGGACGGCGGTCCCGAGCTACTCACCATTACGACCAAGGAGCTGCTCGCGCTCTAGCCCGCTCCGCCGGGCTGTGCGCGCACCCGTGGTCTTCCAGTGCAGGAGATTCCGCAACCGTGGCTTCCACGAACGACCTCAAGAACGGCATGGTGCTCAAGCTCGACGGTGACCAGCTCTGGTCCGTCGTCGAGTTCCAGCACGTCAAGCCCGGCAAGGGCCCGGCCTTCGTGCGCACCAAGCTCAAGCACGTGCTCTCCGGCAAGGTCGTCGACAAGACCTTCAACGCCGGCACGAAGGTCGAGACGGCCACGATCGACCGGCGCGACATGCAGTTCTCGTACATGGACGGCGAGTACTTCGTCTTCATGGACATGACCACCTACGACCAGCTGATGGTCGACAAGAAGGCTGTCGGCGACGCCGCCAACTTCCTGATCGAGGGCTTCACCGCCTCCGTGGCGCAGCACGACGGCGAAGTCCTCTACGTCGAGCTCCCGGCCGCGGTCGAGCTCAAGATCGAGCACACCGACCCGGGCGTCCAGGGCGACCGCTCCACCGGTGGCACCAAGCCCGCCACCCTGGAGACCGGCCACGAGATCCAGGTCCCGCTCTTCGTCAACACCGGCGAGACGGTCAAGGTCGACACCCGCACCAGCGACTACCTCGGCCGGAAGAGCAACTAACCCGTGGCTGCTCGGAGCAATGCGCGCAAGCGCGCCTTCCAGATCCTGTTCGAGGCCGACCAGCGCGGCGTGCCCGTGCGCGAGGTCCTCGCGGACTGGATCCGCCACGCGCGGTCGGACGACCGGCAGCCGCCGGTCAGCGCCTTCACGATGGATCTCGTCGAGGGTTACGCCGACAAGGTGAACCGCATCGACGACCTGATCGTCACCTACGCCGTGGACTGGGACCTCGACCGCATGCCGGTCGCGGACCGGAACATCCTGCGGCTCGGTGCCTACGAGCTGATCTGGGTGGACGACACCCCTGACGCCGTCGCCATCGACGAGGCCGTCCAGCTGGCCAAGGAGTTCTCGACGGACGAGTCCCCCTCGTTCGTCAACGGGCTGCTGGCCCGCTTCAAGGAGCTGAAGCCGAACCTGCGCCGCGACTAGCGTCCGGGGGTTCGACTGAGCGGAGGGGGGGGGGCCGCCGGGGGGGGGGGGGGGCCCCCCCGGCGGGGGGGGGGGGGGGGGGGTGGGGGGGGGGGGGGGGGGGGGGGGGCGCCCGCACGCG
>NZ_JBIAHP010000026.1:0-113687 GCF_042870715.1 Streptomyces sp. NPDC006463 | reverse complement strand
GCCCCCCCGCCCGGCCCCCCCCCCCCCCCCGGGCCCCCCGGGCGGGGGGGGGGCCCGGGGGGGGGGGGGGGCCCCCGGCCCCCCCCCCCCCCCCCCCCCTCCGCTCGTGTCTGCTTGTGTCCGGTTGTGTCCGGCCGCTGCGGCCGGGCGCAAAAACGGCGGGTGCCGGGAGACCACTCGGGTCTCCCGGCACCCACCGGTAACGTTTCTGCTGGTCCAGGGACCGGGGACTAGATGTCCTCGTGCGCCACGGCGCGACGGGCATCCGCGTCCAGCACGCCCCAGCTGATCAGCTGCTCGGTCAGGACCGAAGGGGACTGGTCGTAGATGACGGCCAGAGTGCGCAGGTCGTCCTGGCGGATCGACAGCACCTTGCCGTTGTAGTCGCCACGCTGGCTCTGGATCGTCGCCGCGTAGCGCTGGAGCGGGCCGGCCTTCTCGGCGGGCACGCCCGCCAGGCGCTCCAGGTCGAGGCGCAGCTTCGGCGGCGGCTCGGCGGCTCCGCCGGGAGTCGTCCCCGGCAGCAGTTCCTGCACCGGAACCCCGTAGAAGTCCGCCAGCTCGGCGAGGCGCTGGACGGTCACGGCGCGGTCCCCGCGCTCGTACGAACCGACCACTACGGCCTTCCACCGGCCCTGGGACTTCTCCTCGACACCGTGGAGGGAGAGGCCCTGCTGGGTGCGGATGGCGCGGAGCTTGGCCCCGAGCTGTTTGGCGTATTCGCTGGACATAACGCTCCCGGACGCTGTGACGCTGTGACGACATGGACGCCGTGACGACATGGACCACGTGCGGCTCCGCCGCGGCTGGTAACTCACTGTGAGGTTACGCAGCGTTACTTGGATGCGTCAAGCCGAATGGTCTTCACCGCCACCTCAAGGGCCGCCCCAGCAGCCCCGTGAGAGCCCCCGCGCACCAGCCTGGTGACGGGTCACCGCCCGTCTCCTGGTACCGTGGGAGGCGAACATCAGACGTCCTTTAAGGTCCGTCCCGTGAGGCGGAGAAGGAGGTCCTTTTCATGGACACCCAGCAGATCAGCGATTCCACGCGCCCCGTGCTCGAAGCGCAGGACATCGCACGGGTCCTCACCCGCATCGCCCACGAGATCGTCGAACGCGCCAAGGGCGCCGACGACGTGGTGCTCCTCGGCATCCCCACCCGCGGTGTCTACCTCGCCCGCCGGCTGGCCGCCAAGCTCGAAGAGATCACCGGCACGAAGATCCCGGTCGGCTCCCTCGACATCACCATGTACCGCGACGACCTGCGCATGAAGCCGGCCCGCGCGATCGGCCGTACCGAGATCCCCGGCGACGACATCGACGGCCGTCTCGTCGTCCTCGTCGACGACGTGCTCTTCTCCGGCCGCACCATCCGCGCCGCCCTCGACGCGCTCGGCGACCTCGGCCGCCCCCGCGCCGTACAGCTCGCCGTCCTCGTCGACCGCGGCCACCGCGAGCTGCCGATCCGCGCCGACTACGTCGGCAAGAACCTCCCCACGTCGCTGCGGGAGACCGTCAAGGTCCAGCTCCAGGAGGAGGACGGCCGTGACGCCGTGCTGCTCGGCCAGCGGACCGCCCAGGCAGCCGGGCAGTAGTCCGTACGACTGACCGGGCCCCCAGGGGGGCCCGCGCCGCAGCCTGCCCTGCCCCGCCCCGCACCCCTGTCAGTCAGTACGCCTGCCTGCCTCCCCTTCCGACCTACGGAGCCATCCAGATGAAGCGCCACCTCATCTCGGCCGCCGATCTCACGCGCGACGACGCCGTCCTGATCCTCGACACCGCCGAGGAGATGGCCCGCGTCGCGGACCGGCCGATAAAGAAGCTGCCCACCCTGCGCGGCCTCACCGTCGTCAACCTCTTCTTCGAGGACTCGACCCGCACCCGGATCTCCTTCGAGGCGGCCGCCAAGCGGCTCTCCGCCGACGTCATCAACTTCTCCGCCAAGGGCTCCTCGGTTTCCAAGGGCGAATCCCTGAAGGACACCGCGCTGACCCTGGAGGCCATGGGCGCCGACGCGGTCGTCATCCGCCACCACGCCTCCGGCGCCCCCTACCGGCTCGCGACCTCCGGCTGGATCGACTCCGCCGTGGTCAACGCCGGAGACGGCACCCACGAGCACCCCACCCAGGCCCTGCTGGACGCCTTCACCATGCGCCGCCGCCTGGTCGGCCGCGACGCCGGTCTCGGCAAGGACCTGAACGGCCGCCGGATCACGATCGTCGGCGACGTCCTGCACAGCCGCGTCGCCCGCTCCAACGTCCAGTTGCTCCACACCCTCGGCGCCGAGGTCACCGTGGTGGCCCCGCCCACGCTGGTCCCGATCGGCGTCGAGAGCTGGCCGTGCGAGGTCTCGTACAACCTCGACGAGGTGCTGCCGAAGTCCGATGCGGTGATGATGCTGCGTGTGCAGCGCGAACGCATGAACGCAGCCTTCTTCCCGACCGAGCGCGAGTACTCCCGCCGGTACGGACTCGACGGCGACCGCATGGCGAAGATGCCCGAGCACGCCATCGTGATGCACCCCGGTCCGATGAACCGCGGCATGGAGATCACCGCCGAGGTCGCCGACTCCGACCGCTGCACGGCCGTCGAGCAGGTCGCCAACGGCGTGTCCACCCGGATGGCCGTGCTGTACCTGCTGCTGGGCGGATCCGAGCCCGCCGTCACCACCACCGCCGCCCGTACCGAGGAGAACAAGTAACCATGAGCAAGATCCTTATCCGTGGCGCGAAGGTACTCGGCGGCGAGGCGCAGGACGTCCTGATCGACGGCGAGACCATCGCCGAGGTGGGTACCGGTCTCGAAGCCGCAGACGCCCAGGTGATCGAGGCCGAGGGCCAGGTCCTCCTGCCCGGCCTCGTCGACCTGCACACCCACCTGCGCGAGCCCGGCCGCGAGGACTCCGAGACCGTCCTCACCGGCACCCGCGCCGCCGCCTCCGGCGGCTACACCGCCGTCTTCGCCATGGCGAACACCTTCCCGGTCGCCGACACCGCCGGCGTCGTCGAGCAGGTCTGGCGCCTGGGCAAGGAGTCCGGCTACTGCGACGTGCAGCCCATCGGCGCCGTCACCGTCGGCCTGGAGGGCAAGCAGCTCTCCGAGCTGGGCGCCATGCACGACTCCGCCGCCCGCGTCACCGTCTTCTCCGACGACGGCAAGTGCGTCGACGACGCCGTGATCATGCGCCGCGCCCTGGAGTACGTGAAGGCCTTCGGCGGCGTCGTCGCCCAGCACGCCCAGGAGCCCCGCCTCACCGAGGGCGCCCAGATGAACGAGGGCGTCGTCTCCGCCGAGCTCGGTCTGGGCGGCTGGCCGGCCGTCGCCGAGGAATCGATCATCGCCCGCGACGTCCTCCTCGCCGAGCACGTCGGCTCCCGCGTCCACATCTGCCACCTCTCCACCGCCGGCTCCGTCGAGATCGTCCGCTGGGCCAAGGCCCGCGGCATCGACGTCACCGCCGAGGTCACCCCGCACCACCTGCTCCTCACCGAGGAGCTCGTCCGCTCGTACAACGCGGTCTACAAGGTGAACCCGCCGCTGCGCACCGAGCGGGACGTCATGGCCCTGCGCGAGGCGCTCGCCGACGGCACGATCGACATCGTCGCCACCGACCACGCCCCGCACCCGCACGAGGACAAGGACTGCGAGTGGGCCGCCGCCGCCATGGGCATGGTGGGCCTGGAGACCGCGCTCTCCGTCGTCCAGCAGACGATGGTGGAGACCGGACTGCTCGACTGGGCGGGCGTCGCGGAGCGGATGTCCTTCGCCCCCGCGCGGATCGGCAGCCTGGAGAACCACGGCCGCCCCGTCTCGGCAGGTGAACCCGCGAACCTGACCTTGGTCGATACCTCGTACCGTGGTGTCGTGGACCCCGCACACTTCGCCTCCCGCAGCCGCAACACGCCTTACGAGGGCCGTGAGCTGCCGGGTCGCGTCACTCACACCTTCCTGCGGGGCCGGGCAACGGTCGTGGACGGGACGCTGGCGTGACACCTGCAGTAATCCAACTGGCCGCCGAGGCCGCCGAACGTCAGTCGGCGGAGGTGACCAGCTTCGGCGCACGCATGGCGTGGGTCGTCGGCCTGGTCGTCTTCGTCGCGTTCGTGTACTGGCTGATGCGGCAGGGCTGGAAATGGCGCGGCGCCCTGCAGAACGATCTGCCGGAGCTGCCCGCCGCCCCCGACGGTCTCCCCGAGCACCGGCTGGCCCTGACCGGCCGGTACCACGGGTCCACCACCGCCGGGCAGTGGCTCGACCGGATCGTCGCCCACGGTCTGGGCGTCCGCAGCCGGGTCGAGCTCACGCTCACCGACGCGGGCCTCGACGTGGTCCGTCCGGGTGCCACCGATTTCTTCGTACCGGCCGCGCAGCTGCGCGGCGCCCGCCTCGACAAGGGAATCGCGGGCAAGGTACTCACCGAGGGCGGTCTGCTCGTCGTCACATGGGCGCACGGCGACAAGCTGATCGACTCCGGATTCCGCTCCGACCGCGCGGCCGAACACGCCGCATGGGTCGAAGCCGTCAATCTCATGAACCAATCCATCACGACGGAAGGCGCCGAACGATGACGACCTCCACCAGGGGAGCAGCCAAAACTCCCGCCGTACTCGTCCTGGAGGACGGTCGGATCTTCCGCGGCCGCGCCTACGGCGCCCACGGGGAGACCTTCGGTGAGGCCGTGTTCTCCACCGGCATGACCGGCTACCAGGAGACCCTCACCGACCCGTCGTACCACCGCCAGGTCGTCGTGATGACCGCCCCGCACGTGGGCAACACCGGCGTCAACGACGAGGACCCCGAGTCCTCCCGCATCTGGGTGTCCGGGTACGTCGTACGCGACCCCGCCCGCGTCCCGTCCAACTGGCGCTCCCAGCGCTCGCTGGACGAGGAGCTGGTCGCGCAGGGCGTCGTCGGGATCTGCGGCGTCGACACCCGCGCCCTGACCCGCCACCTGCGCGAGCGCGGCGCCATGCGCGTCGGCATCTTCTCCGGCAACGCGATCGCCGACGACGGCATGCTGCTCGCCAAGGTGCGCCAGGCGCCCGAGATGACCGGTGCCAACCTGTCCGCAGAGGTCGCCACCAAGGAGACGTACGTCGTCCCCGCGATCGGTGAGAAGAAGTTCACCGTGGCCGCCGTGGACCTCGGCATCAAGGGCATGACCCCGCACCGGATGGCCGAGCGCGGCATCGAGGTGCACGTGCTGCCCGCCACCGCCACCGCCGAGGACGTCTACGCGGTGCAGCCGGACGGCGTCTTCTTCTCGAACGGCCCGGGCGACCCGGCCACCGCCGACGGCCCCGTCGCCGTCATGCAGGCCGTCCTGGAGCGCAAGACCCCGCTCTTCGGCATCTGCTTCGGCAACCAGATCCTCGGCCGCGCGCTCGGCTTCGGCACCTACAAGCTGAAGTACGGCCACCGCGGCATCAACCAGCCGGTCCAGGACCGCACCACCGGCAAGGTCGAGGTCACCGCGCACAACCACGGCTTCGCCGTCGACGCGCCCCTCGACAAGGTCTCAGAGACCCCCTACGGCCGCGCCGAGGTCTCCCACGTCTGCCTGAACGACCAGGTCGTCGAAGGCCTCCAGCTGCTCGACCAGCCGGCCTTCTCCGTCCAGTACCACCCCGAGGCGGCCGCGGGCCCGCACGACGCCGCGTACCTCTTCGACCGCTTCGTATCCCTGATGGAGGCCGAGCGTGCCTAAGCGCACCGATATCCAGTCCGTCCTGGTCATCGGCTCCGGCCCGATCGTCATCGGCCAGGCCGCCGAGTTCGACTACTCCGGCACCCAGGCCTGCCGCGTCCTCAAGGCCGAGGGCCTGCGGGTCATCCTGGTGAACTCCAACCCCGCGACGATCATGACCGACCCGGAGATCGCCGACGCCACGTACGTCGAGCCGATCACCCCCGAATTCGTCGAGAAGATCATCGCGAAGGAGCGCCCCGACGCGCTGCTCCCGACCCTCGGCGGCCAGACCGCGCTGAACACCGCGATCTCCATGCACGAGCAGGGTGTGCTGGAGAAGTACGGCGTCGAGCTCATCGGCGCCAACGTCGAGGCCATCAACAAGGGCGAGGACCGCGACCTCTTCAAGGGCGTCGTCGAGGCCGTCAAGGCCAAGATCGGGTACGGCGAGTCCGCCCGCTCGGTCATCTGCCACTCGATGGACGACGTCATCGCCGGCGTCGAGACCCTCGGCGGCTATCCCGTCGTCGTGCGCCCCTCCTTCACCATGGGCGGCGCCGGCTCCGGTTTCGCCCACGACGAGGAGGAGCTGCGCCGCATCGCCGGCCAGGGCCTGACGCTCTCCCCGACCACCGAGGTGCTCCTGGAGGAGTCCATCCTCGGCTGGAAGGAGTACGAGCTGGAGCTGATGCGCGACACCAAGGACAACGTCGTCGTCGTCTGCTCCATCGAGAACTTCGACCCGATGGGCGTCCACACCGGTGACTCGATCACCGTCGCCCCGGCGATGACGCTGACCGACCGCGAGTACCAGCGGCTGCGCGACATCGGCATCGCGATCATCCGCGAGGTCGGCGTCGACACCGGCGGCTGCAACATCCAGTTCGCGATCGACCCGGTCGACGGCCGCGTCATCGTCATCGAGATGAACCCGCGCGTCTCGCGCTCCTCGGCGCTCGCGTCGAAGGCCACCGGCTTCCCGATCGCCAAGATCGCCGCCAAGCTGGCCATCGGCTACACGCTCGACGAGGTCCCCAACGACATCACCGAGAAGACCCCGGCCTCCTTCGAGCCGACCCTCGACTACGTCGTCGTCAAGGCCCCGCGCTTCGCCTTCGAGAAGTTCCCGCTGGCCGACGCCACCCTCACCACCACCATGAAGTCGGTGGGCGAGGCCATGGCCATCGGCCGCAACTTCACCGAGGCCCTGCAGAAGGCGCTGCGCTCCCTGGAGAAGAAGGGCTCGCAGTTCACCTTCGTCGGCGAGCCCGGCGACAAGGCCGAGCTGCTGGCCACCGCGGTCCGCCCGACCGACGGCCGCATCAACACCGTCATGCAGGCCATCCGCGCCGGCGCCACCCAGGAAGAGGTCTTCGAGTCCACGAAGATCGACCCCTGGTTCGTCGACCAGCTCTTCCTCATCAAGGAGATCGCGGACGACCTGGCCGCCGCCGACAAGCTCCACCCCGAGCTGCTCGCGGAGGCCAAGCGCCACGGCTTCTCCGACGCCCAGATCGCCGAGATCCGCGGCCTGCGCGAGGACGTCGTCCGCGAGGTCCGGCACGCGCTGGGCGTCCGCCCGGTCTACAAGACGGTCGACACCTGCGCCGCCGAGTTCGCCGCGAAGACCCCGTACTTCTACTCCTCGTACGACGAGGAGAGCGAGGTCGCCCCGCGCGAGAAGCCCGCGGTCATCATCCTGGGCTCCGGCCCGAACCGCATCGGCCAGGGCATCGAGTTCGACTACTCCTGCGTCCACGCCTCCTTCGCCCTCAGCGACGCCGGCTACGAGACCGTGATGGTCAACTGCAACCCGGAGACCGTCTCCACCGACTACGACACCTCCGACCGCCTGTACTTCGAGCCGCTGACGCTCGAAGACGTGCTGGAGATCGTCCACGCCGAGTCGCTGGCCGGCCCCATCGCGGGCGTCATCGTCCAGCTCGGCGGCCAGACCCCCCTCGGTCTCGCCCAGGCGCTCAAGGACAACGGCGTACCCGTCGTCGGCACCTCGCCCGAGGCCATCCACGCCGCCGAGGACCGCGGCGCCTTCGGCCAGGTCCTCGCCGACGCGGGCCTGCCCGCCCCCAAGCACGGCACCGCCACCACCTTCACGGGTGCGAAGGCCATCGCCGACGAGATCGGCTACCCGGTCCTCGTCCGCCCGTCCTACGTGCTCGGCGGCCGCGGCATGGAGATCGTCTACGACGAGGCCCGGCTGGAGGCGTACATCGCCGAGTCCACCGAGATCTCCCCGACCCGCCCCGTGCTGGTCGACCGGTTCCTCGACGACGCGATCGAGATCGACGTCGACGCCCTCTACGACGGCACCGAGCTCTACCTCGGCGGCGTCATGGAGCACATCGAGGAAGCCGGCATCCACTCCGGCGACTCGGCCTGCGCCCTGCCCCCGATCACCCTCGGCGGCTTCGACATCAAGCGCCTGCGCGCCTCCACCGAGGCCATCGCCAAGGGCGTCGGCGTCCGCGGCCTGATCAACATCCAGTTCGCGATGGCGGGTGACATCCTCTACGTCCTGGAGGCCAACCCGCGCGCCTCCCGGACCGTCCCCTTCACCTCGAAGGCGACCGCGGTCCCGCTGGCCAAGGCCGCCGCCCGCATCTCGCTCGGCACCACCATCGCCGAGCTCCGCGCCGAAGGCCTGCTCCCGAAGACCGGTGACGGCGGCACCCTGCCGATCGACGCGCCGATCTCCGTCAAGGAGGCCGTCATGCCGTGGTCGCGCTTCCGCGACATCCACGGCCGCGGCGTGGACACCGTCCTCGGCCCGGAGATGCGCTCCACCGGCGAGGTCATGGGCATCGACGCCGTCTTCGGCACCGCCTACGCCAAGTCCCAGGCCGGCGCCTACGGCCCGCTGCCCACCAAGGGCCGCGCCTTCATCTCCGTCGCCAACCGCGACAAGCGCTCGATGATCTTCCCGGCACGCGAGCTCGTCGCCCACGGCTTCGAACTCCTCGCCACCTCCGGCACCGCCGAGGTGCTGCGCCGCAACGGCATCAACGCCACCGTGGTGCGCAAGCTCAGCGAGGGCGAGGGCCCGAACGGCGAGAAGACCATCGTCCAGCTGATCCACGACGGCCAGGTCGACCTGATCGTCAACACTCCGTACGGCACCGGCGGCCGCCTCGACGGCTACGAGATCCGCACGGCGGCCGTGGCGCGCAGCGTCCCGTGCCTGACCACGGTCCAGGCGCTCGCCGCGGCCGTCCAGGGCATCGAGGCGCTCGGCCACGGCGACGTGGGCGTCCGCTCCCTCCAGGAGCACGCGGAGCACCTGACCGCGGCCCGCGACTAGCAGCCCGTACGAGGCAGGGGGACACCGGTTTCACAACGGGTGTCCCCCTTCCCATGACCGGACGGAGGATCCTCCCCCGATGTACAAGCTCTTCTTCAACCTGGTCTTCAAGCGGATGGACCCGGAACAGGCCCACTACATGGCCTTCCGCTGGATCCGCCTCGCCGCCCGCACCCCCGTGCTGCGCACCTTCCTCGCCGCCTGGCTCGCCCCGCGCCACGCCTCCCTGCGCACCGAGGCGCTCGGCCTGCGCATGCACGGCCCCTTCGGCCTCGCGGCCGGCTTCGACAAGAACGCCGTCGCCATCGACGGCATGTCGATGCTCGGCTTCGACCACGTCGAGATCGGCACGGTCACGGCCCAGGCGCAGCCCGGCAACCCGAAGAAGCGGCTGTTCCGGCTGGTGCCGGACCGCGCGCTGATCAACCGCATGGGCTTCAACAACGAGGGCTCGGCGGCCGTCGCCGAGCGGCTGGCGGCCCGTAACCCGGTCTTCAAGACGGTCGTCGGCGTCAACATCGGCAAGACCAAGGTCGTGCCCGAGGAGGAGGCGGTGGGCGACTACGTGGCCTCGACCGAGCGCCTCGCCCGCCACGCCGACTACCTCGTCGTCAACGTCTCCTCGCCGAACACGCCGGGCCTGCGCAACCTCCAGGCGACGGAGTCGCTGCGTCCGCTGCTGTCGGCCGTACGGGAGGCCGCCGACCGGGTGGTCACCGACCGCCGGGTCCCGCTGCTGGTCAAGATCGCCCCGGACCTGGCCGACGAGGACGTCGACGCCGTCGCGGACCTGGCCCTGGAGCTGGGCCTGGACGGCATCATCGCGACCAACACGACCATCGCGCGCGACGGTCTCGGCCTGAAGTCCGCACCGTCCCTGGTGAAGGAGACCGGCGGACTGTCGGGAGCGCCGGTCAAGGAGCGCTCCCTGGAGGTCCTGAGGCGCCTGTACGCCCGTGTGGGGGACCGGCTGGTCCTCGTGGGCGTCGGGGGCATCGAGAACGCCGAGGACGCCTGGCAGCGGATCCTGGCCGGTGCCACGCTGGTCCAGGGCTACAGCGCCTTCATCTACGAGGGCCCGTTCTACGCCCGCGCCATCCACAAGGGCCTGGCCGCGCGCCTGGCCAACAGCCCGTACGCGACGCTGGCCGAAGCGGTGGGCGCCGAGAACCGAAAGGCCGCGCAGTGACCGTGACCCCCGTGACCCCGTTCGGCACCCGCCTGCGCGCGGCGATGGACTCCCGCGGCCCGCTGTGCGTGGGCATCGACCCGCACGCGGCCCTGCTGGCCTCCTGGGGCCTGAACGACGACATCGCGGGCCTGGAGCGCTTCTCGCGCACCGTGGTGGAGGCGCTGGCCGACCAGGTGGCGGTCTTCAAACCGCAGGCGGCCTTCTTCGAGCGGTTCGGCTCGCGCGGCATCGCGGTGCTGGAGCGGAGCGTGGCCGACGCGCGGGCGGCGGGCACCCTCGTGGTGATGGACGCGAAGCGGGGCGACATCGGCTCGACGATGGCGGCGTACGCGGAGACCTTCCTCTCGCCGTCCTCGCCGCTCTTCTCGGACGCGCTCACCGTCTCCCCGTACCTCGGCTACGGATCCCTGCGCCCGGCGGTGGACCTGGCACGCGAGTCCGGAGCCGGTCTCTTCGTCCTCGCGCTGACCTCGAACCCGGAGGGCGCGGAAGTCCAGCGGGCGCTGCGCGAGGACGGCCGGACGATCGGCGCGACGATGCTGGCGCACCTCGCGGCGGAGAACGAGGGCGCGGCACCGATGGGCTCCTTCGGGGCCGTGGTCGGCGCCACGCTGGGCGATCTGTCCTCCTTCGACCTGGACATCAACGGCCCGCTGCTGGCCCCCGGCATCGGCGCGCAGGGTGCGACGGCCGCGGACCTGCCGGCGGTGTTCGGGAAGGCCGTGCGCAACGTCGTACCGAACGTGTCGCGGGGCGTGCTGAGGAACGGTCCGGACGTGGCTGCCCTGCGCGCCTCGGCGCGGCAGTTCGCGGACGAGATCCGCGAGGCCGTCTCCGCCTGATCCCGCCGCCCGGTCCGTCCGTGTGCGGGTCTCCCGCACACGGATTCGGACCTCTCACGGGTGCCGCCGGACGGCGAGATCGCACGGCCTGACGAAATTCGAACGTCTTTCACCGGACAAAACAGGGGTATTTTGTCCGTGATGTACGGTTCGGCGGAGGCTGACCAGGACTTTTCGTCCGTTCTCGCTGACTGGAGCGGTCATGGCCGCTAGTCTCCGAGCAGAGTGAACGTGCAGCGAACGAGTTCCATCGCTGTTCGGGACCTCGCCTGGTGGGGTGCCTGCGGGTTCTCCACCGGTCCGTATCCGACAGTTCGACATCCGAGGTGACGTAGGCGTGGCTCTTCCGCCCCTTACCCCTGAACAGCGCGCAGCCGCGCTCGAAAAGGCCGCCGCGGCTCGCCGGGAGCGGGCCGAGGTGAAGAATCGACTCAAGCACTCCGGCGCCTCGCTCCAAGAGGTCATCAAGACGGGCCAGGAGAACGACGTCATCGGCAAGATGAAGGTCTCCGCCCTGCTGGAGTCCCTGCCTGGCGTGGGCAAGGTGCGCGCCAAGCAGATCATGGAGCGCCTCGGCATCTCCGAGTCCCGGCGTGTCCGAGGTCTCGGTTCCAACCAGATCGCTTCTCTGGAGCGTGAGTTCGGCACACCCGCCGGCTGACGCGTCGCCCGGAGTTCTTCCGGCGTTCTCATGCAGTCCCGGGAACCTGGATAATCGCTCTATGGCAGCAGAGGTTCGTCCGCGGCTGACCGTGCTCTCCGGCCCTTCAGGGGTCGGCAAGAGCACGGTCGTCGCGCATATGCGCAAGGTCCACCCGGAAGTATGGCTCTCGGTGTCGGCCACCACCCGCAAGCCGCGGCCCGGTGAGCGGCACGGAGTCCACTACTTCTTCGTCAACGACGACGAGTTCGACAAGCTGATCGCCAACGGCGAGCTGCTGGAGTGGGCCGAGTTCGCGGGCAACCGCTATGGCACACCGCGCAGCGCAGTACTGGAACGCCTGGAGAACGGCGAACCGGTCCTGCTGGAGATCGACCTCCAGGGCGCCCGGCTCGTCCGCGAGTCGATGCCCGAAGCGCAGCTGGTCTTCCTGGCCCCGCCGAGCTGGGACGAGCTGGTCCGCCGGCTCACCGGCCGGGGCACCGAGTCGGCCGAGGTCATCGAGCGACGGCTCGCGTCGGCCAAGATCGAACTGGCTGCCGAGTCCGAGTTCGACACCACCCTTGTCAACACCTCCGTCGAGGACGTGGCCCGTGAGCTGCTAGCCTTGATGGAAGTTGTCTGATCGTTGATCGATGTTCATGTCGGTCAATGCTTGATCTTTCACCCATTCTTCGGAAGGTAGAGCGTGTCCTCTTCCATCACTGCGCCCGAGGGCATCATCAACCCGCCGATCGACGAGCTGCTCGAGGCGACTGACTCGAAGTACAGCCTCGTGATCTACGCGGCCAAGCGCGCGCGTCAGATCAACGCGTACTACTCGCAGCTCGGTGAGGGCCTGCTCGAGTACGTCGGCCCGCTGGTGGACACCCACGTCCACGAGAAGCCGCTTTCGATCGCGCTGCGCGAGATCAACGCGGGTCTGCTGACCTCCGAGGCCATCGAGGCCCCGGCTCAGTAAGCACCGAGAATTCCTTTCACCACAGGCCCGGCAGAGCATCTGCCGGGCCTGTGGTGTGTCATAGGCCCCATAGGTGTCACAGTGAGATGGATCCTGAAGGGGAGTGTCCGGTGGGTAAGCCGAAGGTCGTGCTGGGAGTCAGCGGCGGGATCGCCGCCTACAAGGCGTGCGAACTGCTGCGCCTGCTGACCGAGTCCGGGCACGAGGTGCGGGTGGTGCCCACGGCGGCCTCCTTGAACTTCGTCGGCGAGGCCACCTGGGCCGCCCTGTCCGGGAATCCCGCCTCCACCGAGGTGTGGGAGACCGTCCACGAAGTGCCGCACGTACGGATCGGGCAGTCCGCCGACCTCGTGGTGGTCGCCCCGGCCACCGCCGACATGCTGGCCAAGGCCGCCCACGGCCTGGCCGACGACCTGCTCACGAACACCCTGCTCACCGCACGCTGTCCGGTGGTCTTCGCCCCCGCCATGCACACGGAGATGTGGGAGCACCCCGCCACCCAGGAGAACGTGGCCACGCTGCGGCGGCGCGGAGCGGTCGTCATCGAACCCGCCGTGGGCCGGCTCACCGGCAAGGACACCGGCAAGGGCCGGCTGCCCGACCCGGAGGAGATCTACGAGGTGTGCCGCAGGGTCCTGGCGCGCGGGGTGGCCGAGCCCGACCTCGCCGGCCGGCACGTGGTGATCAGCGCGGGCGGCACGCGTGAACCGCTGGACCCGGTGCGCTTCCTCGGCAACCGTTCCTCCGGCAAGCAGGGGTACGCGCTCGCCCGTACCGCCGTCGCGCGCGGCGCCCGGGTCACCCTGGTGGCGGCCAACACCGCGCTGGCTGACCCGGCCGGGGCGGACGTCGTGCGCGTGGGGACGGCCGTACAGCTGCGGGAGGCGGTCCTGAAGGCGGCGGCGGACGCCGACGCCGTGGTGATGGCGGCGGCCGTGGCCGATTTCCGGCCCGCCGAGTACGCGAGCGGGAAGATCAAGAAGAAGGACGGGCAGGAGCCGGCGCCGGTCGCCCTGGTGCGCAATCCGGACGTCCTCGCCGAGGTTTCGGCCGATCGGGCACGGGACGGCCAGGTCGTCGTGGGGTTCGCCGCCGAGACCGACGACGTCCTCGCCAACGGGCGCGCCAAGCTCCGGCGCAAGGGATGTGATCTTCTCGTCGTCAATGAGGTCGGTGAGGCCAAGACCTTCGGTTCGGAGGAGAACGAGGCTGTGATTCTGGCCTCGGACGGGTCGGAAGTCCAAGTCCCCTATGGTCCGAAGGAAAGTCTCGCGGATTTGGTGTGGGACCAGGTGGCGGCCCGTCTTACGGCGCGACGCGCCTGAGGTGGATCTCTTTGTCTGGCCACATCCGTGCGCCAGAATGAAGTGCCGCAGGTCACACGGCTCCCATAAGGCGAGACGGGTGGTCCGTTAATCGGTGGTGACAGATAAACTGCATTCGGAACGTGATCGGGCGCAGCCCCCGGTATGGTTCCGCCAAATGATCAGCCAGCAGCCGCTGCAACCCCAGGGAGCGTTGTGTCCCGTCGTCTGTTCACCTCGGAGTCTGTGACCGAGGGCCACCCCGACAAGATCGCTGACCAGATCAGCGACACGATCCTCGACGCGCTCCTCACCGAGGACCCGACCTCGCGCGTGGCCGTGGAGACCCTCATCACCACGGGTCTCGTGCACATCGCGGGAGAGGTGACGACGAAGGCGTACGCGCCGATCGCGCAGCTCGTCCGCGACAAGATCCTCGAGATCGGCTACGACTCCTCCAAGAAGGGCTTCGACGGCGCCTCCTGTGGCGTGTCGGTGTCCATCGGCGCGCAGTCCCCGGACATCGCGCAGGGTGTCGACACGGCGTACGAGAAGCGGGTCGAGGGCGACGAGGACGAGCTCGACAAGCAGGGCGCGGGCGACCAGGGCCTGATGTTCGGCTACGCCTGCGACGAGACGCCCGAGCTCATGCCGCTGCCGATCCACCTCGCGCACCGGCTCTCCAAGCGGCTCTCCGAGGTCCGCAAGAACGGGACCATCCCGTACCTGCGCCCCGACGGCAAGACCCAGGTCACCATCGAGTACGACGGCGACAAGGCCGTGCGCCTGGACACGGTCGTCGTGTCCTCGCAGCACGCCTCGGACATCGACCTGGACTCGCTGCTCGCTCCCGACATCCGCGAGTTCGTCGTCGAGCACGTCCTGAACCAGCTCATCGAGGACGGCATCAAGCTCGACACCGAGGGCTACCGGCTGCTGGTCAACCCGACCGGCCGCTTCGAGATCGGCGGCCCGATGGGCGACGCCGGCCTGACCGGCCGAAAGATCATCATCGACACGTACGGCGGCATGGCCCGCCACGGCGGCGGCGCCTTCTCGGGCAAGGACCCGTCCAAGGTCGACCGCTCCGCCGCGTACGCGATGCGCTGGGTCGCGAAGAACGTCGTCGCCGCCGGGCTCGCCTCGCGCTGCGAGGTCCAGGTCGCGTACGCGATCGGCAAGGCCGAGCCCGTCGGTCTCTTCGTCGAGACCTTCGGCACCGCCAAGGTGGAGGTCCAGAAGATCGAGGACGCGATCGGCGAGGTCTTCGACCTGCGCCCGGCCGCGATCATCCGCGACCTGGACCTGCTGCGCCCGATCTACGCCCAGACCGCCGCCTACGGCCACTTCGGCCGCGAGCTGCCGGACTTCACCTGGGAGCGCACCGACCGCGTGGACGCGCTGCGCGCGGCCGCCGGTCTGTAGGACCACTCGCCGAACGGCCCCGGACCACCTGGTCCGGGGCCGTTCGCATGCCCGGCGGAATGCGGATGAGCCGCGCCATGATCGCGGATATGCCGACGCGGGCCTCCCGGTGCGAAGGCAGCGGTTACTTCCGGAGCGGGCGTGTGGTCCCCGTGTTGAAAGAAAACCCCCCGCCGCCGGTGGAGATCTCGGGAGGCCGCCGCCCAGGCCGTTGTCGGTCGCGTTTGGTAAGAATGCTGGTGTGAGCAGCGCGAACGATTCCCCGCCGGAGCAGCTGGCGCTGATCCGGGAGATGGTCGCCGAGGCGAAGGCCAAGGCGCCCAAGGCGAAGCCCCGCACCTGGCGCGGGGCCGCCCTCGCCGAGGAGCTGCCCGTGGCCCGCATCCTCGTGAACAAGGGCGTGCTCCACCTCGACCAGCTCTGGGACTACGCCGTCCCCGCCGAACTCTCCGAGGCCGCGCAGCCGGGCGTCCGCGTCCGGGTCCGCTTCGGCGCCGGCTCCCACCAGGTGCACGGCGGCCGCCGCGAGGGCGGCGGCCTCATCGACGGCTTCATCGTCGAGCGCCGCGCCGAGTCCGACTACAACGGGGCGCTGGCCGCGCTCGCCCACGTGGTCTCGCCCGAGGTGGTGCTCGGCCCGCGCATGCTGGCGCTCGCCCAGGCCGTCGCCGACCGGTACGCCGGCAGCCTGGCCGACGTACTCCAGCTCGCCCTGCCCCCTCGCAACGCCCGCGCCGAGGCCAAGCCCTCGCCCGAGCCGCTGCCCCCGCCCGCCGCGCCCGACCCCGGGGGCTGGCAGCGGTACGGCTCCGGCCCCGCCTTCCTGCGCGCCCTCGCCACCGGCGCAGCCCCGCGCGCCGTCTGGACCGCCCTGCCCGGCCCCGGCTGGGCCGACGAACTCGCCCGCGCCATGGCCGCCACCCTCGCCTCCGGCCGAGGGGCCCTCGCCGTGGTGCCCGACGGGCGGACCGCCGCCCGCGTGGACGCGGCGCTCACCGCCCTGCTCGGCGAGGGGCGGCACGCGCTGCTGACCGCCGAGTCCGGGCCCGAGAAGCGATACCGGCAGTGGCTCGCCGTGAGCCGGGGCTCGGTGCGGGCCGTCGTCGGCACCCGGGCGGCGATGTTCGCGCCCGTCCGGGACCTCGGGCTGGTCGCCGTCTGGGACGACGGAGACTCCAGCCACAGCGACGACCGCGCGCCCTTCCCGCACGTCCGGGAGGTGCTGGAACTGCGCGCCGTCAGCGACGGCTGCGCCTTCCTGGCCGGGAGCACGAGCTGCACCGTGGAGGCCGCCCAGCTGGTCGAGTCGGGCTGGGCGCGGCCGCTGGTCGCCGACCGCGAGACGGTGCGGGCCTGCGCCCCCAGGATCCGCACCGTGGGCGACGAACTGCTGGCCCGCGACGAGGCGGCCCGGGCGGCGCGGCTGCCGAGCCTGGCGTGGGAGACCGTACGGGAAGGACTCAAGACCGGGCCCGTACTCGTCCAGGTGCCACGGCGGGGCTACGTGCCCCGGCTGGCGTGCGAGCGGTGCCGTACGCCGGCCCGCTGCACGGTCTGTGCCGGCCCGCTGGAGGCCCCCGACGAGCGGGACCTGCAGTGCGGGTGGTGCGGGCGGGCCGAACCGTCCTGGCACTGCGAGGAGTGCGGGTCGTTCCGGCTGCGGGCCCAGGTGGTCGGCGCGCGGCGGACCGCCGAGGAGCTGGGGCGGGCCTTTCCGGCCGTGCCCGTACGGACGTCCGGGCGCGACCACGTCCTGGACGAGGTGCCGGACCGGCCGGCGCTGATCGTGTGCACCCCGGGGGCGGAACCGGTCGCGGCGGGGGAGGGGTACGCGGCGGCGCTGCTGCTGGACGGCTGGGCGATGCTGACCCGGCCCGACCTGCGGGCGGGCGAGGACGCGCTGCGGCGGTGGATCGCGGCCGCGTCGCTGGTCCGGGGGGACGGCCAGGTCGTCGTGGTCGCCGAGCCGACGCTGCGGCCGGTGCAGGCACTGGTCCGTTGGGACCCGGTGGGCCATGCCGTCCGCGAGCTCGCGGAACGGGCCCAGCTCGGTTTCCCGCCGGTGTCGCGGATGGCGGCGGTGGCGGGCCGGGGCGAGGCGGTGGAGACCTTCCTGGCCGGCGCCGGGCTGCCGCCCGACGCGGAGATCCTCGGCCCGGTGCCGCTCCCGGGGCGGCGCGGTGAGCCCTCTCCGGGCGAGCGGGCGCTGGTCCGGGTCCCGCCGGGCAGCGGCGCGGCCCTGGCGGCCGCCCTGAAGTCGGCGCAGGCGGCCCGTATGGCGCGGGGCGTCCCCGCGTCGGAGTCGGTCCGGGTCCGCATCGACCCGCTGGACATCGGCTGACGGACCGGCTGCCGCCGCGCGGGCGGGGCACCGGCCGCACGCCGCCGGGATGGGACCGGGACGCCGAACGACCCCGGCGGGGCGGCCCGTGGGGGCGCCCCGCCGGGGTCGGGGGGTTCGGCTGGGGCCGTCGGGGGTCGGCGTCCCGGCGGCGGGCCGCGGTCAGCCGTTGCGGGGGCCGGGGAAGGCCGGGGAGCGGGGGGTGCTCGCGGCGGGCTGGGAGTCCTCGCGCTGCGGCTGCGGCGGGACCGAGCGGGCCGCCGGGATCGTGGGGAGCGGCCCCAGGGGCCGGGTGGCCGTTCCCTCGGCCGGCGGCTCCGCGGATTCCGCGGCCTGCGCGCGCCGGGCGCCGTAGCGCCGGTGCACGGCCTGCTTGGTGACACCCAGCGCCGAGCCGACCGCGTCCCACGAGAAACCGAGCGAACGGTCGAAGTCCACGGCGGCGGTGACCAGCGTCTCGACGCTGTCCCGCAGCTCCTGGGCGAGGCGGACGGTGGGCGCGGGCGCCCGGCCGTACACGACGAAGCCCGTGGACGGGCCGGAGCGGCGCGGGCGGTACACATTGCCGAGCTGGGCGGTGAGCGTACGCAGGGCATCCACCTGCCGGCGAACCCGCTCGATGTCCCGCACCAGAAGGTGCAGGCTGGCCCGGGCTTGGGCGTCGTGGGTGGCGTGGTCGGCCATGAAGAAGCCTCTCGAACCGGTGCTGAAGGGCGGATCGGGCCGCAGAAACCGTTCGCGAAGCGGCCCGTTTTGGTCAATCTCTTTTGACCAACGCTCCACCCGGCGCCCAGGTCACGCTCAGGGGGCGTGTCGGCATATGCGAAGGGCGCGTGTGTGTGCGTACGCCCCCTGACGGCCACAGGACATGCCCAGGCCGTACGCCCCATAGACTGGTGCGCTGCTGACAGCCGAGATAGCGAGGTAGGACCCCAGTGAAGCTCGTCTTCGCAGGCACCCCCGAGGTCGCCGTGCCCGCCCTGGACGCACTCATCGCCTCCGGGCGGCACGAGGTCGCGGCCGTCGTCACCCGGCCCGACGCACCCGCCGGCCGCGGCCGCCGGCTCGTCGCCAGCCCCGTCGCCCAGCGCGCCGAGGAGGCCGGGATCGAGGTCCTCAAGCCGGCCCGGCCGCGCGACCCCGACTTCCAGGCCCGGCTGCGCGAGATCGGTCCGGACTGCTGCCCGGTCGTCGCATACGGGGCGCTGCTCCCCAAGAGCGCCCTGGACATCCCCAAGCACGGGTGGGTCAACCTGCACTTCTCCCTGCTGCCCGCCTGGCGCGGCGCCGCGCCCGTACAGCACTCGATCATGGCGGGGGACCAGGTCACCGGCGCCTCCACCTTCCTGATCGAGGAAGGCCTCGACTCCGGCCCCGTCTACGGCATCCTGACCGAGGAGATCCGGCCGACCGACACCAGCGGCGACCTGCTCACCCGGCTCGCGTTCGCCGGCTCCGGACTGCTGGCCGCAACGATGGACGGCATCGAGGACGGCACCCTGCGCGCCGTCCCGCAGCCCGCCGACGGGATCTCGCTCGCACCCAAGATCACCGTGGAGGACGCCCGGATCGACTGGGCGGCCCCGGCGATGCGCGCCGATCGCGTCGTGCGCGGCTGCACCCCGGCACCGGGTGCGTGGACCGTCTTCCGCGGGGAGCGGCTCAAGCTGATCTCGGTCGGCCTGGTGCCCGACCGTACGGACCTGGAGCCCGGCGTGCTGGCCCCGGCCAAGAACAACGTCTACGTCGGCACCGGCTCGCACGCCGTGGAGCTGCTGTGGGTGCAGCCGCAGGGCAAGAAGCCGATGCGGGGCGCCGACTGGGCGCGGGGCGTGCGGATCGCGCCCGGCGAGCAGCTCGGCGGCGCCGACGTAGGCTGAACCCAGCCGTTCCGTCACACCGGCGGACCTCGCTGCCCCTCTCTGTCCTGCCAGCACACCCGTAGCACTCGTAGCACTCGTATCTCCGGAGCACCTTTCACGTGAGCGAACAGCCTCGTCAGCCCAGTCGGCGTCCTGCGGGCGGCGGCAAGCCGTCCGGCAAGCAGGCCAAGCCGTACCGCCGGCCCCAGAAGGACCCCGTCCGGCTGCTGGCCTTCGAGGTGCTGCGGGCGGTGGACGAGCGCGACGCGTACGCCAACCTCGTGCTGCCGCCGCTGCTGCGCAAGGCCCGCCAGGACGAGAGCTTCCAGGCGCGCGACGCGGCACTGGCCACCGAGCTGGTCTACGGGACGCTGCGCCGGCAGGGCACGTACGACGCCGTGATCAAGGCGTGCATCGACCGCCCGCTGCGGGAGGTGGACCCCCCGGTGCTGGACGTGCTCTCGCTCGGCGCGCACCAGCTTCTGGGAACCCGTATCCCCACGCACGCGGCCGTCTCGGCGAGCGTGGAGCTGGCCCGGGTGGTGCTCGGGGACGGGCGCGCGAAGTTCGTGAACGCCGTACTGCGCAAGATCGCCGCGCACGACCTGGACAGCTGGCTGGAGCGGGTGGCGCCGCCGTACGAGGACGACGCCGAGGAACACCTCGCGGTGTACCACTCGCACCCGCGGTGGATCGTCAGCGCCTTGTGGGACTCGCTGGGCGGCGGGCGCGCCGGGATCGAGGACCTGCTGGAGGCGGACAACGAGCGGCCGGAGGTCACCCTGGTGGCCCGGCCGGGGCGGTCCACCCCGGAAGAGCTGCTCGAAGCGGTGGGCGAGGAGTCCGCGCTGCCGGGCCGCTGGTCCCCGTACGCCGTGCGGATGGCCGAGGGCGGCGAGCCGGGCGCGCTGGAGGCCGTGCGCGACGGCAGCGCGGGCGTCCAGGACGAGGGCAGCCAGCTGGTGGCGATGGCCCTGGCGGCCGCGCCGGTCGAGGGCCGCGACGAGCGCTGGCTCGACGGCTGCGCCGGCCCGGGCGGCAAGGCGGCACTGCTCGCGGCACTGGCGGCGCAGCGCGGGGCGTTCCTGCTGGCCTCCGAGAAGCAGCCGCACCGGGCCCGCCTGGTGGAGAAGGCCCTGTCCGGCAACCCCGGGCCGTACCAGGTCATCGCGGCGGACGGCACCCGGCCGCCGTGGCGGCCGGGCTCCTTCGACCGTGTGCTGATGGACGTGCCGTGCACGGGCCTGGGCGCCCTACGCCGCCGCCCGGAGGCCCGCTGGCGCCGCCGCCCGGAGGATCTGGAGGGCTTCGCGCCGCTCCAGCGGGCGCTGCTGCGGGAGGCGCTGTCGGCGGTTCGGGTGGGCGGTGTCGTGGGCTACGCGACGTGCTCGCCGCACCTGGCGGAGACGCGGGTGGTCGTGGACGACGTCCTGAAGGGCCGGGGCGCGGGCCAGGCCCCGGTGTCCGCCGAACTGATCGACGCCCGGCCGTACATGGCGGGCGTACCGGGCCTGGGCGACGGCCCGGACGTACAGCTGTGGCCGCACCTGCACGGTACGGACGCGATGTACCTGGCGCTGCTGCGACGCACGGCGTAGGGGCCGCCGCCCCTGCGGCATTTCAGAACGGGTGACGGGGCCGGTTTCCCCTTGTGACCTTCGGATCGAGGGCTTACAGCTGCTGCTGTGAGCCCTCGATCCGTATCCAGGGCGCTCGCCGGCCCGACCGAAACGGCGAGCCCGATCCGCGCTTTGTCACAAGCGCGTGACAGTGACGGCCGATTCCGCGGGAAGTGTCACTGCTCGGTAACAGCTATGCGGATGTGACCCGAACTCACTTTGCAGACAGCAATGCCTAGTTGATAGACATGGCACACCAGTGCGGGATGGTGGCGGCGAACTTCGGTGCATCGCGCTGCCGCGCTCGACGATGGATACGAACGACGGCGCGGCGCATCGGACGCCGGCCAGGGCCAAGGCCGCCGTCGATGCCATCGGCTGATGCCGGGCACTGGAAAGAAGCGTTTTACAGAACGGGGGGCACCGTGTCCACGTGGGACATCAAGCCGAATGGCGTTCGTGAAGTCCTGAGCAAGACCGCCGAGGCCGGCAGCAAGTTCGAGGAAGAGTTCGAGTCCTACGGCACGGGCCTGGTGGGTGCCGCGACGTGGGCGGGCACGATGGTTCTGGGCGGGACCGAGATCCCCAAGGGGGGTGCGTTCGGTCCCGTGGCCCAGGCGTTGCAGGAGTTCCAGCAGCGAACCGAGAACGACTTGAAGTTCCTTCCCGTTCGGACGGGGAAGTCCATCACCGGGGCGCGCCTGGCCACTGAGGAGTACGTCAAGGGCGACCTGCAGATGGCGAAGAACAAGCAGGAGGAGTACTCCAAGGCTCCGACTCCGGAAGAGATGAAGGGCCCCAAGAAGTGATTGATCCGGGGAAGATACCGACCTTCACGGGCAACCTGGAGACCCTGGAGACGCATGCGGCTTCGCTGAAGAAAACTGCCTCCAGCATTCGGGGTACGGGCAGGGACGTTCACAGCGCCTTTCAGGCTTTGGACCCGGTCTATGACGCTCCTGAGCAGGAGGAGTTGCTCAACTCGACGATTCCGGTGCGGGACAAGGCGGATGAGTTCGCGAAGAAGCTGGAGTCCGCCAGTGGCGCGCTGACGACCTTCGCGTCGACTGCCCGTCCGCTGGTGACCAAGATGAAGCAACTCCACGATGATGCGGTGAAGTTCGTCGCGGACAACAAGGACGATGACGACTGGCAGCAGGACCAGGGCAAGGTCGACGAGAACGCGCGTCTCGTCCGTGAGGTCGGTACGACGTGGGTGGCGTTCCAGGGCGTCGAGCGTGATGCGGCCAACAAGATCACCGCGCTGGTGGGCGGTACGCACTTCGTCGTCGATGACGGTTCGCACAAGGCCGGTATGTACGGCTTCAAGGACAGCGACCTCAAGGGCGCGAAGGAGACGCCTTGGGGAACCGCCGACGAGCGTGAGTACACGGGGCTCCGGGCTGCCTGGGAGTGGACGAAGGACAATGTCGGCGGCGCGCTGAAGGGTTTCTTCGTCGACGGTGTCGTGGGCACGCTCAAGGGCCTGGGCAGCATGGTCAACGTCTTCGACTGGGACAACTTCAAGAAGACGTGGTCGGGCATCGGCGATGTCTTCGGAGGCATCAGCGGGTACCTCATCACGCCGTACGACTGGGCGATGGACAAGATGTTCGGCCCGGTCGACCACAGTGACCGTGAACGCCAGAAGGCGGCCCTGCGCAACTTCGGCAAGTCGCTGGTCGCGTGGGACGAGTGGGACAAGGACCCCTCGCGTGCGTTCGGGGCGGTGCTGTTCAACGTCGTGACCCTCGGCTCGGGCACGTTCCTCAAGCTCGGCAAGGCCGGCCAGGCCGGAAAGCTGGGCGCGGGTGCGGAGGCCCTGACCGCGCTGGGCAAGGCGGGCGCGCTCGTCGACCCGATGAGCTACCTCGGCAAGGCCGCGGGCATTACCAAGATCAAGGTCGGCGACCTCATGGAGGGCTTCAAAGCCAGCCGGGTGGGCGTGGACGACATGGCCAAGAACATGCCCACGGGGACGTCGCCGCACCCGACCGACGCGACCCCGGCTCCCGGGCACACGGGGGACTCGCCCTCGACTCCCGCCGGCTCCGGCGAGAAGACGCCCCCCGGCCACGAGTACGTCGACGGTGCGGGCAACAAGCGCGTCATCGGCAATGACGGCCACATCAGGGACGAACACGGCAACGTCGTCGCCGACACCGAACCCGTCAGGGAGCCGCACAAGGACGACCTGCCCAACGTCAAGGAGCACGAGACCGTTCCCGTCAGGGAGAAGGTGCTCGAGGGCGCGGGCGGCCCCAGCCACCCGACCGGCTCGGCACACCAGGGCGGCGGATCCCACCCGGCCGGCGGGGGCGGCGGTACGCCCGGTACGCCGTCCACGGGCGGTCATTCCGCGGACCACTCGGGCGGCAACGGCGCGGGCGGCGGCGCGGGTTCACGCGGGCCGTCGGGTGGCGGCGGGTCCCACACGCCAAGCGGGGGCGGCGGTTCGCACACGCCTTCCGGTGGCGGCGGTCACGGCGACACCCCGGGTGGCGGCGGCCACTCGGACGACGCTCATGCCGGCGACGGGTCCCACGGCAATGACGCGGGCGGCGACAACCCCGCGTCCGGTTCCGCCGATCACAGATCCGGTAACGGTGCCGACGGACAGGGGGAGAAGCACACGTCCGGCGGGGGGACGCAGGAGCACGGGGGAACCGGAACGTCGGACACTCCGGGCGAGACGGGCACGACGCCGGGCGAGCGTGCGAACGAGCCGCTTCCGGCGTTGACGGCGGAAGAGCGGGCCGGGCACTGGGGCCACCTGGAAGAGGTGGAGAAGCGGGCTCCGGGAGAATTCGACCACCTCAGGCACGACCCGGATCACAGGGGTAAGATCACAAAAGATTCGATGGACGAGGCCCGGGTCGGCCTCGACCTGCGGGAGCAGGGGCGTCTCCCGGCGGACATCCGCCGCCCAGAGGTAGCAGACAAGGGCGAGTTCTATTCCGAGACCACCGGTAAGTACTATGACATCAAGGGTATCCATTCATACTGGCCTCCATTCAACAATGTGCGTAATCCCGAACTGCTCGCCCGGCCGTTCCCGGGCGCATACAACCCGGCAAGGCATGCCCAGACCTGGGTGGAAACGTTCACCGAGCAGATCGACGATTTGCATCGCGTAGTCATTGTCGACTTGCGGAACGCGGATCAAGCCGCGATCGACAGCATCAAGGGCATTGTTGAAAGCCACGGTTGGGGAGAAAATGTCATCTGGTACCCGTAAGAAATGGGAGCCTAAGGCGCTTCCGACCGACCCTGAGGCGACGCACCGGTTGCAGGAGTGGCTGGCCGAGGACGGCTACAGCCTCTTCGGTATCGAGCACGACTTCCGAGGTGCGGATCTGTCGGGCGCGGACTTCACGAGCTCGTGGTTTACCCAGGCGGTCCTGGCGGGTGTGCGGCTGGCAGGAGTGAGTTTCTACCGCGCCGACCTTCAGTCGGCGGATCTCACGGGTGCGGATCTGACCGGCGCCGACCTCGTCAGGGCGAATCTTGACGAGGCCGTGCTCCGGTCGGCGCGGCTCGACGGCGCCGACATGGTCAAGGCCTCGCTGCATGGGGTCGACGCGTCGGGAGCGAGCTTCAGAGGGACAAGGATCATGGGGGCCTCGCTCTTCCGCGTCGATTTGAGGGGAGCGGACCTGACCGACGCGGTCTTGTCCCACAACAGCTTCAGGGTCACGGTCGACGACGCCACGGTGGTGCGTGGCTTGACAGGCACAGTTTTCGGGCCGGTCACCGTCTTCAGTGGCGAATCGTCCCGAGAGTTGGCCGGCGCGGAGCTGGAGGCGTGGTTCGGTGAGCGAGGCGGGCAGGTCGAAGTGATCGCTCCCGGCAGCCCCCCGAAGTAGGGCGGGCGCGCCCCCTTCCGGAATCCGTCACTTTCACGGCGGGTGCCCGGTCTCGCCGAGCCGCTCGTTCTCGTTTTGAGGACGAGCGGCTCGGCGGGAAATGAACTCAGCGGAAGCAGGAGCCAGTCCATGCACGGCTATCGGGAATTGCTCGGAACGGATTTCGACGGCCGGCCGACGGACGACATCGACGACGTGATCTACGACGCGTTCGAAAGTCCCCGTCACCGGACCCGCGTTCCCGGCCTCGTCGCCTTGATGAACGATCCCGGGGCGCCCGAGATCGAGCGGTTCCTGGCGTGCGTGGCGCTGACCACCTGGGGCGAGGCGGCGGGATACGAGACAGTGATCCGTGCCGCCGCGGATCCCAGGAGGACTCCCTGGTACGACTACTCGATCGACCGGAAGTTCTCGGTGGACAGTACGTTCGCGCAGCTCGCGGCAGCTGTTGCCGAGCGGGACCTGGCGCGGGAGAAGGGAACCGAGACGCTTCGTCTGGACGCCGCCCGTGCTCTGGTGCGGCTCGCCGACGGCGAGTATTTCGAGGACAAGCTGGGCGAGTTGTTCGACAGGGCCACACTTCAGGCGCTGCTGGACGACGTCAAGGACGTCATCGGCCGGGGTGTGCGATCCCTGGCGGCAGGTGAGAAGTGCTCGTTCGACCTGCCCACGCAGCTGGTCGATCTGGCGACCGGGGTGTCCACGGTCGACGGGGAGCTGGCCGTGGAGCTGGCCATGGGCATCCTCGACGTCAACTCCTCCTCCCGCACGCTGAACCATGCCGTCTCGATCGTGTTCCGTGCGCGGGGCCCGGAGGGCCGGCAGTTCGGCGAATACCTGCTGACCGTCGGCAACGAGCGGGTGTGCGCGGAGGTCCGCGAGGCGTTGGGCCGCGCCGACCACCCGCTCATGCCGCAGTAGACAAGCCGCAGTAGGCAAGATGGAGAACAAGGCAGTGATCCGCACTCAGTACTACGTGCAGGGCCCGTTCGGGGTGCCGTCCTTCTCCGGGCCTGCCGAGCTGAAGTTCCTGGGACAGTGGGTGACGGCCGACATCCAGCTCGTGCCGCTGGCCATCCTGGAGGCGATCGACCTGGTGACCGCGGCCCAGGCCAACCCGGGTTTCGCGCCGGAGGATCTGGACGGAAACGCGCACACCGTCACCATCGGCCCGCAGGGCGTCAGGGTGGAGAACTATTTCGTCGAGCACGTTCAGGGTGAATTCACCCTCGACGACGCGTTCCGGGTGCTGGTCGATTTCTGGGACTACTGCTGCCTAGCGAATCCCGAAAAGGCCGACTCGCGCCGACGCGAGTACGCCGACGAGTACGGACGCGATCCCTTGGCCGGGATCCGTGACCTCCGCGGCACGGAATTCGAGATCCGGGAGGGCCGCTGCGCCATCGGGCCGCGTCCGGTCGCCGAAGCCGCTGATCTGGCGGACGCCGTCGGTGAGATGTACTCCTCCGAATCCGAGGACGCCGTCCTCGTGTGGAACCGGGTGCCGATTCGGCTGACGTACCGCTACGACATCGCAGTGCTGCTCGACGATCTGGTGCCGCTGCTCGAAGAGGTCCGGCGCCCGGGGTTCTCCGGAGCCGAGGTCTTCTGGGGATCGGACACCTTCTCCGCCGAATGGAAGCTGACCCCCGAGGGCGGCGACCTGAGGATCCGGGCGCGTTGGCACAGCACGCTCGGGAACCACGAGTCGTCGCTCACCGAGCGGGGCGATGTGACGGTGGGGGCAATGGAGTTCGTCAGTGAATGGTGCAAGATCCTGCGGCGCATCGTGACCGACGCCGAAGCAGGCTCCGTGGAACTGGCGGACGACGACCTCCTCGTCCGCGCCAAGACGCTGCTCGGGACAACGACGACCGAAGCGACCGGCTGATCCAGGCGGCGCCCGCTGCCGCGGACGGCGACACCGAGACGACCGCGGACCAGACATGACCAAGAGGAACACTGCATGACCAAGGACGTGATCGCGCTCACCGAGCGCATGCCGGACCCGCTGAGCAT
Organism: Streptomyces sp. NPDC006463; assembly: GCF_042870715.1. NCBI lineage: Bacteria > Bacillati > Actinomycetota > Actinomycetes > Kitasatosporales > Streptomycetaceae > Streptomyces > Streptomyces sp. NPDC006463. The sequence goes on along the minus strand of NZ_JBIAHP010000026.1, from coordinate 86,588 downwards.
CCTGGCGGGCCTGCTCGCGGGCGGCCCGGACCTGCGGGTCGACACCACCGGCGAGGGCGCCGTGGTCCAGCTGTGCGACGCCGAGGGCCGGCCGCTCGTGTCGATCGAGGTGCCGCTGCTGCTCCAGGTGCCGGGCGAGGCGGCCCGGCTGCTGGGGCCCGGCGCCGAGCCGTCCGGCGACGGCCCGGCGTGGTGGATCGAGGCCCGCGCCGCCGTCGGCGTCCCCCGGGCCGAGGAGCTCGCGGGTGCCTTCGCGGCCCGGATGACCATGCTTCTGGGCGGCCGGGTCTGGCCGCCGGACGCCCCCGGCACCGTCGGCGCGGCCCGCCCGGTCGACGTCTCGGGCGTCACCGCCGTACCGGTGCCCGCCGCCGCCCAGCCGGCCGTGGACATGCTCACCGACAAGGCCGCCGTCGTCCTCCAGGACCGCCCCGTCGTCCCCATGGCGAGCTGGCTCTCCGAGGTACTGCGGGCCACCGTGGAGAGCGACCGGTCCCTGCAGATAGTCACCCCGCCGCACTGCCGCCTCTCCCTCCCCACCCGCATGCTGCTGGAGTCCATGCCCTCGCGCTGGGTGGTGCAGGACGAGCGGTGCGGATACTACGACGGGCTGACCGGCGCGGTACTGACCTGGCAGGACGACGCCTTCTCCCCGGCCCGGGACGAGAGCGGCGAGACCCCGGTGGCGGACGCCTTCACGGAGGTCGGACCCACCGGCGAGCGTCAGCTCGTCGTCTCCTTCCGTGCCCTGCACCGCCCGACAGAGGACCTCGTGCTCGGCGGCGCGCTGGAAGCCGCCTGGCAGGCGCTGACCGGCGGCCCGCCGGCCGGCTGGGGGACGTCGGAGCCGGCCGGTCTCACCTGGTCGCGGCGGCAGCTGACCGACCTGGCGTACGAGCGCGCCCCCCGGTCCACCTGGACGGTCGTCGTCGGCGCCCCGGACCGGCCTGCCGTCGCAACCCTGCGCGTGATCCGCACCCCTGACGGTGTGGAAGAGGACGTCACGCTCACCGTCGGCTACGGCCCCGACGAGGAGCTTCCGCTGGGGGCACTGCCGGGGCTGGCCGAGGAGCTGGTGACCCGGTACGGGCTGAAGACGATGCTGTGCCAGCTGCGCGAGGCGCGCCGGGACCTGAGCGCCCCACCCCACTTCGAAAGCCCGCCGCTGCCGTACGCCTTCGTGCTGGGCCCCGAGGAGGTCCGGGAGGCGGGGCGCGACACCGCGAGCCGGACGCCGCTGAAGGAGCGACCGGTGCGGCTGGGCCCGAGCGCCCGGCCGGGCTTCTACTACCCGCTCGGCGACGGCGAGACCGCCGAGAGCTGGACCGCCCTCGAACGGCTCGTGCGTCACCTGCGCGGGGCGCCGCCCGGCTGACGTCCTTGAGCTCGAAGCCGACGGCCGCGGCGTGCAACGCTCCGTATTCCGCCCGTCACACCCCCGTCCTCCTCCGCCGGATCGGGGACAGCGCGACCGGGGTGAAGGACAGGGCCAGGATCGCGGCCCCCGTCCACAGGGTCGTGCGGAGCGTCGTCAGTTCCGCCAGGAGGCCCGAGGCGGCGGAGCCGAGGGCCAGGGCGCCCGTCAGGGTGAAGCGGAAAGTGGCGTTCATACGGCCCAGGAGCGGGTCCGGGGTCAGGTGCTGACGGAGGCTGACCCCGAGGACGTTGTCCGAGCCGATCTTCATCATGGCCAGCAGCCACCCGGCGCCCGCGAGCCAGAGCCACGGGCCGTGGTCGAGCAGCGGTACCAGCAGGGCCGCCGGGGTCAGGCTCAGCAGCAGGGCGCGGCCGTATCCCACGCGCGCGGCGAAGGGACGGGCCAGGCGGGCTCCCAGGAGCAGGCCCACGCCGCCCGCCGCCCAGAACAGGCCCAGCGCGGCCGGGGACAGGCCCAGTTCGCGAACGAAGAGCACGGGGAGCATGGTGCCCAGGACCGCGCTGCCCAGGTTGTTCAGGGTGGCGGCCAGCGCCAGCGCGCGCAGCTCGGGGTGGCCCAGTACGTGCCGCAGGCCCTCCCCGATCTGGGACCGCAGCGGGATACGGGCGGTCGCGGGCGGGGCCGGGGTCGGCCGGACCCGGGTGAGGCGGAGCGCCGAGGCGAGGTACGCGGCCGAGGCGCATGCCAGCGCGAAGGGGGCCGTCAGGGCGGCGATCAGCGCGCCGCCCACGCCGCGGCCGGCGATGTTGGCGGCGGCCATGAGGGTCACCATGGCCGCGTTCGCCCGGACCAGGCCGCCGCGGCCGACCAGTTGGGGCAGCACGCTCTGCGAGCCGACGTCCGAGAAGACGGTGGCGCAGCCGCCCAGCAGGACGACCGCGTAGAGCTGCGCCAGGGTCAGCACGTCGAGCCACCACGCGAGCGGCAGCGAGGCGAAGAGGACCGCGCGGGCGAGGTCCGCCGCGATCAGGACCCCGCGGGTGCGCAGCCGGTCGACCCAGGCGCCGGCCGGCAGTCCGATCAGGAGGAAGGCGAGCGTGGACAGCGCGGCGAGGGTGCCGACCTGGGCGGCGGTGGCGTCGAGGGCGGTGAGGGCGAGCAGGGGGACGGCCACGTAGCCGGTGTTGGTGCCGAGCTGGTTGAGGGTGGCGGCGCCGAAGAGGGTGCGGAAGTCCTGGTTGCGCCAGGGCGAGAGGGAGGGAGAGAGGGAGGAGGGAGAGGACGACGAGGAGGGCGGGGCAGAGGGAGAGGGGAGCGCGCCGGTGGCATCTCCGGGAGCCGGTGTCGGCATCGATGTCATGAACACAAACGGTGCCCGCAGGCGATCTCGCAGAACAAGTGAAATGTTCTCCATGATCACTTAAGAGGCGCTACGCCGGGTGTGACTTGCGGGGTCGTGGCCGGAACCGTGCGGAGGCATGGCAGGCTTGGGTCATGGCCGCTCAGATTTATCCCAGCATCCTGTCCGCAGACTTCGCACGGCTCGCCGACGAGGCGAAGGCCGTCGAGGGAGCCGACTGGCTGCATGTCGACGTCATGGACAACCACTTCGTCCCCAACCTCACCCTCGGTATGCCGATCGTGGAGTCCCTGAGCCGGGCCACCGACATCCCGTTGGACCTCCACCTGATGATCGAGAACCCGGACCGCTGGGCCCCGCAGTACGTGGAGGCCGGCGCGGGTTCGGTCACCTTCCACGCCGAGGCCGCGGCGGCGCCGGTGCGCCTGGCGCGGGAGATCCGGGCCAAGGGGGCGCGGGCGTCCATGGCGCTCAAGCCCGCGACGCCGATCGAGCAGTACGAGGACATCCTCCCCGAGCTCGACATGCTGCTGATCATGACGGTCGAGCCGGGCTTCGGCGGCCAGCCCTTTCTCGACATCATGCTGCCCAAGATCCGCCGTACCCGGGAGCTGATCGCCAAGCACGGTCTGGAGCTGTGGCTCCAGGTGGACGGCGGGGTCTCGGCCTCGACCATCGAACGCTGCGCCGAGGCCGGTGCCGACGTCTTCGTCGCAGGCAGCGCGGTATACGGCGCCGTCGATCCGGCGGCAGCCGTGAGCACGCTGCGTGAGCAGGCGGGCGCGGCGATCGCCGTCGCGCCGTGGGCTTGCGACCACTGAACCAAGGGTTGATGAACAGCTCGGTGAACGGGGGCTGTACAGGCTGATCAACGGCCGTCGGATCTGACAGGATGAACGGCGAGTCGAGAGTGTGAACACGACAGTGTGAACAGCAGTGAGGAGAACGCGGTGTCTGCAATGTCGGCGGGACGGTCAGCCCTGCGGATGGGACCCGCGGAGCTGGTGCAGGCGGCGGCCATGGCTCGCCGCTTCTACCTGGAGGGCAAGTCCAAGATCCAGATCGCCGAGGAGTTCGGCGTGAGCCGCTTCAAGGTGGCACGGGTCCTGGAGACCGCCCTCGAACGCGACCTCGTACGGATCGAGATCCGGGTACCGGCGGAACTGGACGCGGAGCGGTCGGACGCGCTCAGGGCCCGGTACGGGCTCAGGCACGCCGTCGTGGTGGAGTCGCCCGCCGACGCCACCGAGGACGCGCCGGATCCGGAGAACCTGGGCGCGGTCGCCGCCGATCTGCTGGGCGAGCTGGTCAACGAGGGCGACGTACTGGGCCTGGCGTGGGGGCGGTCCACCATTCACATGGCCGCCTCCCTGCACCGGCTGCCGCCCTGCACCGTGGTGCAGCTGACCGGTGTGTACGACGCCGGGACCGCCGAGCGCGGGTCCGTGGAGGCGGTGCGGCGGGCCGCGCAGGTGTCGGGCGGGGACGCGCACCCGATCTACGCGCCGATGCTGCTGCCCGACCCGGCGACCGCGGCCGCGCTGCGCAACCAGACGGGGATCGCGCGCGCTTTCGAGTACTTCGACAAGGTGACGGTCGCGGCCGTCTCCATCGGCTCCTGGGAGCCGGGCATCTCCACCGTCCACGACATGCTGACGGACGAGGAGCGGGAGCACTACGCCTCGCTGGGTGTGGCGGCCGAGATGTCCGCGCACCTCTTCGATTCCGAGGGGCGGCGGGTCGGCCGGGACCTCGGCGAGCGCTGCATCACCGTGGAGGCGGACCGGCTTCGGCGGATCCCCGAGGTCGTGGCCATCGCGGGCGGGCTGCGCAAGGCCTCCGCGATCGGCGCGGTGCTGCGGTCGGGTCTGGTGACCAGCCTGGTCACCGATACGGCGGTAGCCGACTACCTGCTCACCGAGTCGTCCCCGGGGCTGCGGCCGGCGCTGGAGCGGGCCGACCCCGACGACCTGTAGCCACCGCTGGGGCGGATGGTGCCGGAATTGAGATCCGAACGGCGGCCCGCGAGGCGGCCCGCTGGGCGCATACTGGTTTCAATGACAAAGTCAGCAGTACCTCGCCGCCATTTGCCGTCCAGCCCGTTCAAGGCCCCCGTGGAACAGCCCATCCGGCAGTTCAGCGTCGGCGACCGGGTTACTCACGACGAGCACGGCCTCGGCCGTGTCGTCGGAATCGAGGAGGGGATCGCTGTTCTAGTCGACTTCGGGTCGGTCCAGAAACGAATCCTGAGTCCCTACACCAAGATGGCCGCGCTCTGACGCCACCGGGCGATTCGCGGGCTAATCGGATATTTGGCACGATCGGCGCATGATCTTTCGGAACGTGCCCCGATCGTTGCTGCGTGTACTGGGGGCCGTCTTCCTGTGCGCCGCGCTGGTCGGTGCGGTGGGCTGTGGCGGGCAGAGTCCCGCGCCTGCCGCCGCCGGCGCCAGCACCGGCGCGCCGGCGTGGGCGAACGGGCTGGCGACCGTACGGGCCGCCGAGCTGCCCCGGCAGGCCCGGGACGTGCTCGCGCTCATCGACAAGGGCGGACCGTATCCCTACCGCCAGGACGGGACCGTCTTCGGGAACTTCGAGAAGGCCCTGCCCCGGCAGAAACGCGGCTACTACCACGAGTTCACCGTGAGGACACCGGGGGAGCAGGACCGCGGGGCCCGGCGGATCGTGACGGGTGAGGGTGGGGAGTTCTTCTACACGGACGACCACTACGAGACCTTCAAGGCGGTCCTCCGATGACCCTCGACCCGCAGCCGCTCGCCCCCGCCCTCGCCGCCGCCGAAGCCGCCGGCTGGACGACCGTGCGGCTGGACCTGGACGGCGTACGCGGCAAGGCCGGGCTGATGCGGCGGTGCGGGGACGCCCTGCGGCTGCCGGAGTGGTTCGGGGGGAACTGGGACGCGCTGGCGGACGCGCTGCGGGATCTGTCCTGGCTGCCGGACACCGCGGGGCGGCTCGTCGCCGTGACCTCGTGGCGGGGGTACGCCGCCGAGCGGCCGGACGACTGGGAGACCCTGCTGGAGATCCTGGAGGAGGCCGTGGATTTCTGGCGCGGGCAGGACGGCGCGCCGCCGCTCACGGTGCTGCTGGCCGAGCCGGGCGCCGGGCGGGGCTGAAGGGACCTGGGCGGGGGCTGAAGGGACCTGGGCGGGGCTGGAGGACCTGGGCTCCGCCCCAGACCCCGGCCTCGAAACGCCGGCGAGGCCGGGCCGGCCGGGGCGGAGCGGGTCAGTCCGTCGCGGTCTTCGGGACCCACGGAGGGGTCTGGCCCCAGGACCAGACCGGGATCTTGGCCGCGTCGACCGGGGGCGGGTTGGGGCCCGAGTAGATCAGGGCCATCCGGGTGCCCCACTCGATGTAGTAGACGAACACCGCGCGGAACTCCGGGTCCGTCGGGAGGCCGACCTCGTCGGCCGTGTCCATGAGCAGGTCCACCCAGCGGCGGCGCTGCTTCTCGGTGATCGCGCGGCCCAGGTGCTTGGTGGCCATGTGCTGGTGGCCGCCGTGGTGGGCGGAGTAGTCCGACGGGCCGCCGAAGACCTCCGACAGCCAGACCGCGACGTGCTGCGGGTGCTCCGAGTCCATGCCGGCGAAGACCGGGGCCAGGACCTCGTCCCGCAGGGCGTGGGCGTAGAAGGCGTCGGTGAGACGGTTCATCGCCTCCGCGCCGCCCATCCACTCGTAGATGGTGGGTGTCGTGCTCATGGTTACCCTGCGGCCTTTCCGGTGCCCGCGATGTCGGTCACCGTGTAGTGCTGCATCTCCTCGATCGCCGTCACGTACGGCCGGATCGCGCCGAAGAAGGCCGGGAAGTGCTCGCCCTTGCGGAAGCCGTTGAGATGCGCGTCGACCGAGGTCCAGCGGATGCGGAGGATGTAGCGCTCCTTCTCCTCCTCGCAGCGTGCCAGCTCGTAGTCGATGCACTCGGGCGACGCGGCCAGGGCCTCGGCCGCCCGGGTGTACGCGTCCTCGAAGGCCTGCTGGTCGTCCAATGCGATCCGGTAGCGGATGTATTCGACGGTGGTCGTCATGGTGCGTGCCTCTCCCTGGATGGTGGTCGTGGCCAGCCTTACGGGATCATGCGTGCCCGTGGGGGGATTCCGTCATTCGGACCCGGACTTCCTGGAGTCCGTCGGTTCCGGGGACTCGGCCACGTCCGGGCCCTGCGAACGGACCTGCTGGACCTTGTCGAGGGACTCGCGCAGTTCCGTCAGCCAGGTGTCGGTGTTGCGGCCCACCAGGCGGACGCACCAGGCGAGGGCGTCGGCCCGGCTGCGGGCCACGCCGCCGGCGACCAGGGTGTCGAGGACCTGGCGCTCGGACTGGCGCAGGCGGGTCATGACCGGGACGGCGAGGTGGGTGAAGAGCGTGGTCTCCTCGCCCACCCGCACGCCCCAGGCCACCTTGCGGCGGTAGAGCTCCTCGGCCTCACGGGCGACCTCGATGCGCTGTTCGCGGGTTCGTTCGCGGAACTCCTTGACGGACTCGGTCGCCGGCACGGTGCCGACGACCGTGATCTCCTCGCGGTCGGCCGTGACCGATACGAGGGACTCGTAGACGTCCACCGGCAGACGCTCGGCGAACCACACGCGGAGCTGTTCGCTCTGTTCGGCTGTAATCATGTAATCAACGTTGCGTCCGCTGGGGTCTTGATCGCAAGCGTTCCGGCGCCTGTTCGCTCTCAGCCCATCGAGCGGTAGCGGTGGATCAGGTTGACCGCCATCGCGCCCTCGCCCACGCCCGACGCGACCCGCTTCACCGAGTGGGCCCGTACGTCGCCCGCCGCGAACACGCCCGGGACACTGGTCTCCAGCGGGTAGGGGGCCCGTTCCAGACTCCACTCCGCCGGGAGCTCGCCACCGTTCGCGATCAGGTCCGAGCCGGTGAGGACGAAGCCGTACTCGTCCCGCTCGACGACCTCCGAGAGCCAGTCGGTGTGCGGGCGGGCGCCGATGAAGGTGAACATGAAGCGGGCCGGGACCTCCGTGTCCTCGCCCGTCTCCCCGTCGTGCAGGGTCAGCCGTTCGAGGTGCTCGTCGCCGTCCAGCCGGACCACCGTCGTACGGACCTTCACCTCGATGTTCGGGGTGCGGTCGATCTCGTCGATCAGGTAGCGGGACATGCTCGCGTCCAGCGAGGCCGCGCGGACCAGGATGGTCACGCGGGCGGCGTACTTGGCGAAGTGCACCGCGGCCTGGCCGGCCGAGTTGGCCCCGCCCACGATGAACACGTGCTGCGAGATGCACGCCGAGCTCTCGGTCGTGGCCGCGCCGTAGTAGAGACCGGCTCCCTCGAAGCGGTCCGCGCCGGGCGCGTCGAGGCGGTTGTACGAGACCCCCGTGGCCAGCAGGACCGTCTCGGCGGAGATCTCCGTGCCGTCGGCCAGGGTGAGGATCTTCGCCGGGTCGTCCCGGGTCAGCGAGACCACCTCCACCGGGTGCAGGATCTCGGCTCCGAACCGGGAGGCCTGGATGGTGGCGCGGCGGGTCAGGTCGCCGCCCGAGAGGCCCGAGGGGAAGCCGAGGTAGTTCTCGATCAGGCTGGAGGTGCCGGCCTGGCCGCCCGGGGCGCGGGAGTCCAGCATCAGCGTCGACAGGCCCTCGGAGGCCGCGTACACCCCGGCCGCCAGGCCCGCGGGCCCCGCGCCGACGATGACGCACTCGTAGTGGGGCCGGGAGGCGGTGGTCGCCAGGCCCAGGCGCTGGGCGAGCTCGGTGTCGGTGGGCGCGGAGAGCACCGATCCGTCCGGGAAGCGGACCAGCGGGAGCGCCGCGTCGGGCTGGGCGGCGATCAGGGTCAGCGCCTCGGGGTCCCGCTCCACGTTGAGGAAGCGGAACGGCTGGCCGTTGCGCGTGAAGAAGTCCCGCACGGCGTGGGTGCCGGGGGAGACCAGGTGGCCGGCGACGATGATTCCGTCGTACGCGGGCCGGTAGGTGGCCAGCCAGTCCGACAGCAGGTCGTCCAGGACCGGGAAGAGCCGCTCGTGCGGCGGGTCCCACGGCTTGAGCAGGTAGTAGTCCAGCCGGACCCGGTTGATGGCGGTGATCGCCGCGTCGGTCTCCGCGTACGCGGTCAGCAGCACGCGGCGGGCGTCCGGGAAGCGGCTGACCGCCTCCAGCAGGAACTCGACGCCGGTGACGTCGGGCATCCGCTGGTCCACGAGGAACAGCGCCGGGTCGTGGCCGCGCTCGTCGAGGGAGTCCAGGATCTTCAGGGCGTCGGCGGCCGAGGAGGCACCGAGCACCCGGTAGCGGTCGCCGTAGGCGCTGCGCAGGTCACGGCGGACGGCGCGGAGCACCTGGGGGTCGTCGTCCACGGCCAGGATGACCGGCTTCTTGTTCTCCACGTGCTCGCCGGCGGCCGTGACGGCCGCGCTCTCCGGGGCCGCGCTCACGCCATGTCCAGCATCAGCTTGTCGGCGTAGCACCACGCCCAGTCCTCGCCGGGCTCGTGCGAGGCCGCGATGGGGTGCTCGGTGGTGCGGTAGTGGCGGGTGGCGTGACGGTTCTTCGAGGAGTCGCAGCATCCGACGTGCCCGCAGCTGAGGCACATCCGCAGGTGCACCCAGCTGTCACCGGCGATGAGGCACTCCTCGCAGCCCTCGGTTCCGGGCTTCACCGGACGTATCCGATCGATGTGGGTGCACAACAGGTCCATCGTCATCGTCCCCGTCCCTCTTCTTCTCGACGGTCTCGTACTCCGCGCGCCCGTGATTCACGGCGCGTCCAGACGATAGGGCGCGGCCTTGGTAATGGTTCACCGATTCGGCCGAAGTCAGGTAGTCCTGAAGCTACTTCATGATGTCGGGAGACGACTTCCTGAGGTGCCCCCATGAGGTGGGCGGCTACCTCACGAAGTCGCACACCGGCGCTTTGACGAAGGCTCCGGGCGCGGCCAGTGTGGGGGACGCCAACGACAACAGGCGGCGCCTGGAGGAATACGTGAGCAGAAAGATTCTGGTCATTGTCTCCGAACACGGTTACTGGGCCGAAGAACTGATAGGGCCCGTATCGAAGTTCGATGAGCGGGGCTACGAGGTCATATTCGCCACGCCGACCGGAAAGCGTGCACACGCTCTTCCGCCGAGCCTCGACGCGAACTACATCGATCCTCCACTGGGACGCTCGGTCACCACCGAGGAGAACGCCCGGCTGGGCCGGGAGTTCGAGCAGTCGAACCGGCTGGACTCGCCGCTCGACATCGAGGCGTGGGTCCCGGAGCGCCCGTACACGAGCGACGAGGGCTATCTGCGGAAGCTGGAGCAGTACCACCGCGACCTGGACAAGCTCGACGCCGACATCGCCGGGTACGACGCGATCCTCATCGTCGGCGGCAGCGGCCCGATCGCCGACCTCGCCAACAACGAGCGCGTGCACGCCCTGATCCTGGCCTTCAAGAAGGCCGGCAAGGTCGTGGCCGCGGAGTGCTACGGGGTCGCCTGCCTGGCCTTCGCCCGGGACTGGAGCGACCGCCGGAGCATCATCTGGGGCAAGCACGTGACCGGCCACTGCAAGGAGTACGACTACAAGGACGGCACCGGATTCCTCGGTACCGACTTCAACATGGGGCCGCCGCCGTATCCGCTGGAGTACATCCTGCGCGACGCCACGGGCCCGCGCGGCGCGTACCACGGGAATTTCGGCAAGCCGGTCTCGGTCGTCGTCGACTTCCCGTTCGTGACCGGACGGTCCACCCCTGACTCGTACCTCACGGGACAGAAGATCGTGGAAGTCCTGGAGGACGGTCTCACCCGTTACGGCTGGTAATTCCGGCAACTCGTGGGAATGAGGGGGAGTTCGATGAACACCGGAGCCACTCCCGGACGGGAAAGGCTGATCGAGCAGTTCAAGGCCGACGGCCTGAATGTGATGTTCGGAAATCCTGGGACGGTGGAACAGGGATTCCTCGACGCGGTGGACGCGGCGGAGGACTTCCAGTACATCCTCGCCCTCCAGGAGACCGTGGCCGCCGGTATCGCCGACGGATACGCCCGGGCGACCGGCGGCGCGGCGCTCCTCCAGCTGCACTCGGGGGTGGGGCTGGGCAACGGCATCGGCATGCTCTACCAGTCGCTGCGCGGCCACACCCCGCTGGTCGTGGTCGCCGGTGACGCCGGGGTGCGCTACGACGCCATGGATGCGCAGATGGCGTCCGACCTGGTGGCGATGGCCAAGCCGGTGACGAAGTACGCGACCCGGGTCACCGACCGGCACTCCGTGCTCCGCACCATCCGGCGGGCCGTGAAGATCGCGCTCACCCCGCCCCGCGGGCCCGTGTTCGTGGCGCTGCCGATGGACGTGCTGGACGAGCTCAACTCCGAGCCCGTCCTGCCCGCCACGGTGCCGCTCACGGACGTGGCGCCCTCGCCGGCCTCGGTGGGGCGGGCGGCCGAGCTGCTCGCCTCCGCCGAGCGGCCGGTCGTCCTCATCGGGGACGGGGTCTCGCTCTCCGGGGCGCAGAACGAACTGGCGGCGGTCGCCGAGCTGCTGGGGGCCGACGTGTACGAGGTCGACTCCTCCGAGGTCAACATCGCCGCCTCGCACCCGCTGCGGCGGGGCCAGACGGGCCACATGTTCGGCCCGCACAGCAAGGACCTCGTGGGGGACGCCGACGGGGTGCTGATCGTCGGCACCTATGTCTTCCCGGAGGTGTTCCCCGAGCTGGAGAGCCCCTTCCGGGAGGGCGCGAAGGTCGTCCACATCGACCTCAACGCCTATGAGATCGCCAAGAACCACCCGGTGGACCTCGGCCTCGCCGCGGATCCCAAGCAGGCGCTGCGCGCCCTGGCCGGCGTACTGGAACACCGGCTGACCCCGCAGCGGCGGGCGGCCGCGGCAGCCCGGCTCGACGTACGGACCCGGGAACGGGTCCGCGACGGGCAGGCGCAGACGGACGACGGCACGCCGATGGCCGTCTTCCTGCGGACCCTGGCCGAGCGCACCGGCGGGGACCTGATCGTCTTCGACGAGGCGCTGACCACCTCCCCGCTGGTCACCAAGTACCTGCCGGCGGAGCGCCCGGGCGACTACCACCTCACCCGGGGCGGTTCGCTGGGCGTGGGCTTCCCGGGCGCGGTCGGCGCCAAGCTCGCCCGCCCGGACCGGCTCGTCGTCGGCTTCGCGGGCGACGGCGGGTCGATGTACACCTACCAGGCGCTGTGGACGGCGGCCCGGCACGGCATCGAGGCCAAGTTCGTGGTCTGCAACAACCACAAGTACCGGCTGCTGGACGACAACATCGCCCAGTACTGGCGGGAGCGGGACATCCCCGAGCACGGATTCCCCGGCTCCTTCGACCTCTCCCACCCCGAGATCGACTTCGCCGGGCTGGCGCGGTCGCTCGGCGCCGGCGGGACGCGGGTGGAGAAGCCGGACGAGGCGGCCGCCGCCGTGAGCCGGATGCTGGCCCACCCCGGTCCGTTCCTCGTCGACATCCAGATCTGACCAGAGCAGTCACGCAGCACACGGAACAGGAGGAGACCGCATGCCCGCCGAGCGGCAGTTGACCGAGGACGCGATCCGCAGTTTCGCCGAGGACTGGTACGTGGCGCTGGACAGGCACGTAGGGCTGGACGAGGTGCTCGCCCTGATCACCGAGGACCTGGAGTTCAAGGTCCCCGAGGACACCTTCCTCGGCCACCAGGGCTTCGGCCGCTGGTACGAGGCCGTCACCAACCGGTTCTTCGACGAGGTGCACACGGTCACGAAGGTGGAGCCCGTCATCGAGGGCGACCGGGCGATCGTCCGGGTGCTCGTCAACTGGCAGGCCAAGATCTGGGACCCGCCGGCGGCGCGCAGCCAGTGGCTCGGCTTCGACGCCGACCAGACCTGGACCGTGGTCGCCGGTCCCGACGGACCGCTGATCAAGCAGTACACCGTCAACGACCTGGCGCCGATGCCCGGTTCCGGCTCCCTCTGACGCCGGCGAAGGAGAAGCCACGATGACCGAAGTGACACGGGAGCGGGTGCAGGCGGCCTACGCCGCGCTGGGCTCCGGCGACCGGGCGCGCATCCTGGAGTACTACTCCGAGGACCTGCGCTGGCTGGTACCGGGCAACCACCCGCTCGCCGGCTGGTACGAGAGCCTGGACGCCTTCCTGGAGCTGATGGGGCAGACACACAAGCTCACGGGCGGCACCTTCCGGATGGACCTGGAAGCGGTGCTCGTCGGCGAGGACTGCTCCGCCGACGTGTGCCGCAACGTCGCCCTGCGGGACGGCGCGGCCGAGGACAGCCGGTCCCCGTACGAGCGGATGGACTACCCGGTCTTCCACTTCATGCGGTGGCGGGACGGCCGGATCGTCGAGGGTCGCGACGGGCTCTTCGGCGACACGGCGTCCGCCTTCAGCCAGTTCTGGGCGCCGTTCGCGCCGGACGGAACCCGCAGGGACCGATAGGGATGAGTGACGCCATGGAACCGCGAGAGATTCTCACGAAGTACTACGAGTACGCCAACGCGGGGGACTGGGACCGCTGGTGCGACCTGTTCGCCGACGACCAGGTCATGGACGAGCAGCTGGCCGGCCACATCGAGGGCCTCGAACTGCTGCGCTCGATGATGAAGGGCATGGGCACCATGTACCGGGTCTTCCGGAACGAGCCCGTGCACTTCCTCGTCGACGGGGAGAAGGCCGCGGCCGTCTCCCACCTGACCGCGGTCAGCGCCTCGGGAGAGTCCATCGAGGCCGAGGTCATGAACTTCTTCCGGATCACGGACGGGAAGATCGCCTACATGGCGAACTACCACGACACCGTCCCCTTCCAGGTCCTGAGCCAGGGCTGAGGGGGAGATCTCGTGGGTGTCTCCGAGACCGAAGAGTACGACTACGTCGTCGTGGGATCCGGCACCGCGGGCAGCGTGCTGGCGAGCCGCCTCTCCGAGGACCCGGACGTCACCGTCCTCGTCCTGGAGGCGGGCGGATCGCGGATCCCGCCCGAGGTGGACGACCCGTCCTCCTGGTACAAGCTGCTCGGCGGGCCCGTGGACTGGGGCTACACCAGCACCCCGCAGCCCGGCCTGGGCGGCCGCCGCACGTACGAACCGCGCGGCAAGGCCCCCGGCGGCAGCAGCAACCTCTACATCATGATGCACATCCGGGGCCACGCCTCGGACTTCGACAACTGGGCCTACCAGGGCGCGGCCGGCTGGGCGTACGAGGACGTGCTCCCGTACTTCGCCCTCCTGGAGGGCCAGGAGGACGCCACCGCCGCCACCACCGGCACCCGCGGCCCGCAGCGCATCACCAACGCCGGGCAGCACGGCCCGAACCCGGTCTCCCGCGCCTTCATCGACGCGGCCGTCGAGCTGGGGCACGAGGAGATCGCCGACTTCAACACCGACGGTCCCCGCCGCGGCCTCTTCGGCACCGGCTGGCACCACATCGACGTGGCCGACGGCCGCCGCCAGGGCACCCTCGCCGCGTACCTGGAGCCCGCGCTCGACCGCTCCAACCTGACGCTGCGCACCAGTGCGCAGAGCACCCGACTGCTGTTCGACGGGGACACCTGCACGGGCGTCGAGTACGTCCAGCTCCAGGCCCCCGCCGAGTTCCCGGGCCGCAGCGTCCGCGACAGCCACAGCGCCCCCGCCGAGCCCGGCCCGCACACCGTACGGGCCCGCCGGGAGGTGATCGTGGCCGCCGGGGCGATCGAATCCCCGAAGCTGCTGCTGCTCTCCGGCATCGGGCACCCGCACCAGCTGCGCGAACACGGCATCGAGGTCACCGCGGCCCTGCCCGGGGTCGGCGAGAACTTCCACAACCACGTCCTGACCGGTCTGATGGCCGAGGTCACCCAGGAGCTCCCGCCGCCGGCGCAGAACCTGTCGGAGAGCGCTCTGTTCCTGTCCTCCCGGCCGGGACTGCCCGCGCCGGACCTGCAGATCGCCTTCGTCCACGTGCCCTTCGACGTGATCGTCGGCCAGGACCACCCGAACACGGTGTCCATCCTGCCCGGTGTCGTACGGCCCGTCTCACGCGGCTGGATCAAGCTCGCCAGCGCCGACCCGCTGGCCCACCCGCTGATCAACCCGAACTACCTGGGCGACCGGTGGGACCTGGAGCGGATGGTGCAGGGCATCAAGATCGCCCGGGAGATCTTCGCGACCTCCGCCTTCTCGCCCTGGTACAAGCAGGAGCTGCAGCCCGGGCCGGGCACCGTGACCGACGACGACCTGCGCACCTTCGCGAAGCAGAAGTCGGAGAGCTACCACCACCAGGCCGGCTCCTGCCGGATGGGCATCGACGACCTCTCCGTCGTCGACCCCGAGCTGCGGGTGCACGGCGTACGGAACCTGCGCGTCGTCGACGCGAGCGTGATGCCCGCGGTCCCGTCGGGCAACTGCCACACCGCCATCGCGATGATCGCCGAGCGCGCGGCGGACTTCCTGAAGGGGGTGTCCCGTGCCTGATGCCGTACTGCGCGAGGGCGCGCTGAGCGGGACCCGCATCGCGGTCCTGGTCGAGAGCGACTTCTACGAGCCGGAGATCTTCTACTACCAGCACCGGTTCGCGGAGGAGGGCGCCGAGGTCGACTTCCTGACCCGGCTGTGGGGCAACGACTCCATCACCTTCTCCGGCCACGAGTACCGGGCGCCCTTCACCGCCAGCCAGTCCCTGGAGGGGCTGAGCGATGAGGACCTGCGCCGCTACTCGGCGATCATCGTGCCCTCGGGCATGGTGGCCGACCGGCTGCGCTACACCGAGGACGTGGACCGGCTGGCCCCGGCGACGGAGCTGCTGCGCCGGGCCTTCGAGGAGCCGACGGTCCTGAAGGGCATCATCTGCCACGGCATGTGGCTGGCCTCCTCGATCCCCGGCAAGATCCGCGGCCGCAAGGTGGTCTGCCACAACAACCTCATAGGTGACGTCCGCAACATGGGCGGAGAGTACGTCGACGAGGACGTCGTCGTCGACGGGGACCTGGTCACCGGCCGCACCGGCGCCCACCACCACCTCTTCGCCCGCCGGATCATCGAGCTGATCGCGGCCGGGCGGGGCCGGGGGCAGGGCTGATGGCCGGGCTGGTCTGGTCGCACGTGGGCCTGAACTGCACGGACCAGAAGACCACCGAGGAGTTCTACACCCGGTACTTCGGCTTCACCCGGGCCCGGGTGGTCGACCTGGGGGAGGCCCAGATCGTGTTCCTGCGCAAGGGGGACGCGTACCTGGAGCTCTTCGCGGCCGGCGCCGAACCGGCCCGCCCGGGGCTGGGGGTCCCCCCGGCGGCAGCCGGGGGAGACGGGCCGCAGGCCCCGGGGCGGATGCGCCACCTGGCCTTCCAGACCGACAGCGTGGACGCGTTCCTGGCCGAGCTGGGCGACGCGGCCGAAGTGACCCTGGGGCCGCTGGACTTCGACGACTTCATCTGCGGCTGGCGGACCGTGTGGATCCGCGACCCCGACGGAGTGATCGTCGAAGTCAGCCAGGGATACGAGGACGACCGCACTCACGACCGTACTCACGAGGGCTCTCACGACAAGGACGGTGCATGACATGGCGGATGCCGTGAGCTTCTCCTTCTCCGACACCATCGCCGGATACGTCACCCGCTTCGACTCCGGCTCGCGCGTGCTGGGTCTGAAGACCTCCGACGGGCGTGCGTTCGACGTCTCGCTCGCCGGTGACCCCAGCGCCGAGCTGGTACGCAACCTGGACGAGCCCTACATCGACGCCTCCGGGCACATCGACGAGATGCTCTCGCCCGGCCGGTTCCTCTTCGTCTACGGAATCCACTACCCGGAGCACGGCGGGCGCTTCGACGCCAAGCGCCTGGTCTTCCTGGGCCGCGGCGCCGAGGACTACCGCTTCGAGGAACCCAGCTGGTGGATCAAGCAGATCGAGTCGCTGGCCGACTTCTACAAGCGGGCGCAGTTCGGCGACGGGCCGGTGGACTTCACCGAGTACCGCACCGAGATCCGGCTCGGCGGTGACAAGACCGCGAGCCACGTCCAGGAGACCGACACGATCTCCCGCCTGGTCTACGGCATGGCCTCGGCCTACCTGCTGACCGGCAAGGACGAGTACCTGGAGGTCGCCGAGCGCGGCACCGAGTACCTGCGCAAGCACATGCGGGTCGTGGACAGCGAGGAGGACGTGGTCTTCTGGTACCACGGCATCAGCGTCGACGGGGACAGCGAGCGCAAGCTGTTCACCTCGGAGTTCTCCGACGACTACGACGCGATCCCGATGTACGAGCAGATCTACGCGCTGGCCGGCCCCATCCAGACGTACCGCGTCACCGGTGACATCCGCATCAAGAACGACGCGGACGCCACCATCCGGCTGTTCGACAAGTTCTTCTTCGACCCGGAGCAGGGCGGCTACTACTCGCACATCGACCCGATCCTCTTCAGCGCCGACCACGAGTCCCTCGGTGAGAACGCCGAGCGCAAGAACTGGAACTCGGTCGGCGACCACGCGCCCGCGTACCTGATCAACCTGTACCTGGCGACCGGCGACCAGAAGTACGCCGACTTCCTCGAGTACACCTTCGACACCATCGCGGACAAGTTCCCGGACTACAAGAACAGCCCCTTCGTCCAGGAGCGCTTCAACCGCGACTGGTCGCACGACAAGGCGCACAGCTGGCAGCAGGACCGCGCCGTCGTCGGCCACAACCTGAAGATCGCCTGGAACCTGATGCGGATGAACTCGCTGAAGGCCAAGCCGGCGTACGAGGAGCTCGCCAAGAAGATCGGCGAGATCATGCCGGCGGTCGGCAGCGACGTGCAGCGCGGCGGCTGGTACGACGTCGTCGAGCGGGTCAAGTCCGGTGACCAGGAGACGTATCGTTTCGCCTGGCACGACCGCAAGGCCTGGTGGCAGCAGGAGCAGGCGATCCTCGCCTACCTCATCCTGAACGGCACGGTCGGCGGCGAGGCGAACCTGCGCGAGGCCCGGCAGGCGCAGGCGTTCTACAACACCTTCTTCCTCGACCACGACGAGGGCGCCGTCTACTTCAACGTGCTCGCCAGCGGTACGCCGTACCTGCTCGGCACCGAGCGGCTCAAGGGCAGCCACTCGATGTCCATGTACCACTCGGCGGAGCTCTGCTACCTCTCCGCCGTCTACAACAACCTCCTGATCAACGGCCGGGAGATGGACTTCCACTTCCAGCCCGACCCGACCAACCTGCCCGACCGTGTCCTGCGCGTCTCGCCCGACCTGCTCCCGGCCGGCTCGGTGCGGATCGCGTCCGTCGAGATCGACGAGAAGCCGTACACGGACTTCGACGCCGAAGCCCTCACCGTACGGCTGCCCGATGTCCAGGGGCGGGTGAAGGTCAAGGTCCGGCTGCGTCCAGTGGCCAAGAAGTAGCGCTCAACGGGGGGCGCCCCAACCAGAGGGGAATGCAATGACTCTCAACGTCAAGGAACGCCGGAACAAGACGGGCACCGTGCTCGTCGCCACCGGTGAGATCAACAGCGAGACATCCGGAGCGCTGCTCCAGGCCCTGCTGCCGCTGGTCCGTGAGGGCAAGCCGCTGAAGATCGACCTCACGGCGGTCACCTACGTCTCCAGCGCGGGCCTGCGCACCCTGCTCGTCGTCTACCGCGAGGCGCAGCACGCCGGCGTCGCCGTCACCCTCTACGGGGTGAGCGAGGAAGTCCGGTTCGTCATGTCGGCCACCGGGTTCCTCGACTTCTTCGAGACCGGCGAGGCCGCCGCCGCGGCCGCCAAGGCCAAGGCCAGGGCCGCGCGATGAGCGAGGCCCAGTCCGAGCAGGTCCTGCGCGTCGACGCGTACCCGACCCACGAGGTGGGCGGGTACCGCGTCCGCGCCGGCAAACCGTTCCCCTTCGGGGCCAACGTGGTCCCCGGCGGGGTCAGCTTCTCCGTCTTCTCCGACCAGGCCACCTCCATGACCCTGGTCATCTACAAGCGCGGAGAGCCCGAGCCGATGGCCGAGCTGGAGTTCCCTGAGGAATTCCGCACCGGCAGCGTCTTCGCCATGACGGTCTTCGGCCTCGACCACGAGAACATCGAGTACGGGTACCGGGCCGACGGCCCGTACGACCCGGTCACCGGCCACCGCTTCGACGCCCGGCAGGTGCTCTCCGATCCGTACGCCCGGCTGATCGCCGGCCGCGACGTGTGGGGCGTGGAGCCGGACCGCAGCCGCGGCTACCAGTACCGCTCCCGGGTCTGCCTCCAGGACTTCGACTGGGGCGACGACACCCCGCTGGGCATCCCCGCCGAGGACCTCGTCGTCTACGAGACCCACGTGCGCGGCTTCACCCGGCACCCCTCCTCGGGCGTCACCGCCCCCGGCACCTTCGCGGGGCTGCGCGAGAAGATCCCGTACCTCAAGGACCTCGGGGTGAACTGCATCGAGCTGCTCCCCGTGTTCGAGTTCGACGAGAGCGACAACCCGCGCTCCAACCCGGAGACCGGCGAGAAGCTCTTCGACTACTGGGGCTACAACACCGTCTCGTTCTTCGCGCCGAAGGCCGGCTACGCGGCCACCGGACGGTACGGGATGCAGGGTGACGAGTTCCGCACCCTGATCAAGGACCTGCACGCCGCCGGCATCGAGGTCATCCTCGACGTCGTCTTCAACCACACCGCCGAGGGCAACGAGCACGGGCCGACGATCTCCTTCAAGGGGCTCGACAACGCCACGTACTACATGCTCACGCCCGAGGGGTACTACTTCAACTTCAGCGGCACGGGCAACACGGTCAACTGCAACCACCCCGTCGTGCGCAACTACGTGCTCGACTGCCTGCGCCACTGGGTCGCCGACTACCACATCGACGGCTTCCGCTTCGACCTCGCGGCCATCCTCGGCCGGGCCCTGGACGGCACCCCGCTGCCCAACCCGCCGCTGCTGGAACTGCTCGCCTTCGACCCCGTCCTGCGGCACACCAAGCTCATCGCCGAGGCCTGGGACGCGGGCGGCCTCTACGAGGTCGGCAACTTCCCGGCGTACGGCCGCTGGGCGGAGTGGAACGGCAAGTACCGGGACACCGTGCGCAGCTTCCTCAAGGGCGACCCCGGGGTGACCGGCGAACTGGCCACCCGCATCGCCGGCTCGCCGGACCTCTACTCCAGCCGCGGGACCTCGGCGTCCGTCAACTTCCTGACGGCGCACGACGGTTTCACCCTCGCCGACCTGGTCTCCTACAACGACAAGCACAACGAGGCCAACGGCGAGAACAACAACGACGGCGGCAACGACAACGCCAGCTGGAACTGCGGCGCCGAGGGGCCGACCGACGACCCCGAGGTCAACGCGCTGCGGCTGCGCCAGATGAAGAACGCCCTCGCGATCCTCTTCACCAGCCAGGGCATCCCGATGTTGCTGGCCGGGGACGAGGTCGCACGCACCCAGCAGGGCAACAACAACACGTACTGCCAGGACAACGAGCTCTCGTGGTTCGACTGGGACCAGGTCGACGACAACGCCGAACTGCTCCGGTTCACACGGGAGATGATCGAGTTCCGCAAGCACCACCGCGAGCTGCGCTCCACCGTCCACCCCACCGGACAGGTCCGCGAGAACCTGGGCCTGCCGGACATCAGCTGGCACGGGGAGCGGGCCTGGCAGCCCGACTGGTCGGCCGAGAGCCGGCTGCTCGCGGTGGCCCGCTGCGGCGCCGGTGACGACGACGTGGTGTACGTGGCCATGAACTCGCACTGGGAGTCGCACGACCTGGAACTGCCCGCACTGCCCGGCGGGCGGAGCTGGCACCTCTTCGCCGACACGGGGGCCGAGGCGCCGTACGACATCCGCACCCCGGGTACCGAGCAGGAACTGGACAACGCCGGGAAGTACCTGATCGGCCCGCGGTCGGTCGTGATCCTGGTGGGCCGTACCAATGATCCCGAGATGCTGTGACCGAAGGAGACCTGACATGCCGCTTTCCGTGTCCCTGAGCATCGAGGGCGACACCACCGTGATCGAACTGACGGGCGAGCTGGACGCCAAGACCGCGCCGGACTTCCACCAGACCATCGAGAAGGCCGCCGGACACGGCACCAGCACCGTCGAGATCAGGATGGCCGGCGTCGGCTACATGGCCAGCGCCGGACTCCGCTCCCTGGTCTTCGCCCAGCAGAAGGTCGCGAACAACGTCACCATCAAGGTGGTCGGTGCCATCGAGCCCGTGTCCCGGACCATCCGGACGGCTGGGCTCGACCGCAGCATCCTTCTCTCCGATGAGTGACCACCGTGAGTGAGATGGTCGAACTGGCGAGGACGCTCGTCGTACTGGAGGTGCCCGCGACGGTGGGGGCACTGGGCGAGATCGCCTCGTTCGTGCTGCGGCTGGCCGGACGGGCGGGCCTGGACAAGGGCGCCACCTACCGGCTCCGGCTGGCCGTGGACGAGCTGGCCACGAACATCGTGATGCACGGGTACCGGGGCGGCGACGGACGGATCACCGTCCGGGGCCGCTCCGGCCCGGGCGGGGTGCAGATCACCATCGAAGACGCCGCACCCGCCTTCGACCCCGTCGAAGGCCGCCTCCCGCCCGACCCCGGGGTCGCCCCCGAGGACCGGCGGATCGGCGGTCTCGGCATCCATCTGGCACTGACCAGCGTGGACGAGTTCAGCTATGCGCACAGGGACGGCCGCAACATCAGCATGCTGACAGTGAAGGCTGAGGGGACGGACCCATGCCCTCCACGACCGTGATCATCCTCGACGAGTACCCGCCACCGCCGCCCGAGCTGCTGACGGCGCTGCGGACCATGGACGCGGAACTCGTCACCCGCACGCTGACGGAGCTCCGGGAAGGCCCGCAGGAGCTGCTGCCCGTCGCGGACGTGCTGCTCGCCCCGGCCGAATCGGACGGGGAGTCCGTACGGTCGGCCGTACGCCGGCTGCGCCGCTGGGCCGGGGCCCCCATCGTGGTCGTCTGGACGGTGACCGAGTTCGCCGCCCTGGAGGAACACGTCCGGATCGGGCACGACTACCTCGTGCCTCCCTTCCTGCCCACCCTCGTCGGGGCCCGCCTGCACAGCTGCTCGGAGCGCGCCGGACTCGGCCGCACCCTGCGCGAAGCCGACGCCCGCGCCGAACTCATGGGCTACGAGAAGGAGCTGGAGATCGGCCGGGAGATTCAGGCCGGGTTCCTGCCCGAATCGCTGCCCGTCCCGGACGGCTGGGAGATCGACGTCCGGTTCCGGCCCGCACGCCAGGTCGCCGGCGACTTCTACGACGTCTTCGAGATCTCCCGCGGTCGCCGGCTCGCCTTCGTCGTCGCCGACGTCTGCGACAAGGGGGTCGGGGCGGCGCTCTTCATGGCGCTCATCCGCTCGCTGCTGCGGCACACCGCGGAGAACAGCGGCCTGCAGCACCTGGTCGCCGGACGCGCGGGCGGCAGCCGGCGGATCCCGGTGGTCGGTGCCACCCCGCTGCTCAACGCGGTCACCGCCACCAACGGCTACCTCACCCGCAACCACCTGCGCCAGGGCTACTTCGCCACCCTGTTCTTCGGCGTGCTCGACCCGCTGACCGGCAGCCTCGTCTACATCAACGGCGGCCACAACCCGCCGCTGCTGCTGCGCGCCGACGGCAGCCGGCCCGTCGCTCTGGACGTCACCGGCCCGGCCGTCGGGGTCCTGCCCGACTGCGTGTACACCCTGGGCTACGCCCAGCTGGACCACGGCGACACGCTCTTCGCCTTCACGGACGGCGTCCCCGAGGCCCGCTGCCCCAACGGCAGCTTCCTCGGCGACGAACGGATGCTGGAACTGCTCGCCGGCGCCCCGGTGAGCGGCAAGGACGTGGTCGACCGGATGGACTGGGCGGTGCGCGAGCACACCGGCACCGCCGAACAGCACGACGACGTCACCATGCTGGCCCTGCACCGGCCACGCGCGGCGCGGGGGCCGTACGCGGACGGTGCCGGTCACAAGGTGGTGGCCTAGGTGACCCGCACCATCGTGGTGCACTCGCACCGTGGTGGGACGGGCAAGTCCTCGGTACTGGCGAACCTCGCGCTGCTGATCGCGGCCGGGGGGCGCCGGGTGGGAGTGGTGGACACCGACATCCAGTCACCCACCTTGGACCTGTTGTTCCGGCTCGGACCCGGCGCCTCCCTGGCCGACTACCTGCTCGGCCGCTGCGAGATCGAGGCCGCGGCCCAGCAGGTGGGCGCGCCCGGGCTGTACGTCGTACCGGCCCGGACCGGCACCGCGGCCCTGCGCGAGCTCATGACCAGCGGCTACGACGTGGGTCTGCTCCCGGAGGGGTTCGACCGGCTGGCCGGGCACTACGCCCTCGACGTACTGCTCCTCGACACCCACGCCGGGCTGAACAACGAGTCGGTCACCGCCATGGCGAGCGCCGACGTACTGATGATCATGGCCCGGGCCGACCGGATCGACCTCTCCGGGGTCGAGGAGACCATCGCCCTCGCGGGGCGCCTGGCCTGCCGGCGGACCGTGGTGCTGAGCATGGCCCCCGAGGGCATCGACCGGGTGCAGGCCCGGCGGCGCGCCGAGGAGGTCTACTGCGCACCGCTGGCCGGAATCCTTCCGTACTCGCCGGAAATGGCGGCGCTGTACGGAGAACGCATATTCGCAGAAGCTCATCCCGACCACCCACTGGTCGGTGAATTCCGCACCATCATCTCGGCGTTGGACGCACGTGACGAAGTATCGCGGGCCTGACGCCGTCCCCTTACGCCCCTTGCGGGCGCCGTGTTGAATCGGCAGCGAATCCAGAACAAGGAGAGAATCATGAAGATTCTCGTCGTCATGACGGCCAAGGCCACGCTCCATCTGCTGGACGGCGAACAGCACCCCTCGGGATTCTGGGCCGAGGAATTCGTCGTTCCCTTTACGTTGTTCAAGGCCGCGGGCCACGCCGTGGACGTCGCGACGATCGGTGGCCAGGTTCCGACCGTCGACCAGACGAGCATCGATCCCCAGTTCCTCCAGTGGGTCCGGCCGCAGGGCTCGCCGGACGAGGACGCGGCCAACGCCGCCGAGTACGTCCGGGTCATCGAGAACACCCCCCAGCTGAAGTCCCCCATCGCGCTGGAGTCCCTGACCGAGAAGGACATCGCCGACTACGACGGCGTGTACGTCAGCGGCGGTCACGGCGCGATCGGCGACCTGCCGAAGTCCGACGAACTCGCGCAGATCCTGCGCTGGATCATCGCCCAGGACAAGCCGCTCGCCACCGTGTGCCACGGCCACACCTCGCTGCTCGCGCTGCGCGACGGCGAAGGCCGCTGGCCCTTCGAGGGCTACCGGATGACCGCCTTCTCGCACAGCGAGGAGCTCGTCACCAACATGGCCGGCCGGCTCCCGCTGATCCTGGAGGTCGAGCTCACCCGGCTCGGCGCCCGCTACGAGAAGGCCGAGGCGATCTGGGACTCGCACGTCGTCGTGGACCGCAAACTGACCACCGGTCAGAACCCGTACTCCTCCAAGGCCCTCGCCGAGACGTTCTTATCGCAGCTCGCGAAGGGCTAGTACCGCCCCCGCATCCGACACCGGAAGGCAGCCATGACCAAGCGCGCGCTCAGCGACCAGCCCTTGGCCAACCCCGGAAAACTGTTCATCGGCGGCAAATGGGTCCCCGCCCAGGACGGCCGTACCGAACCGGACATCAGCCCCGTGGACGGCCAGGAGATCGTGCCGGTGGCCCAGGCCACCGCCGCCGACGCGGACGCGGCCGTCGCCGCCGCCCGCAAGGCGTACGAGGAAGGTCCGTGGAGCAGACTCTCCGCCCAGGAGCGCGCGCTCAGGCTGAACCGGGTCGGTGAGCTCATCGAGCGCGACCTGGAGGAGATCGCCCTGCTGGAGACCGTGGACATGGGCAAGCCGTTCGCCTTCTCCAGCACGGTCGACGCTCCCATGGCCGCCCAGCTCATGCACTACTACGCCGGTGCGGTGACCCGCGTCGACGGCTCCTCGCGGGCGCCGGCCGGCGGCCAGCTGGCCTACACCCTGCGCGAGCCGCTGGGCGTGGTCTGCGCCATCACCCCGTTCAACTTCCCGCTGCTGCTGTCGATGACGAAGATCGCACCGGCGCTGGCGGCGGGGAACACGGTCGTCCACAAGCCCTCCCCGGCGACCCCGCTCACCGCCCTGAAGATCGCCGAGCTCTTCCAGGAGGCGGAGATCCCGGACGGTGTGCTGAACGTGATCACCGGTCCCGGCGTGGAACTGGGCGAGACCCTCACCGACCACCCGGACATCGACAAGATCGCCTTCACCGGTTCCACCGTGGTCGGCCAGTCCATCATCCGCAAGGCGGCCGGCACCCTGAAGAAGGTGACGATGGAACTCGGCGGCAAGTCCGCCAACATCGTCTTCGCCGACGCCGACCTCGACGCCGCCGAGGAGCTCGCCTTCTTCGGCATCTACTACAACAAGGGCGAGATCTGCACCGCCGGCTCCCGCCTGCTCCTGCACCGGCCCATCCACGACGAGATGGTCGAACGCCTGGTCCGCCGGGCCGCCGCCCTCAAGCCGGGCGACCCGCGCGACCCCGCCACGCTGTTCGGGCCGCTGGCCCACCGCGGCCAGTTCGACAAGGTCAGCTCGTACATCGAGGTCGGCGAGAAGGAAGGCGCGATCCTGCGCACAGGCGGCACCGGGTGGACCCCCGAGGGCGCCTCCAGCCAGGGCCTCTACTTCCTGCCGACCGTCTTCACGGGCGTCGACAACGGGATGCGGATCGCTCAGGAGGAGATCTTCGGGCCGGTCCTGTCGATCATCCCCTTCGACACCGAGGACGACGCCGTACGCATCGCCAACGACAGCGCCTACGGCCTCGCCGCCGGAGTCCACACCAAGGACCTGCGGCGCGCCCACCGCGTCGCTTCGCAGATCAAGGCGGGCACGGTCTGGGTCAATTGCTACAACCAGTACGACCCCTCCGTCCCCTACGGCGGCTACAAGGCCTCCGGCTACGGCCGCGAGTGCGGACCCGAGTCGCTGGAGAGCTACACCCAGACCAAGTCGGTCTGGATCGGCATGGACTGACACCGCGGGCCGCGCGGAATCCAGCGATCGAGGAGCGTCACATGCGGACAGGCATCATCGGCACCGGACGGATCGGCACGGTCCTCGCACGGATCCTGGTGGCGGCAGGCCACGAGGTCGTGCTGGCCAACGCCCGGGGCCCGCAGACCCTCGGCCCGCTCGTGGCCGAACTGGGCCCGGCGGCCTCGGCGGCGCACCCCGCCAAGGCGGCCGGGCAGGCCGAACTCCTGGTGCTGATGGTGCCGTTCGACAGCGTGCGGGGCCTGCTGCCGCCGCACGTCGTGCAGGACAAGGTGCTGGTGGACGCCACGAACGCGTTCAGCGGCCCCGGCGCCCCCGCCGACCTCGGCGACCGGGGCTCCAGCGACCTGGTCGCCCAGTGGTATCCCGGCGCGCAGGTCGTGAAATCCCTCAACACCATGCACTTCGAAACTCTCGCAGTCGCCGGCACCGCTGCCGGTGAGCGCCTGGCGCATTTCACGGCGGGCGACGACGGGAAAGCGAAGGAAATCGTCGCGGGAATCATCACGGATCTGGGATTCGCGCCCGTAGACACCGGCCCGCTGCACTCCGGGGGAATTCTCCAGCAGCCCGGCGGGCCCCTCTTCAACCGGCCGCTCACGGAAGCGCAGGCGCTGGCATGGATATCACACTGAACGTGAACGGAAGACCCGAGCAGTTCTCGGCGCAGCCGAACGAACTGCTCGTGGAACGACTCCGCGACGGCCTCGGACTGACCGGCACCAAAGTCGGCTGCGACACCGGCCAGTGCGGCACCTGCGTGGTCCAGCTGGACGGCAGGTCGGTCAAGAGCTGCCTGGTCCTCACCGCCTCGGCCGCCGGCTCCGAGGTGGCCACCATCGAGGGCGTCACCACTGCCGGCGGCGAACTGACCGGGCTCCAGGAGGCACTGCGCCAGGAGCACGGCACCCAGTGCGGGTTCTGCACCCCCGGCATGGTCATGGCCCTCGGCGAGCTGGTCGACAACACCGCCGACGGCGAGGCCCCCACCGAGCCCGAGATCCGTGAGTGGCTCACCGGCAACCTGTGCCGCTGCACCGGCTACCACAGCGTCGTACGCGGAGTGCAGAGGGCCTGCGCGGCCGCCCGCGCCGAAGCGCCCGCAGCATCCATCGCTGCCGGACAGGAGGCGTGAGGGACATGACCGCAGTGACGGGGGAGAGCGCCCTCCAGGGGAACGGCGTCCTCGGCAAGCCGCTGGACAGCCGCGAGGACCCGCAGCTCCTGCGCGGCGAGGCCAAGTACGTCGGGGACATCGACCTGCCGGGCACGGCCCACATGGCAATCCTGGGCAGCCCGGTCGCCCACGCGAAGATCCTCTCCATCGAGACGAAGGCAGCGGAGCAGCTGCCCGGCGTGCTGAAGGTGGCCACCGCGGCCGACTTCACCGACGTCATGCCGCTGCCGTGCATCTGGATACCCGGCGGGGTCGAGAGCCACTTCCCGCCCCACCCCTACGGACTTCCCGGCGCCCGCCCGGTCCTCACCGGCGACACCGTGCGCCACGTCGGCGACCCCATCGCCGTGGTGGTCGCCGAGACCCCGCGCCAGGCCGCCGCCGCGCTGGCCGCCATCGCCGTCGAGTACGAGCCGCTGCCCGTGGTGACCCGGGCCGACGATGCGCTCGCCGAGGGCGCGCCCCAGCTGCACGAGGCCGTCCCGGGCAACCTGAACGCGTACTGGACCTGCGGCGACAAGGACCGCACCGACGCGGCCATCGCCGCGGCCGAGGTCACCGTCGAGCTCGACCTCGTGAACCAGCGCACCATCAACAGCCCCATCGAGCCGCGCGGAGCGGTCGGCGACTACAACGCCGCGACCGGCGAGTACACCCTCTACGCCTCCACCCAGGGCCCGCACAACCACCGCTTCCTGCTTTCCGCGCTGGTCCTCGGCATCCCCTTCAACAAACTCCGGGTGATCGCCCCGACCGTCGGCGGCAGCTTCGGCACCAAGGGGTACCTGTACCCCGACATGGCGCTGGTCCTGCTGCTGTCCAAGGCGCTCGGCCGGCCCGTGAAGTGGGTGGACACCCGTACCGGGCTGATGAACTCCACCGTCCAGGGCCGCGACCACCGCCAGCACGTCGTCCTCGCCGGCACCCGCGACGGCCGCATCACCGCCGTGCGCTGCACGAGCTACGCCAACCTCGGCGCATACCCCTCGACGATCGGCCCCGGTGTCGCCACCGCCCTGATGGGCCGCTCCATCAGCGGGATGTACGACATCGACGCCGCCTTCTGCGAGGTCTACGCCGCCTTCACCAACACCGTCTCGCTCGGCGCCCAGCGCGGCAGCGGGCGCGCCGAGGCAGCCTTCCTCATGGAGCGCCTCGTCGACCGGTACGCCTCCGAGATCGGCATGGACCCGGCGGTGGTGCGGCGCCAGAACCTGGTGCCGGCGGAGAAGTTCCCGTACGACAACGGCCTCGGCTGGACCTACGACTCCGGGAACTACCAGCCGAACTTCGACAAGGCCATCGAGCTTTCGGGCTACGCCGACATGCCCGCGCGCAAGGCGGAGGCCCGCACCCGCGGCAAGCGCCTGGGCGTCGGCATCGCCACGTACGTCGCGATCTGCGGTGTCGGGCCCTCCACCCGGATGTCCAAGGAGGGCATGCTCGGCGGCACCTGGGAGAGCGCGAACATCCGCGTCCACCCGACCGGCGAGGTCACCGTCACCGTCGGCTCCGCCTCCACCGGCCAGAGCCACGGTACCGTCTTCGCGCAGGTCGCCGCCGACGAGCTCGGCATCGACCCGGCCCAGGTCCAGGTGTACGAGGGGGACACGCTGAAGGCCCCGTACGGACAGGGCACCTACGGCTCGCGCTCCTACAGCATGGCCGCGCCCGCCGTCGCGCTCACCGCCCGGAAGATCAAGGCCAAGCTGGTCAAGGCCGGCGCCGTCTTCCTGGGCATCCCCGAGGACAAGGTCGTCTACGAGGACGGCAAGGTCTACGAGGAGGGCAACGCGCAGAACACCAAGACCTTCGCCGAGCTGGCGATGGCCATGTGGTACGGCTGGGGGCTGCCCCCGGAGATCGAGCCCGCGCTCGACGAGACCACCCACTTCGACCCGCCGGACTTCAACTACCCCTTCGGGACCCACGTCGCGGTCGTCGAGGTGGACGAGCTGACGGGCGAGACCGAGGTCGTCGCCTACACCGCGGTCGACGACGCCGGGAACATCGGCAACCCGAAGGTGGTCCTCGGCCAGATCGAGGGCAGCATCGTCCACGGGCTCGGCCAGGCCCTCATGGAGGCCGCCGAGTACGACGAGAACGGGCTGCTCGTCAGCGCCGACCTGAACCACTACGCCCTGCCGCGCGCCGCCGACGCGCCGTTCTTCGCCCTCGACAAGACGTGCACACCCAGCCCGCACAACCCGCTCGGTGCCAAGGGCGCCGGCGAGATCGCCACCGTCCCGCCCGCCGCGGCCGTCGTCAACGCCGTCGTCGACGCCCTTTCCGACCTGGGCGTCACGCACATCGACATGCCGCTCACCCCCGAGAAGGTCTGGCGCCGCCTGAGAGGGGAAGCCCAGTGATCCTCACCGAATTCGACTACGTCCGGCCCGCCGGCCTCGACGAGGCGCTCACCCTGCTGTCCGGGACCCGCGGCGCCCGGGTACTGGCCGGGGGCCAGACCCTGCTGCCCGACCTGCGCGCCGGCGCAGACCGGGCCGGGCTGCTGGTCGACATCCGGCGGCTGGAGGAGCTGCGGGGCATCACGCGCACCCCCGACGGTCCGCGGCTGCGGATCGGAGCCCTCACCACGCTCGCCGAGCTCTCCGCCGACCCGCTGGTGCTCGCCGGGGCACCGGAACTGGCCGCCGCGGCCCGGGCCAACGGCGACCCCCAGGTCCGCAACCTCGGTACCGCCGGCGGCAACCTCGCCGCCGGCGGCCGGGCCACCGACCTGCCGGTCGCCGCCATCGCCGCCGACGCCGAGGTCGAACTCGCCGGTCCCGGCGGGCGGTCGACCGTTTCCGCCGAGGAGTTCGCGGCCGGCGGCGCACCCGCCGGCACGGTCGTCACCGCCCTGCTGGTGCCCGCCGCGGGAGGGGCCGCCGCCTTCGAGAAGACCGCCGACCGGGCCACCCGGTACCCGGTGTGCGCCACCGCCGTACGGATCACCCCCGACGGACCGCGCATCGCCGTCACCGGAGCCACCGCCCGCCCGCTGCGGCTGCGCGGGGTCGAGGACCGGCTGCGCGGGGGCCCGTACACCACGGACGCCGTACTCGCGGCGTTCCGCGCCGAGCCCCGGGCGCTCTTCGTCCCCGGGCGCGGCACCTCGGCCGAGTACCTCGGCCACCTCGCGGGGGTGCTCACGGCCCGCGCGCTGGCAAGGGCCCAGGCCCTCGCCTGACCGTCATCACGGGTCCCACGCGGGGCCCATCACGGGGGAGTTGAGCAAGCAGTGGCCGACATGTCGAAAACGACCACGGGAGTCAGCGTGCACCCAGCCGCACCAGCGGCCAGTGCGCCCAGAGGTTCCGGCTTCTGGGTGGTGGGCGCGGTCCTCGTCCTGCTGATGCTCTCCTCCTCCGTGCCCTCCGCCCTCTACGTGCTCTACCAGGAGAAGTGGGACCTGTCCTCCGGCATGATCACGGTGGTGTTCGCGCTGTACGCGGTCACCGTGCTCGCCGGGCTCCTGCTGTTCGGGTCGCTGTCCGACACCCTCGGCCGGCGCCCGGTGCTGGCCGCCGGGCTGCTCCTCGCGATCGTCTCGATGGGCCTGTTCGCCTCGGCCCAGGGGCTCGGGCTGCTGCTCGCCGCCCGCGCCGTGCAGGGACTCGCCGTGGGCCTGGCCACCGGGGCGATGGGCGCTGCGCTGCTGGAACTCAGCCCCGCGTCCCGGCCCGCGCTCGGCGCCCAGGTCAACAGCGCCGGACCGACGGTGGGGATCGGGCTCGGCGGGATCGGGGCCGGCCTCCTCGTCCAGTACGCGCCCGCGCCGACCGTACTGAGCTACCTGCTGCTGGTCGGGGCCTTCGCCGTGACCCTGGTCGGTGTGGCCCGGATGCGCGAGAGCGCACCGGGGGCGGGGGGCCGCTTCCGGGTGGTCCCGCACCGGATCCACGTGCCGGCCGGCGCCCGCGGCCGGTTCGCGGTCCTCGTCCTGACCATCGTCGCCGTCTGGTCCGTGGGCGGCTTCTACCTCTCGCTGGGCCCGCACCTGGCCCTCTCGCTCCTGGAGTCGACCAACTACCTCGTCGGCGGAGCCACGGTCGCACTCCTCGCGGGCGCCGCCACCGCGGCCCAGCTGATGCTGGGCCGCACCGAGGCCCTGCACACAGCCGTGCTCGGGCTGTGCGGACTGCTCGCCGGGCTCGCCCTGGTCCTGCTCGCGCTGGGTCTCGGCTCGGCCGCCGTGTTCCTGGTGGCCACGGCGGTCCTCGGCAGCGGCTGGGGCGCCGCCTTCCTCGGCTCCTTCCGGGCGCTGAGCGCGCTGGCGGACCCGGCGCACCGCGGCGAACTGACCGCCGCCGTATACGTCTTCGCGTACCTCGCCATGAGCGTGCCGGCGGTCCTCGCCGGGATGCTCACCAACATCCACGGGCTGCACCGCACCTCGGTCGGCTTCATGGCCGCCGTCGCCGGGGTGTGCGCGCTGGCCCTGCTGGTCACCCTGCGGCTCGCCGCCCGCACCCGGGCCGAGGGGAGTCCCGCGTGAACGCCCTGGAACTGAGGTCCGCGCTGCGCGGGCTGGAGATCTTCGCCGGGATCACCGAGGACCAGCTGGACTGGCTGGTCTCGGTCTCCGAGCCCCGGGTACTCGCCGACGGCGAGGTGCTCTTCCGGGACGGCGAGGAGGCGACCGGCTTCCACGTCCTGCTCTCGGGCGGGCTGGTCGTCACCAAGGTCGTCGACGGCCGGGAGGAGGTGCTCACCCGGCACTCCACCGAGGAGGAGAGCGCCGCCGCCGAGGACCACGACGGCAAACCGTCGGCCGCCCACCGGTTCACCGGCGAACTGCCGCTGCTGACCGAGGGCTCCTACGTTGCCACCGCGGCGGCGAGCGGGCCGTCGACCACCGTCGTGGCCTACGCGAAGCCGGTCTTCTTCGAGATGCTGACCCGCTGCCACGGGGTGGCCGCCGTACTGATCCCCGTACTGGCCTGGCGGATCAAGTCCTCCGAGGTGCAGGCCCGCAAGCGGGCCACGGTGGAGGCGCTCGGCACCCTCGCCGCGGGCCTGGCCCACGAGCTGAACAACCCGGCGGCCGCCGTGGCCCGGGCCGCGCAGGAGCTGGCCCCCGCCCTCGACCGGCTCACCCGCACCGCCCAGGCGTGGGGCGCGGCCGCCACCGGCGCGGAGCGATCCGTGTTCGACCGGCTCGCGGAGGAACTGGACAAGCTGCCGCCGCCGGACATCACCGACCCGCTCGCCCAGGCCGACGCCGAGGAGGAGATCGCCGACTGGGCCGAGGAGGCGGGCACCGAACGGTCCGGTCTGCTCGGCTCGGGGGTGGCGGACCTCGGGCTGGAGCTGGGCTGGCTGCTGGAGCGGCTGGAGGGCGTCGGCGAGCCCGCCCTCGCCGCCGCCCTGGACCACCTGGCGGCGCTGCTGGAGATCCGCTCGCTCGCCGCGGAACTCCGGGCGGCCGGCCCGCGCATCTCCCAACTCGTCTCCGCCACCCGGGATTACGCCAATCTCGACCGCGCGCCCGAACAGCGCTTCCCGGTGACCGAAGGGCTGGAGAACACGCTGGTCGTGCTGCGTGCCAAGCTCGCCGGGATCAGCATCGTGCGCGCGTACGAGCCGGACCTGCCCGAACTGACGGGCTATCCGAGCGAGTTGAACCAGGTGTGGACCAACCTGGTCGACAACGCCGCCGAGGCCATGGAAGGGGCCGGCGTGCTCACGCTGCGCGCCCGTGCCGAAGGCGTCTGCATGGTCGTGGAGATCACCGACACGGGCCGCGGAATCCCGGAGGAATCCCTGCCGCGGATCTTCGAACCCTTCTACACGACGAAGGACGTGGGCAAGGGCACGGGCCTGGGGCTGCACCTCAGCTACCGCATCGTGACCCAGCGGCACCACGGGTCGATCACGGCCCGCTCGCGCCCGGGCGAGACCCGGATGGTCGTGCGGCTGCCGTTCGCCGGGAGCACCCAGTCCTGCGCCTCACCTGCCGAAGCACCCACTCCGACCAGTTCCCCGTCCAGCTCCTCCACCAGTTGAATGAACGGAGTCGACATGGCCAAGTACGACATCTCCAAGCTGCACCCGGTGTTCGTCCGCCAGATGGAAGCGCTGGCCGCCCTGGACATCGAGGCGGTCATGAAGAACTACACCGACGACGCGGTGCTGTTGCGCTTCGAGGGGGTCTCGGTGGGCATCGACGCCGTTCGCGAGACGTTCACCGGCTATCTCACCGTGAAGCCCACCCTGGTGGAACTCCAGGAGTACATCGAGACGGACGACACCATCTTCTATCGGGCGATCATGAACCTGAACGGTGAACCGGAGCACGCGTTCGGGACACTTGTCGTCCGCGATGGCCGAATCTGGCGGCAGACTGCCGGATTCGGCGGCTGACGGCCGAAATCTGGGTAGCGTGTGCGGGGAGGGCGGGGGGCGTACGCCCTCCCCGTATGTGCGAGTCGTAGATATATGCAGTGGCGAAGGGGAGGCCATGGAACGCGAAACCGGACGGATCGAGGCATTCAGTGATGGTGTATTCGCCATCATCATTACGATCCTCGTCCTGGAATTGAAGGTTCCGGAGGAAACGGGATCCGATTTCTGGCACGGGGTCCGGGAACAGTGGCCGCATTACGCCGCGTACGTGGTGAGTTTCCTCATCATCGGCGTGATGTGGGTGAATCACCACACCATCTTCAGTCACCTCAAGCGCGTCGACCGCCCGCTGTTGTTCCTGAATCTCCTGGTGCTGATGGTGGTGTCGGTGATTCCGTACACGACCAATGTCCTCGCCGAGCACCTCATGGAGGAAGGCGGTTCGGCGAACGCCGCGGCCGTGCTCTACAGTCTCGTCACCGTGGCCTACGCCTTGGCGTTCCTGGCCTTCTGGTGGTACGTCACCCAGGTCGGACACCTCTTCCACGAGCAGGTCGACAAGGAAGGTGCGCGGGCGACCAGGGTTCGTTTCGGTCTCGGCGCCATCGCCTACCCCCTGACCGTGCTCCTCGCGTTCTTCTCCGCACCGCTCACGCTTGTCGCACACTTCCTGATCGCGCTCTACTATGCGGCGAACCAGATCCCCATCCCACTCGTGGTAGAGGAAGAGCGGCTCGATACTGCCAGCGACCTCAGGAAGTAGCCGCCGGGGCCTACGGCCGTTCTCTGCGGTCAAGTAGGGTATTGGATCTAGCTGGTCGCGGGGGAGGCCCACATGGCTCGCGTAGTCCTGCCGGAGGATTCCACGAAGGAAATCTCCGAATTGATCGACGTCCTGATCTCTCTTCTCTTCGAGTCGTTACCCCGGCGGGACCAGCGAAACTGGGCCCGCGTTTATCTGAACGGCCTGGTGCGGACCACCGGAAAGAAAACCATCCGTAACATCGCCGGAACAGGAGCCAGTTCCGTCGAGCAGAGTCTTCAGCAGTTCATCAGCAAGTCCCCCTGGGACTGGACCCCGGTCCGCCGCTCCCTCGCCCAGCACCTCGAACGCACCGCGCAGCGCCCGCTGGCCTGGGTGCTCCAGCCCATGGTCATAGAGAAGGCGGGCGACCGCTCGGTCGGCGTCGGCCGGCAGTTCGTCCCCCAGCTCGGCCGCACCGCCAACTGTCAGCAGGCCAGCGGGATCTGGCTCGCCTCCAGCGAGGCGAGCTTCCCGGTCGAATGGACCCTCACCCTCCCCGGGCCCTGGACCAGCGAACTCCTGCGCCGCCGCAGGGCCGGCATCCCCGACACGGCCCGCTCCCTCACCCCCACCCAGGACGCCGTACACGCCGTCCAGCGGATGGCCGCCACCTGGCAACTCCAGCGCCGGCCCGTGGTGATGGAGGTCTCCAACGCCGACCTCCCGCAGAGCATCGAGTCCTTCGCCCTCCAGGACATCCCCTTCGTCTTCAAGGTCGACGGCTCGCTGCCCGTCTCCTTCGGTGGCGCCGGCCGCCACAAGCCGGGCCCCCACACCGCGCCCGCCCGCGAGCTCATCGACTCCCTGCGCTCACAGCGCCGCGTCGTCGAATGGACCCGGCACGGCAGGTCCGAAGGCGCGGTGACCCTGCTGACCTCGGCTTCCATCCTCGCCACCCCCAGCGAGGACCGGCCCGCACCCGCGCCGTCGACCCCGCTGCTGCTGCTGGGAGCCTGGACCGAAGCCGCCCTGCTGCCCTCCGAGTTCTGGATCACCAACATCGGCGACCGGCCCCTCGCCCAGCTGTTCCTGCTCGCCAAGCTCACCGACCGCGTCTCCCTCGACTTCACCGATATCTGCGAACCCGTGGGGATCCGGGACTTCGAGGGCCGCTCCTTCCGCGGCTGGCACCACCACGCCACCCTGGCCAGCGTCGCCCACGCCGCGAAACTCCTCGGCGCGCGCGACCCGGCGCACGACGCCTACACCGGAGCCGCCCGTTCCGTCGCCGCCCGTTCCGTCGCCACCCGGTCCGCCGCCGCGGCCCGGCCCGCCCTCCCCCGGCCGCCGGCCCCGGCCGTCATGCCGCCCCGGCCGCTCATTCCCGGCCAGACCCCGCGCCGTGAGTACATCCGCTGATGCTCGACATAGCCGAGGAGCTACGCGCGTGGTGTGCCGCGCGCCGGGAATTCGCCCTGGCCACCGTCGTCTCCGTCAGCGGCAGCGCGCCACGCGGACCGGGCGCCTCACTCGCCGTCGACGACCGGGGCACAGCGCTCGGCTCCATCTCCGGAGGCTGCGTGGAGTCCGCCGTGCACGAGCTCTGCCTCGACGCGATCGAATCCGGCCAGGGCGGCCTGCACCGCTTCGGCTACAGCGACGACGACGCCTTCGCCGTGGGCCTCACCTGCGGGGGAGTCCTGGACGTCCTGGTCACGCCGGTGCGCGGGCGCGACCCGGTGCGCCCGGTCCTCGGCTCGGTGCTCGACGCCGCCGCCGGCGGGACGCGGGCCGCGCTGGCCCGAGTGGTCAGCGGCCCCCGGCCCCAGCTCGGCCGAGCACTCGCCGTGCACGCCGACGGATCGCACGAGGGCACCCTGGGCGCGGGCGCGGAGCTGGACCGGGCCGCTACCGTGCAGGTCAGGGCGTTGCTGCTGGCCGGGCGCACCGGCACCGTCGAGCTCGGCACGGCCGGCGGACTGTGCGGAGAGCCGCTGACCCTGCTGGTCGAATCGGCCGCCGAACCGCCCCGGCTGATCGTCTACGGAGCCATCGACTTCGCCGCGGCCCTGGCGCGGATCGGCGCCTTCCTCGGCCACCGCGTCACCGTGTGCGACGCCCGGCCCGTCTTCGCGACCCCGGCCCGCTTCCCCGACGCCGACGAGGTCGTCGTGGACTGGCCGCACCGGCACCTGGCCGAGGAACGGGACGCGGGGCGGCTGGACTCCCGTACCGCCGTCTGCGTCCTCACCCACGACGCCAAGTTCGACGTACCCCTGCTCGCGCTCGCCCTGCGGCTGCCACTCGCGTACGTCGGCGCAATGGGATCGCGGCGCACCCACGCCGAACGGGCCGCGCGGCTGCGCGAGGAAGGAGTGCCGCAGGCCGCCCTGGACCGGCTGCGCTCCCCGATCGGCCTCGACCTGGGCGGCGCGACCCCCGAGGAGACGGCCCTGGCCATAGCCGCCGAGTTCACGGCGGTCCGGCACGGCGGCTCCGTCCTCCCACTGGCGCAGCGCCGCGGCCCGGTGCACCGGCGCACGGCGCAGGCCGCCGGGGCCGCCGTGAGTGGGTGAGAGACCGGCGCCGGACCGAAGTTCTGTAGGAACAGACCAGGCGGCCCGGTATGTCCTGGACGATCGACCCGGGCGGTGTAAACCCCGGGTCATGGGAGAATGAAGTACGTGCGTTTCCTCGGCTGCTGCCCTGTCGAGGCCATAGAAAGATCCTCCGATCGACTGGGATGTTCAGCACGTGCGTTTCCTCAATGACCTGAAGCCGCCGTACGACCTGACGTACGACGATGTGTTCATGGTGCCGAGCCGCTCCGCGGTCGGTTCCCGTCAGGGCGTCGACCTTTCCGCGCCCGACGGCACCGGCACCACCATTCCGCTCGTCGTGGCGAACATGACCGCCATCGCGGGCCGCCGGATGGCCGAGACGGTCGCCCGCCGCGGCGGCATCGTGGTCATCCCGCAGGACATCCCGATCGAGGTCGTCACCGACGTCATCTCCTGGGTGAAGACCCGCCACCTCGTGCTCGACACCCCGATCACCCTGGCGCCCACCCAGACCGTCGCCGACGCGCTGTCCCTGCTGCCCAAGCGCGCCCACGGCGCCGGCGTCGTCGTCGACGGCGAGGGCCGCCCGATCGGCGTCGTCACCGACCACGACCTCACCGGCGTGGACCGCTTCACCCAGCTCTCCGAGGTCATGTCGAAGGAGCTGCTGCTCATCGACGCCGACATCGACCCGCGCGAGGCTTTCAACAAGCTCGACGCCGGCCACCGCAAGCTGGCGCCGGCCGTCGACAAGGACGGCAAGCTCGTCGGCATCCTCACCCGCAAGGGCGCGCTGCGCGCGACCCTGTACACCCCGGCCACCGACGCCAACGGCAAGCTGCGCATCGCGGCCGCCGTCGGCATCAACGGCGACTTCGTGGCCAAGGCCAAGCAGCTGCTCGACGCGGGCGTGGACACGCTCGTCATCGACACGGCGCACGGCCACCAGGAGTCGATGATCAACGCGATCAAGGCCGTCCGCGCGCTGGACCCGCAGGTCCCGATCGTGGCCGGCAACATCGTCGCCGCCGAGGGCGTGCGCGACCTGATCGAGGCCGGCGCGGACATCATCAAGGTCGGTGTGGGCCCCGGCGCCATGTGCACCACCCGCATGATGACCGGCGTGGGCCGCCCGCAGTTCTCCGCGGTGCTGGAGTGCGCGGCCGAGGCCAAGAAGTTCGGCAAGCACGTGTGGGCCGACGGCGGCGTCCGTCACCCGCGCGACGTGGCGATGGCGCTGGCCGCCGGCGCGTCGAACGTCATGATCGGCTCCTGGTTCGCCGGTACGTACGAGTCCCCGGGCGACCTCCAGCAGTCCGCCGAGGGGCGCCTGTACAAGGAGTCCTTCGGCATGGCCTCCGCGCGTGCGGTGCAGAACCGTACGAGCGAGGAGTCGGCCTACGACCGGGCCCGCAAGGGTCTGTTCGAGGAGGGCATCTCCACCTCGCGCATGTTCCTCGACCCGGCCCGTCCGGGCGTCGAGGACCTGATCGACTCGATCATCGCGGGTGTCCGGT
Organism: Streptomyces sp. NPDC006463; assembly: GCF_042870715.1. Classification (NCBI taxonomy): domain Bacteria; kingdom Bacillati; phylum Actinomycetota; class Actinomycetes; order Kitasatosporales; family Streptomycetaceae; genus Streptomyces; species Streptomyces sp. NPDC006463. Next base: position 48,513 of record NZ_JBIAHP010000026.1, on the reverse strand, counting down.
CCTCGTGCACCTACGCCGGTGCCGGATCCCTCGCGGAGTTCGAGGAGAAGGCCGTGGTCGGCGTCCAGTCGGCCGCGGGCTACGCCGAGGGCAAGCCGCTGCACGCCAGCTGGAGCTAGCTCCCACGTTTCCTCCCGTGGCCCCCGGGCCCGTCCCCACGGACGGCCCCGGGGGCCACGGCCGTTTCCCGGGCCACGGCCCTGTCCAGCAGGGGCTCCGCCCCGGACCCCGTGCCCCCGGCGGAACCGGTCGACCGTTCGACTTGTTCGGCCGACCGGTCGGCGACCCGCGGGGCGGGATACGCCAAGCGGCGGATAACTCCACGGCACCCCTCCGTCACGCTCAGGTCATCCGACCCGGAAGGGGCACCCCGTGACCAGAACCCTGACCCGTCGCACCGACGCCCACGCCCTCGCCCGGCTGCACGGCGAGCACGGCAAGGCCCTCTACGGCTTCCTCCTCGGCCTGACCCTCGGCGACCGGCACCGCGCCGAGGACCTCCTCCAGGAGACCCTCTTCCGCGCCTGGACCCACCCCGAGGCCCTGGAGAGCTCCCACGCCTCCGTGCGGCCCTGGCTCTACACCGTCGGCCGGCGCCTGGCCATCGACGCCCGGCGGGCCCGCCAGGTGCGCCCCGCCGAGGTCGGGCCGGACGCCCTGGAGCACTCCCCGGCCGCCGACGACCGCACCGAGGAGGCCGTCACCTCCCTGGACCTGCGCGAAGCCCTGCTGTCACTCAGCCCCGAGCACCGCGCCGTGCTGGTGCAGATCTACTTCCGCGGAGCCTCCGTCTGCGAGGCCGCCGAGGTACTCGGAGTTCCTCCCGGGACGGTGAAGTCCCGTACGTACTACGCCTTACGGGCGCTGCGCGCCGCCATGCCCGGCTACGGACCATCGGCGCCGGGCGCCCGGGCCGCCGCCTGAGCCGCCACCGCCGCCCGCGAGCGCACCTGGAGCTTGGCCAGGATGTGCGACACGTGCGTCTGCACCGTCCTGGGCGACAGGAACAGCGCGCTCGCGATCTCCGGATTCGAACGGCCCTGCGCCACCAGCAGCGCCACCTTCAGCTCGGCCGGGGTCAGCGCCTCCCAGCCGTTCGCCGGCCGCCGCCGGGCCGACCGGCTGCCCCGGCGCACCCCCAGGCTCCGCAGCCGGGCATCGGCCCGGGCGATGTCCCACAGGGCGCCCAGGTCCCCGTACGCCGCCACCGCGCGCGTCAGCGCCGACCGGGACCCGGCCAGATCGCCGCGCCAGGCCCGGGCCACCGCCAGGTCCTCCAGGGTGTGACCCAGTACCAGCGGCCACCCGCCGCGCTCCCCGTGCGCCACGGCCTGCGCCAGCAGCTCCGGATCCTGCGCGAACAGGCCCCGGCAGCGCAGCAGGGCCAGTGCCGGCCCCGGGTAATCGGGCAGCGCCGTCGCCACCCGCCCGCACGCCGCCACCGCCTCCCGCGCCGTACCCGTCTCCCCGCTCTCCAGGGCGAGCCGGACGATCTCCGACAGCACCCAGGGGCGCTCGTACGACACCGCGTCCTGCGCGTCCTCGGCGAGCTCGGGCAGCAGCGCGCGCAGCGCGTCGGCCGGGCGGCCGTCCCGCTCCGCCAACAGGGCCCGGGCCAGCAGCACGTGGGAGGCGTACCGGCGTGCCGCGGGCGTACCGAAGGCATCGGCCGACAGCTCCGCGAGCTCCGCGCCCGCCGCCTCCCGCTCGTCGCGGTGGCCCAGTACCAGCGCCCGCAGCCCGTGCACCACCACCGGCAGCCAGCCGTCGGACACCGGCAGCGCACGCGCCCGGGCCACGCCGGACACGGCTTCGTCCCAGTCACCGAGCCGGTAGTGGAACTCGGCGAGCCGCGCCTCGGTCACCACCAGCCGTCCCGCCGAGCCGGTCGCGGCCGCCAGCTCCCGCGCCTCCCGCAGGGCCGCCGCCACGATCTCCGGCTCGTCGAAGCGCAGGTGGCCCTCCGCCTGGTTCGCCAGCAGCAGCAACCGCATGTCGTTGGCGGCCGGACTGCGCCGCGCGTACGCGATCCCCTCCGCGACGTGGTGCAGCGAGTCCCGCCCGCGCCCCAGGTGGAACAGCGCGAACGACATCGCGTGATGGGCCTCCGCCGCGCACAGCGGATCGCCCAGCCGCCGAGCGCCCGCAACCACCGGCCCGGCCAGCGCGAACGCCTCGGCCGGCCGGTGCAGATCGGCCAGCGCCAGCACCCGGCAGGCCTCCAGCCGAAGTCGCCAGAGCGCCGAGGGGAACTCCTCCGCAAGCGCCCGCTCGGTCACTGCCAGGGAACGGTCCATGTCCCCCTGGATCATCAGCGCCGAGACCAGCTTGAAGTCCACCGCCGCCCGCCGGTCGGCGTCCGTGGTCCGGGCCCGCAGCGCGTCGAGGAGAGCCGCGGACTCCGTTCGCCGCAGCATCAGTGCCGCGTCCGCCAGCTGTTCCTCCAGCGCCTCCAGGGTCTCCCGCTCCCGCGGATCGCCCTGCGCGATGGCCCGCTCCAGCAGCTCGGCCGCGGTACCCGGGACCTCCGCGATCAGCGCCGGCGCCGAAGCGGCCAGCCAGCGCACCGCCCAGGGGCTCAGCCGGCCCGCGCGCAGCAGCTGTCCGGCGGTCCGGGCCGGGGCCAGCCCCGCCTCGGCGAACGCCCGCGCCGCGTCCTCATGCAGGGCCGTGCGCAGGGCTCCCGGCGTCTGCGCGTACAGCGCGCGCCGCAGCGCCGGGTGGCGAAAGCGCAGCAGGTCCCCGCTGTCCTCCAGCAGCCCCGCCAGCAGCGGCTCCTCCAGATCCGCGAGCAACTCCCGTGCGGGCCTGGCCTGTACGAGGGCCAACTCGCGCGCGGTGAACTCCGGGCCCAGCAGCGCCGCATGCCGCACGGTGGTGCGCGCCGGGCCGGAGAGCAAGTCGAGCCCGTGCGCCAGGGAAGCGGGCGGCGGCGGCAACTCGGCCACCGCGACGGACAGTTCGGCGCGGCCGCCCTCGACCCGGACGAGTCCGGACCACTGGGCGAGCAGGTCCCGCAGCAGCCGGGGATTACCGCCCGCCTGCTCCGCCGCCTCCCGCAGCCGTGGCCCGGGCGGCGCCCCCAGCAGGCCACGGACCAGCTCGGCCGACTCCGCCGCGGTCAACGGCTCCAGCCGGACCGTGCGCCCGCCCGGCGCCGCACACGGCCGCTGCGCACCGGGCCTGCGGGGCAGCGGCCGTCTGGTCGCCGCCAGCAGCAGCGGGAGCCGCCCGGCGCTCGCCGTCCGGGCCAGGCGCCGCCACAGGAGCAGGCTTGCCGGATCCGCCCAGTGCAGGTCGTCCAGCACCAGCAGCAGCGGCCGCTGCGCGCACCACTCCTCGACCCCGGCCGCCAGCAGGTCCATCGCCGCCAGCAGGGCGCCGCCGGGTGCCACCGCCCGCTCGGCCTCCCGCAGCAGCGCGACCACGGCGGCCCGGGCCGGGCCCGAAGGGTGCACGCAGTCCAGCGCGGCACGCAGCGGCAGGTCCGCCGCGAGCGCGTCGGCCGCCGCGTACCGCACCCGGCAGCCCAGCGCCGCCGCCTGCACCAGTGCCTCCCGCACGAAGGCGGTCCGGCCCGCCCCGGGCTCGCCCTCCACCATCAGGCAGGCGCCGTGAGCACCACCGCCCCGCACACCCCCGCGCACCCATTCCCGTAACTCGTCACGCTGCTGTTCCCGCCCGACCCGCACGTCGGCAATCCTCTCCGGTCACGTCGCGCCGGTCGAAGGATGCCACGGGCCGCTGCCGTCAGTACCGGTGAGGCGGGTGGCCCGGCGGTGAACTGTGCACGCCCGCACGGTACTTGGGTATGCGCACGGTGACCTTCATGCCGGCCCCGACGCCCGTCTCGATCACCGGCCCGTACTCGTCCCCGTACACCTGCCGGATCCGCTCGTCGACGTTGGGCAGCCCGACGCCGGACGAGGGGCCCCGGTGCTCCCCGGCCAGGATCCGGCGCAGCAGGGCCGGATCCATCCCGACGCCGTTGTCCTCCACCGTGATCACCGCCTCCGCACCCGCGTCCCGCGCGGTGATCGTGATCCGGCAGTCCCGGGGGGAGTCCTCCAGCCCGTGCTTGACGGCGTTCTCCACCAGCGGCTGGAGGCACAGGAACGGCAGCGCCACGGGCAGTACCTCCGGCGCCACCTGCAGGGTGACCTTCAGCCGGTCCCCGAACCGGGCTCCGGCCAGCGCCAGATACTGCTCGACGGACCGCAACTCCTCGGCCAGCGTGGTGAAATCACCGTGCCGCCGGAAGGAGTACCGGGTGAAGTCCGCGAACTCCAGCAGCAGGTCCCGGGCCCGCTCCGGATCCGTCCGGACGAACGAGGCGATCGCGGCAAGGGAGTTGAAGATGAAATGCGGGGAGATCTGCGCCCGCAGCGCCTTGATCTCCGCCTCCATCAGCCGGGTCCGCGACCGGTCCAGCTCCGAGAGCTCCAGCTGTACGGACACCCACCGCGCGACCTCCGTGGCCGCCCGCACCAGCACCGCCGACTCCCGCGACCCGTAGGCCACCAGCGCGCCCAGCATCCCGTCCTCGCCCGTGAGCGGGGCCACCACCGCCCACTTCAGCGGACAGTCCGGCCGCTGGCACTCGGTCCGCACGCTCTGGCTGCGCCCCGAATCCAGCATCACCGCCACCCGGGCCATCGCCCGCCGCTCGTGGTGGTCGGCGCCGGGGCCGTCCCACGCCAGCACCGACTCCCGGTCGGTCAGGCACAGCGCCTCCGTGCCCAGCAGCGACCGCAGCCGCCGGGCGGCCTTGCGGGCGGCGTCCTCGGTCAGCCCGGCGCGCAGCGGGGGAGCGGCCAGCGAAGCCGTGTGCAGGGTGTGGAAGGTGGCCCGCTCCACCGGGGTCCCGAGATCGAGGCCGGCTGCCCGCTCACCGCGCCGGGCGTGCCGGCGGCCCGCCGCCCAGCCCGCGCCCAGCAGCAGGACCGCGCCCGCCACCGCCAGCACCGCTACCACCGCCCCCGTCACCGGGCGCCCGCCGTCCGGTCCCCGGCCACGTCCTCCGGCAGGTGCAGCCGCGCCAGGGTGGCCGCCGTCCCGCCCGGGATCCTCGACCGGGTGCCCAGCGACACCAGCACCATCGTCAGGAACCCCAGCGGCACCGACCACGCCGCCGGCCATGCCAGCAGCGTGTGGATCCAGCCCGCCGGGGCCACGCCGCCCCGGGTCGCCAGTACCGCGCTCAGCGCAGCCCCGCCGCCCGTGACCAGCCCGGCCACCGCACCCGGCGGGGTCAGCCGGGGCCACCAGATGCCCAGGACCAGCAGCGGACAGAACGACGAGGCGGACACCGCGAAGGCCAGCCCCACCGCGTCCGCCACCGGCACGTCGCGCGCCAGCACGCTCCCGCCCAGCGGCACCAGGATCGCCACCAGCACCGCGAAGCGGAAGCTGCGCACCCCGCGGGCCGGCAGCAGGTCCTGGTGCAGCACCCCGGCCACCGCCATGGTCAGCCCCGAGGCCGTCGACAGGAACGCCGCGAAGGCGCCCCCGGCCAGCAGCGCCCCCAGCAGATCCCCGAGCAGCCCGCCCAGCATCCGCTCGGGCAGCACCAGCACCGCCGCGTCCGCGTCGCCGGTGAGGGCGAGCTCGGGCGCGTAGATCCGGCCCAGCGCCCCGTACACCGGCGGCAGCAGGTAGAAGACCCCGACCAGCCCGAGCACGACCAGCGTCGTGCGGCGCGCGGCCCGCCCGTTGGGGCTGGTGTAGAAGCGCACCGCGACGTGCGGCAGGCCCATCGTGCCGAGGAAGGTGGCCAGGATCAGCCCGTACGTCGCGTACAGCCGGTACTCCCGGCGGTCCCCGGACAGCGGCTCCGACCAGCTGGACACCCCGAGGCCCGCCTCCGCCCGCGTGTCGGGGACGGGCGTGTCCGGGCTGAACTCCAGCCGCGCGCGGGCCCGTACGGAGTGCTGCCCGGCGGCCAGGGTCACCGGGGCGGCCTCGTACGTCCGCCCGTCCACCTGCCCGGTCACCGTCACCGTCAGCGGCGCCTCCACCGACAGCCGTACGTCCTCGGCCAGCGTGACGGCGGTGTGCTCGCGGAAGACGGCCGGGGCGTCGAAGGAGGCCCGCGGCGCTCCGTCCCCGGCCCACGCGGCGACCAGGAAGAAGGCCGGGACCAGCAGGGCGGTGAGCTTGAGCCAGTACTGGAAGGCCTGTACGAAGGTGATGCTGCGCATCCCGCCGGCGGCCACGGCGGCGCTCACCACGACGGCGACGACCACCCCGCCCACCCAGTGCGGGGCCCCGGTCAGGATCGCCAGGGTCAGCCCCGCGCCCTGCAGCTGCGGCAGCAGGTACAGCCAGCCGACCCCGATGACGAACAGCACCGCGATCCGGCGCACCGCCTGGGACTCCAGCCGGGCCTCGGCGAAGTCGGGCAGCGTGTACGCGCCCGAGCGGCGCAGCGGGGCCGCCACCAGCACGAGCAGCACCAGGTACCCGGCGGTGTAGCCCACCGGATACCAGAGCATCTGCGGACCCTGGAGCAGCACCAGCCCGGCCACCCCGAGGAAGGACGCGGCGGAGAGGTACTCGCCGCTGATGGCCGCCGCGTTCAGGCGGGGCCCGACCGTGCGCGAGGCGACGTAGAAGTCGGAGGTGGTCCGGGATATCCGCAGACCCAGGGCGCCGACCAGGACCGTGACCAGTACGACGACGGTGACCGCGGTCAGCGCGTACGTCTGGTTCACCGGGCGGTCCTTCGGCAGGGGGTGCGGGGGTCCCCCGGCGGAGCGAGGGGGAGGGTGACGGGAGTCTACGCACGCCCCCTGACAGGGCAACAGGCACGATTCGGACCGGGTGGGGGCCCTGCGGCTCAGATCGCCGGGTCGCGGTGTTCCGCGCAGTCGCGCAGGGCGATCTCCAGCTCCACGTACGACTCCTCGGCGCGGCGGAAGGCCAGCGTCAGCGCCGCTTCCGCCCGGGGCGGCACCTGGTCGCGGACGTCCTCGCCGGCCTCGTACAGGATGTCGGCCCAGCGTGCGGCCGCGCTGCGCAGCCGGGCCAGCAGCGCCTCGGCCTCGGCGGGCCCGGTGGGCCGGGTGCGGGGCAGTCCGGTGAGGGCGTCGAGCAGCGCCTGGATTTCGGACATCTCGCTCCTCCCGCGCCGGAAGATCCACGATACGCGGGGGCGGTGCCCGGCAGAGCCGTTCACCGGGGCGGTGCGGCCGACGGTTCCGGCGGATCGCCGTACGCCCCTCGGCGTGCGACGAACGGCACCGCCGCGCCGCCGGACGGTCGCCGTCGCCCGGCCGGCGGTCGGCCGGAAGGCCGCCGTGGCCGCCCCGGCTCAGCCGGTCGCCTGGCGCATCAGGAGGTCCCGCAGCTCCCGCGCGTGCCTGCGGCTCACCTGGAGCTCCGCCGAGCCCACCCGGACGCTGGTGGTGCCCGCGTCCAGTCTCAGCTCGTCGATCCGGGACAGCGCCACCAGATGACGGCGGTGGATCCGTACGAACCCGCGCGCCGCCCACCGCTCCTCCAGCGTGGACAGCGGGATCCGGACCAGATGGCTGCCCTCGTCGGTGTGCAGCCGGGCGTAGTCGCCCTGGGCCTCGACGTAGGCGATGTCGGCGATCGCCACGAACCGGGTGACCCCGCCCAGTTCGACGGCGATCTGCTCCGGCGCGCGGTCGGCGACGGTGACCTCGGCCGCCGGGCGGCGCGGCACCGGTACGACGGGCAGGGCCGGCGCGGCCGGCGCGGCAGCGGCGAACGGACCGCCCGGCGCGCCCCCGGTGGCGGCCGCCGGAGCCTCCCCGGCCCGGCCCAGCTGCGCGCACGCGCGCCGCACGGCCTCGGCGAGCCGCTCCGGGCGTACGGGCTTGAGTACGTAGTCCACGGCCTTGAGGTCGAAGGCCTGCACGGCGAACCCCTCGTGGGCGGTGACGAACACGATCAGCGGCGGCCGGGCGAACCCGGCCAGCAGCCGGGCGATGTCCAGCCCGGTCAGCCCGGCCATGTGGATGTCCAGGAAGACCACGTCGATGCCGTCGGCCCCGTCCGGGCCGGTCTCCAGCGCCCGGGTGATCCGGCGCAGCGCCTCGGTGGCGTCCGAGGCCCCCTCCGCGCTGAGGATCCGCGGATCGGAGCGCAGCAGGTAGAGGAGCTCCTCCAGGAGCGGCTTCTCGTCGTCGACGGCCAGTACGCGCAGCATGCGGTGGAGTCTATGGACGAGTGCGCCGCGGGGAAACGGTGCGCGGCCCGCCTGCCGGGGGGGAGGGGGCAGGGGGCCGCGCGGCTCAAAGGTGGGGGAGGGGGGAGGGCGGTGGTCAGGAGGTGGGGGAGTGGAGGGCGGTCAGGAGGTGGTGATCAGCTTGCCGTCGGGCGAGACCGCGTACCAGGTGCCGCCGACGCCCTGCCCGTTGATGTCGCCGGCCTTCTTGTCGCCGGTGAAGGTGTAGACGGGCCAGCAGTCGATCGCCTGCTGCTTCTTGCCGTCGGGGCGGTCCAGTACGGAGTAGCCCTTCTCCACGATGCCCTTGGCGTTGGCCTTGTCCACCGGGGGCACCACCGGCCACTTGGCCACGCAGTCGCCGGTGCAGTTGGAGGCCATCGGCCACGCGGTGTCCTTCTTGAAGCGGTACACGGTCATGCCGTTGCCGTCGACGATGTGCTCGCCGAGCTTGGGGTCCTTGGCCACGGTCAGGGCGCCCGCGGCCGGCTGCGCGCCGCCCGCCTCGGGGGCGGCACCGGTGCCGGGAGCGGTGCCCGAGCCGCCGGCCGCCTTCGCGGCCTTCTTCCCGTCGGGTGCGAGTGCGAACCAGGTGCCGCCCACGCCCTGCCCGTTCAGGTCGCCCGCCTTGGCGTCCTTGGCGTAGCGGTACACCGGCCAGCCCCCCACGGTCAGCTGCTTGCTGCCGTCGCCGCGGACCACCTCGCCGAGCACCGACGGGTCCATGCCGGCGGCGGCGGTGGCGTCGCCGGCCGCGACCACCGGCCAGGTCTTGGCGCAGTCCCCTTCGCAGTTGGACTTCGGGGGCTTGGCGGTGTCCTTGTCGAAGCGGTAGAGCGTGAGCCCGGCACTGTCGGTGAGGACCTGGCCGACCTGCTCGTTCTGGGCGATCGCCAGCTGTCCGGCGCCCTTGGCCCCCGTCGACTCGGCGTCGCCCGGAGCCGCGCCCGCGCCGTAGTCGGAGCCGTAGTCGGATCCGGAAGCCTGGGCGGCAGCGGCAGCGGCAGCGGCCGGCTTGGCGTCGCCGGCCTTGCTTTCGTACCCGCCGTCGCAGGCCGTGGAGGTCAGTGCGACGACGACTGCCACGGCGGCCAGGGTGGTTGCGCGCTTCATGCCCATCTTGATCTCTCCCACGTGTGGTGTCTCCGTGTCCGCCGCCCGTCTCCGGTGCGTCGGCAACTGTGTGAAGGACACGCCCTGTTGGGGTCGATCTGTTCAAGCCGATGCGTGTGGGCTGTTTCACTCACCCCGTTCCGAACCCGGCACGCCGCAGAGCCGTGGCCACAGCGAGGCCGAGTACCTGGTGTCCGGCGTCGTTGGGGTGGAGTCCGTCCGCCAGGTGCTCGGGACCGAGCAGGTCACGGCCCGGGAGCACGGCGAGGCGGTCGTCCCCGGCGGCCATCCGGTCCCGCGTGGCGCGCTCCATCGCGTCGCGCAGGGCGCCCAGGGTGGCGCCCAGCTTGTTCGGGGTGCGCTCGGCGTCGGGCCGTAGGACGGGGGAGACCAGCAGGATCGGGGTCCGCGGGTGCCCCTGGCGGACCAGGTCGAGGAAGGCGCGGGTGGTCTCGTAGAGCAGCGGGGCGGAAAAGGGCACCCGGGACCAGCAGTTGGTGCCGAAGGCGAGGGTGAGGACGTCGGCGGGCAGGCCGGCGAGCTGTTCGGCCGTGGCGAGCTCCCCGCGGGCGGCGCCCGCGTAGCCGAGGTTCACGGTGTCCCAGCCCAGCGCCCGGCCGGTGACCGCGGGCCAGCCGTGGGCGGGGCGGGTGGACCACCAGCCCTCGGTGATGGAGTCGCCGTGCACGATCCAGCGCGGGGCGGGCGGCGGCGGGGCGAGCGGGCCGCCGATTCCGCGCAGGCCGAGGACCAGCGGGGACTGGGTCTCGGGCGGGTGGATGGTGAACGGGCCGCCACCGCCGGGAAGTTCGATCCGTACGACGGCTTCGGCGGCCGGTTCGGTGAACACCTCGCGGACCACCCCGTGCCGGTCCCACAGGGCGAAGCCGTGCGCGAGGTCGCGCAGGGCGTCGGTGGGGCCGGGAACCGTGGCCCGGTAGCGGATCTCCACCGCCCGCGCGGTCCCGGTGGTGAATTCCAGCCGGACCCCGATGGGCAGGGTGGCCCGCTCGCCGGTGTCCCAGGGCAGCCGCATGGTGTCGGCCGGGTCGGCCCGCACCGGGCGCCCCTTGTCCAGCCAGGCCACCCCGCGCAGGAAGGGTCCGGGGTCCTGCCACTCCTCGTCGGCGCCGATCGGTCCTCTCACGCGTCTCCTCCGTTCGCCGGGTGCGGGAATCCGCGGCCGGGTGCCGCGCCCCGCCCGCCCCCGGGCCGCCGGGTTCACCCGTACCCCGCCGGGGCCCGGATCGACCGCCGACGGGCGGACCGGTGGGGCCGCTCGGCCCCGGCCGCACGCTGCGGCAGATCTGATGAAGTGTCAAGAATGGGAACGGAGCGTTACCGCGCAGTGATCGATCATCCGCGCGCAACAAAGGGCCATCCGGGACAGATCCGCGCAACGATCGTTCGTCAATGTGCAAGGATGGTGCATTACGGGCGCTATCCCTCAGCTCGTAGGCTCACTCGCTGTACGTGGAGTGGCGTGGACCGCCTGCTCGGCGGTCCCCCATGCCCAGGCGCGCTTTCCGCGCGCCTGCTCCTGCTCAGGACCGCTGCGGTCGATGCCTTATCCCCACCCGCAGTGTCAAAGGAGTCCCCCCGTGCTCGAAACCGGCCAGGCGCCACCGCTCACCTCCGAGCCCCGCAAGCCTGTGAACCCTTTGCTGCGCCGCAAGCCGGTCGAGCAGATGGTGGCCGAGGGCGGCCAGGGTGAGGGCGGCACGCTGCGCCGCTCGCTCACCATGTGGCAGCTGACGATGATCAGCATCGGCGCCACCCTGGGTACCGGCATCTTCGTCGTCCTCGGCGAGGCCGCCCCCAAGGCCGGCCCGGCCGTGACGATCTCCTTCATCATCGCGGGCCTGACCGCGCTGTTCTCGGCCCTCTCCTACGCGGAGCTGGCCGGATCCGTGCCGGTCTCCGGCTCCTCGTACTCGTACTCCTACGCGACCATGGGCGAGTTCATCGCCTGGATCTGCGGCTGGTGCCTGGTCCTGGAGTACGCCGTCTCCGTAGCGGCCGTCGCCGTCGGCTGGGGCCAGTACCTCAACGAGCTCCTCGACGGGACCATAGGCATCACCATCCCGGAGAAGCTCGGTGCCCCGCTCGGTGAGGGCGGCTGGATCAACCTGCCCTCGCTGGTCGTGGTCCTGCTCGCCATGGTCTTCCTGATGCGCGGCGCCAAGGAGAGCGCCATGATCAACTCGATCATGGTCGCGGTGAAGATCGTCACGCTGGTGCTCTTCATCGGCATCGGCGTCATGGGCATCAAGTCCGGCAACTACGCCCCGCTCGCCCCGCTCGGCGTCACCGGCATCAGCGCCGCCGCCTCCACGCTCTTCTTCTCGTACATCGGCTTCGACGCGGCCTCCACCGCCGGTGAGGAAGCCAAGAACCCGAAGAAGGACCTGCCCCGCGCGATCATGCTCTCGCTGGGCATCGTCACCGTCCTGTACGTCCTCGTCGCCTTCGTCGCCGTCGGCGCCATGCCGTGGCAGGACTTCGAGGGCACCGAGGCCGCGCTGGCCCAGATCATGACCGACGTCACCGGTACCAGCGTCTGGGGCGTCGTCCTCGCCGCCGGCGCCGTGGTCGCCATCGCCTCCGTCGTCTTCGCCGTCCTCTACGGCCAGACCCGCATCCTCTTCGCGATGTCCCGCGACGGCCTGGTCCCCAAGGTCTTCGCCAAGGTCGACGAGAAGACGGGCGCCCCGCGCGCCAACGTCGTGATCGTCTCCATCTTCTGTGGCGCCCTCGCCGCGTTCGTCCCCCTGGGCGAGCTCGCCAACGCGACCAGCATCGGCACGCTCTTCGCCTTCGCCCTGGTCAACGTCGCCGTCGTGATCCTGCGCCGCACCAAGCCCGACATGCCGCGCACCTTCAAGGTGGCGCTGTACCCGGTCACGCCGATCCTCGGCTTCATCGCCTGCGCCTACATGATGTACAGCCTGCCGGGCGCGACCTGGGTCGCCTTCGGTGTCTGGATGGCCGTCGGCCTCGTGGTCTACTTCCTGTACGGCATCCGCCGCTCAGCATTGGCCACAGCAGAGAAGTGATCCACCCGCAGTGCGACTGAACGATCTCGACGAACGCATCGTGCACGCCCTCGCCGAGGACGCCCGCCGCTCCTACGCGGACATCGGCTCCGAGGTCGGCCTCTCCGCCCCCGCCGTGAAGCGGCGCGTGGACCGGCTGCGGGCCGAAGGTGCCATCACCGGCTTCACGGTCCGCGTGGACCCCGCCGCGATGGGCTGGGAGACCGAGGGCTTCATCGAGATCTACTGTCGCCACAACACCTCGCCGGACGACATCCGGCGAGGTCTGGAGCGGTACCCCGAGGTGGTGTCCGCGTCGACCGTCACCGGCGACGCGGACGCCCTCGTCCAGGTCTTCGCCTCCGACATGCGGCACTTCGAGCGGGTACTGGAACGCATCGCGGGCGAACCCTTCGTGGAACGCACCAAGTCCGTCCTGGTCCTCTCCCCGCTCCTGCGCCGCTTCACCTCGGGCGCGCCCGCATAGCCGGGCCCGCACGGCCGGGCCCGCGCGGCTAGGCCCGCAGAGCCGGCTCCACCCGGGCGAGCCGGGCGTGCCGTTCCTCCTCCGTGAGCCCGCCCCAGACGCCGAACGGCTCACGGGTGCGCAGCGCGTGATCGAGGCAGGCGGCCCGCACGGGGCACCCCGCGCAGACCCGCTTGGCGGCGGCATCCCGCTCCTCCCGGTCCTCGCCGCGCTCTCCGGCGGGATGGAAGAAGCGGCCGGAGCCCAGATCCCGGCAGGCCGCCCGGGACTGCCACTGCCAGAAGTGGTGCGCGGCGCCGGGCAGGCGTGAGACGTCGGTCATGGCAGTTCCTTTCTTTGGGTTGTCCCCGCGTCTGACCGCTGGACGGCCCGCGAAACCCCGCCGTAGTCGACGTCCTGCGGGTCACGCCTCCTTGGCCGGCGTACGGAGCCCCAGGAAGTCCGGCCGGCGCCGCAGGGTGAACCCCATCGACTCGTAGAGCCGCACCGCCCCCGTGTTCTGGGCCGCCGCGTGCAGGAACGGGCTGTCCCCGCGCTCGCGTACCGCGGCCGCGACCGCTCGTATCAGCCGGGCCGCCAGGCCCCGGCCCCGGTGGTCCGGGTGCGTGCACACCGCGCTGATCTCCGACCAGCCCGCCGGCCGCATCCGCTCCCCGGCCATCGCGACGAGCCGCCCCTCGCGGCGGATCCCGAGGTAGGTGCCCAGTTCGACGGTCCGGTCCATGAACGGGCCCGGCTTGGTCAGCTCGACCAGCTCCAGCATCTCCGGCACGTCGCCGGGCCCCAGCGCGACCGCCTCGGGCGCGGCCTCGGCCCGTACCGCCCGGCCGTCCAGCTGTACGCCGGGAATCGCCGCCACGGTCTCCCAGCCCGGCGGCGGGGTCAGCAGCCCGGTCACCCAGACCCCCTCGCCGGGTCCGGCCAGCGCCGCCAGATCCGCCCACGCACGGGGGTCCCGCGGGTCGGCCAGCGCCGCGAACGGGCTCGCGTCCAGCGCGTAGCGGGCGGCCAGGCCCGCGGGCCCGTGCTCGGCGAAGGCGCGGTGCGGTCCGGTCAGCGCGGCCCAGACCGGGTTGTCGAGCGCGTCGAGTACGTCGGGTACCTCGGGGGACATCGGTGCGGAGCTCCCTTTCCGTCGGTGCGGCCGTCACCGCCTTCTTGACGGCCCCATGCGCCACCACGAGACTGCGGAAGACGGCCACGACGGCCGGCGCCCGCCCCGGGAAGCCTAACGACCGCGGCACGGGCCTTGGAGGACGGGACGGGGGCGGGACCGGTGGACACAAGGACCCTCCGCCGCTGGTGGCTGACCCGGCGCCTGCACATCGACCTCCTGCGGGTGTGCAGCGCATTCACCACGCGAGGCTGAGCCCCTCCGGACAAGCACGGGCGACCCGGACCGCGCGCGCCCCGCGCCGCCGGGAACACCGCCCCGCCCAGGCCACTTCCGCGCGCCCGCCCCAGGAGAGTCATGTCGTACACCGCCCTGCCCCGCACCGGTCCGGCCCCCGCCCTGCGCGGCCGCATCGGGACCGGCTTCTCCCCCGTCCCGCACCGCTACCGCCTGTACCTCTCCGCCGGCTGTCCGCGCTCCCGGCAGGTGACGGCGGCCCTCGCCCTGCTGGGCATCGAGGACTCCGTCCGCGCCACCGTCCTCGGCGACGACACCGCGGCACCCGGGCACACCGAACTGCGCCTCGCGTACGAGGCGGCGGGCCACCACTTCGACGGCACCCCGACGGTCCCCGCCCTCGTAGACACCTGGAGCGGCCGGGTGGTCTGCGACCACGCCCCCGACATCCTCGACGACCTCCGTTTCCTGGCCTCGCACCCGGCCTTCCGCACGGGCTCCTGAGGGGGATCGCGGGGGCTCTCACCAGGCCCGCAGGGCCAGTGCGGGTCCCCGCGCAACGAATCTCCGGGCAGGCGGTGGAACACGCAACGAATCGATGCGCGCAGCGCAACGGTCACGGCTTGTCCGGGTCGAACGCGCGAACGTACCGTCTAAGGACCCCACCCCTCCTGCCACAGAGGTAGTCCATGCCCCCGCTGCGCACCGCCCTCCTCCAGAGCTCCGGACGGCTCGGCGACACCGCCGAGAACCTCAAGGCGCTCGACGAGGCCGCGGCGCGCGCCGCACAGGACGGGGCCGGGCTCCTCGTGACCTCGGAGATGTTCCTGACCGGCTACGCCCTCGCGGTCGAGGACATCGCCGGTCTCGCGGAGCCCGCCGACGGCGAGTCCGCCCACGTCATCGGCGGCATCGCCCGCCGTCACGGGATCGCGGTCCTCTACGGCTACCCCGAGCGGGACGGCGACACCGTCTACAACGCGGCGCAGCTCGTCGGCCCGGACGGCGCCCGGCTCGCGAACTACCGCAAGACCCACCTCTTCGGCTGCTTCGAGCAGGAAGCCTTCACCCCCGGCGACACCCCCGTCGTACAGGCGGACCTGCACGGCCTCCGCATCGGCATCATGATCTGCTACGACGTGGAGTTCCCCGAGAACGTCCGGGCGCACGCGCTCGCCGGCACCGACTTCCTGCTGGTGCCGACCGCGCAGATGCACCCGTTCCAGTTCGTCGCCGAACAGCTCGTCCCCGTACGGGCCTTCGAGAACCAGATGTACATCGCGTACGTCAACCGCACCGGCCCGGAAGGCGAGTTCGAGTTCGTCGGACTCAGCTGCCTGGCGAACCCCGACGGGGTCACCCGGACCCGGGCCGGCCGCGGCGAGGAGCTGGTGTTCGGCGAGGCCGATCCCGAGCTGCTGGCCGCCTCGCGCGAGAACAATCCGTACCTGCGCGACCGCCGCCCCGGGCTCTACGCCTCCCTCGTCTGAGTCCCGCCAGCGCCCTCCCCCTGCCCCACCCCCGCTAGGAGCCGTACCCCATGACGTCCACGGTGCCCACCACCGCCGTCCCGCACAGCGACGGACAGCCCCCGATCACCATGTTCGGGCCGGACTTCCCGTACGCGTACGACGACTTCCTCGCCCACCCGGCGGGCCTCGGTCAGATACCGGCGACCGAGCACGGCACCGAGGTCGCCGTCATCGGCGGCGGCCTGTCCGGCATCATCTCGGCCTACGAGCTCATGAAGATGGGCCTGAGGCCCGTCGTCTACGAGGCGGACCAGATCGGCGGCCGGCTGCGCACCGTCGGCTTCGAGGGCGCCGGCACCGAGGGCCTGACCGCGGAGATGGGCGCCATGCGCTTCCCGCCGTCCTCCACGGCGCTCCAGCACTACATCGACCTCGTCGGCCTGGTCACCGAGCCCTTCCCGAACCCGCTCGCCGAGGCCACCCCCTCGACGGTCGTGGACCTCAAGGGCGAGACACACTACGCCGAGACGATCGCCGACCTCCCGCAGATCTACCGGGATGTCGCCGAAGCGTGGAACGCGTGCCTCGACGAGGGCGCCGACTTCTCCGACATGAACACCGCGATGCGCGAGCGGGACGTCCCGCGCATCCGCGAGATCTGGGCCAAGCTCGTCGAGAAGCTCGACGACGAGACCTTCTACGGCTTCCTCTGCAAGTCCGAGGCCTTCCAGTCCTTCCGCAAGCGCGAGATCTTCGGCCAGGTCGGCTTCGGCACGGGCGGCTGGGACACCGACTTCCCGAACTCCATCCTGGAGATCCTCCGCGTCGTCTACACCGAGGCGGACGACCACCACCGCGGCATCGTCGGCGGCTCGCAGCAGCTGCCGGTGCGCCTGTGGGAGCGCGAGCCCGAGAAGATCGTCCACTGGGCGCAGGGCACCTCGCTGTCCTCGCTGCACGAGGGCACCCCGCGCCCGGCGGTGACCCGCCTGCACCGCACCGCGGGCAACCGCATCACGGTCACCGACGCGTCCGGCGACATCCGCACCTACCGCGCGGCGATCTTCACCGCGCAGTCCTGGATGCTGCTGTCCAAGATCGAGTGTGACGACACGCTGTTCCCGATCGACCACTGGACCGCGATGGAGCGCACCCACTACATGGAGAGCTCGAAGCTCTTCATCCCGGTGGACCGCCCGTTCTGGCTGGACAAGGCCGTCGACGACGCAGGGAACCCGACGGGCCGCGACGTCATGTCGATGACCCTCACGGACCGCATGACGCGCGGTACGTACCTCCTGGACAACGGCCCGGACAAGCCCGCCGTCATCTGCCTCTCGTACACCTGGTGCGACGACAGCCTGAAGTGGCTGCCGCTGTCCGCGAGCGAGCGGATGGAGGTCATGCTGAAGTCCCTCGGCGAGATCTACCCGAAGGTCGACATCCGCCGCCACATCATCGGCAACCCGGTGACCGTGTCCTGGGAGAACGAGCCCTACTTCATGGGCGCGTTCAAGGCCAACCTCCCCGGCCACTACCGCTACCAGCGGCGCCTGTTCACCCACTTCATGCAGGACCGCCTCCCCGAGGACAAGCGCGGCATCTTCCTCGCGGGCGACGACATCTCCTGGACGGCGGGCTGGGCCGAGGGTGCCGTCCAGACCGCCCTGAACGCGGTCTGGGGCGTCATGCACCACCTGGGCGGCACGACCGACTCCACCAACCCGGGCCCGGGCGACGTCTACGACGACATCGCCCCGGTCGAACTCCCGGAGGACTGACCTCCCCCTCCCGGACTCCGCCGGCGACACCCACGCCCCGGACCCCGTGACCACGGGCCGCCCCCGCGCAAACATCGCGGCGGCGGCCCGTACGCATGCCCGGCTGTCCGCCGCCCGCGGGAGAATCGCCCGCCCGGCGGTAAATACGGGTGCGGGTCGGGCCCGGGGTCGGCAGGGTGAGGGCATGAATGCCCCCTTCGACCAGGCCGGCTCGGGCCGATGGATCACCACCGCCGTCGAGGCGCACCTGCTGCGCGGCGCCCTCGACGTGGAACGCACCGCGCACGGGGTGCTCCCGCACCGGCTGCCCGCCCGCGCCCGCAGGCAGTTCCCCGACGCGAACCTGGCCTCGGTCGAGGCCCAGCCCTCCGGGGTGCGCCTCGCCTTCCGGACCCGGGCCACCGCCGTCGAGCTGGACGCGCTCCCCACCAAGCTGGTCTACCAGGGCGCCCCGGCCCGCCCGGACGGTGTGTACGAGCTGCTCGTCGACGGCCGCCCGGCCGGCCGGGGCAGCGTGTCGGGCGGCAACGTGCGCGTCGTCGACATGGCCACCGGGTCCGGGGACCTGCGCCCCGGCCCGCCCGGCACCGTCCGGTTCGCCGGGCTCCCCGCCGGGATGAAGGACATCGAGATCTGGCTGCCCCATACGGAGGTCACCGAGCTCATCGCCCTGCGCACCGACGCCCCGGTCGAGGACCTCCCCGACCGCGGCCGCAGGGTGTGGCTGCACCACGGCAGTTCCATCAGCCACGGCTCCTTCGCCGCCGACCCGACCGGCACCTGGCCGGCTCTCGCTGCCGCCCTGGGCGGCGTGGAGCTGGTCAATCTGGGATTCGGCGGCAACGCCCTGCTCGACCCCTTCACCGCGCGCGCCATCCGGGACACTCCCGCGGACCTGATCAGCCTCAAGATCGGCATCAATCTGGTCAACCACGACCTGATGCGCTTGCGTGCCTTCGTCCCGGCCGTGCACGGATTCCTCGACACCGTCCGCGAGGGGCACCCCACCACCCCGCTGCTGGTCGTCTCTCCCGTGCTGTGTCCCATCCACGAGGACACCCCGGGCCCCACCGGGGTGGACTTCGAGGGCGGAGAGCTGCGCTGCCGGGCGCTCGGCGACCCGGCGGACCGGGCCGCCGGGCGGCTGACGCTCGGCGTCATCCGGGACGAACTGGCGCGCGTCACCGCTCAGCGGGCGGCCGACGACCCGAACCTGCACCACCTCGACGGCCGCGCCCTCTACGGCGAAGCGGACTTCGCCGAACTGCCCCTGCCCGACCGGCTCCACCCGGACCCGGCCGGCCACCGCCGCATCGGCGAACGCTTCGCGGAACTGGCCTTCGGCGGCCGCGGTCCGTTCGCCGTCACAGGTGGCTGAGCCGGCCCGGTGTCAGCAGGCAGCGGCCGACCAGGCCGACGCCGGCGTCGAGGGACTCCCGGAACTCCTCGGCCAGGTCGGGGGAGCGGCGCAGCGTCCACAGCAGGCGGGCCGCCGCCCAGGCACCGGCGCGGGCGCGCTCCAGGCTCCACGAGCCGACCAGGTGGGTGAGCGGGTCGGCGATCTCCAGGAGGTCCGGGCCGGGCATCAGCTCCTCCCGGATGTGCTCCTCCAGGGCGACCAGGATGTCGCCGACCCGGTCGAAATCGGCTTCGAGGGCGGCCGGTTCGCAGTCCAGGGCGCGGCAGGTGGACACGACCGCCACCGCCAGGTCGTGGCCGATGTGCGCGTTGATCCCGGCCAGCGCGTGCTGGAGCGGCCGGATCCCGGGGTGGCGCCGGTACTGGAGCAGCGGCCGCCAGCAGGCCGGAGCCCGGTCCGCCTCCACCGCCGCCAGGTACCGCTCCGCGAACCGCACGCTGAGGGTCTGCGCCCGCCGCGGCGCCGGGAACCCGCCGTGTTCGATCCGCTGGTGCAGGGTCTGCGTCACCGTCAGGTAGACCCGGTTGAAGACGGCGACACCGTCCTGCGGCGGGAGCCGCTCGTCCAGGGCGCGCATCCGCGCCAGCACCGCTTCCATGGGAGGCAGAGTCGCAGGCGCCGAGCCGGATCCGGGTAACTTGGCCGTACGCTTCGCCGGTTCGGGCGAAACCGCGTCAACGCGGCGTGTCCGGGCCGTCCTGATCATCGTAGGCGGAGGTGCCCTCGTCGAGCAGGGGCTCCTGCTCCTTCATGTGCGCCGGGGCGAAGTACCGCAGCGTGTGGTAGCCGGTGATCACCACGATCGTGCCCAGCGCGATACCGCCCAGCTCGAAGCTGTCGGTGATCTGCAGCTTGACCCCGCCGACGCCGATGACGATGCCCGCCGCGGCAGGCACCAGGTTCAGCGGATTGCGCAGATCCACCCGGCCGCCCATCCAGATCTGGGCGCCGAGCAGGCCGATCATGCCGTACAGGATGACGGTGATGCCGCCCAGCACCCCGCCGGGGATCGCGGCGACGACCGCCCCGAACTTGGGGCACAGGCCGAAGAGCAGCGCGAACCCGGCCGCCGTCCAGTACGCCGCCGTGGAGTAGACCCGGGTGGCCGCCATGACGCCGATGTTCTCGGAGTACGTCGTGTTCGGCGGCCCGCCGACCGCCGTGGACAGCATGGACGCGGCGCCGTCGGCCGCGATGGCGGTGCCGAGCTTGTCGTCCAGCGGGTCGCCGGTCATCTCGCCGACGGCCTTGACGTGACCGGCGTTCTCGGCGATCAGCGCGATCACCACGGGCAGGGCGATCAGGATCGCCGACCACTCGAACTGCGGCGCGTGGAAGGACGGCAGCCCGATCCAGTCGGCCGCGCCGACCCCGGAGAGGTCCAGGCGCCAGTGGTCCACTGCCTCGCCGCCGCCCACCGTGGAGTGGATCTTGCCCAGGACGCGGTCGAGGACCCAGGAGAGCCCGTACCCGAAGACCAGTCCCAGGAAGATCGCGATCCGCGACCAGAACCCGCGCAGGCAGACCAGGGCGAGCCCCGTGACCAGCATCGTCAGCAACGCCGTCCACTGGTCCTGCGGCCAGTACGTCGAAGCCGTCACCGGCGCCAGGTTGAAGCCGATCAGCATCACCACCGCGCCCGTCACCACCGGAGGCATCGTCGCGTGGATGATCCGCGCCCCGAAGCGCTGCACGGCGAGGCCGGCCAGGAACAGCGCCGCGCCCACGACGAAGACGGCGCCGGTCACGACCGCGCTGTCGCCGCCCGAGGCGCGGATCGCCGCCGCGACACCGACGAAGGAGAGGGAGCAGCCCAGGTACGAGGGGACCCGGCCGCGCGTCGCCAGCAGGAAGATCACCGTCGCGACGCCGGACATCATGATGGCCAGGTTCGGGTCCAGGCCCATCAGCACCGGCGCGACGAAACTCGCCCCGAACATCGCGACGACGTGCTGGGCGCCGAGCCCCGCCGTCCGCGGCCACGAAAGCCGCTCGTCCGGTCGGACCACCGCGCCGGGGGCGGGGGTCCGCCCGTCACCGTGCAGGGTCCAGCCCACGCCGAGGCCCATGTTCCACCACTTCCGTCGTCGCCGCTGGCCGAGCTCCCGGACCGCGAGGCGGCCAGCGATATGTTACGGGCGGATTCCGGCAGGTTCGTCCCGATCGGCCTCGGGGGCCAGGGGCGCAGCCGGCTTCTGCCGCAGTACGGCGGCCCCCGCGACCAGCGCGAACGCCAGCAGGGTGACCAGCCCGAAGGAGACCACGAGCGAGGTCGCGTCCGCCACCGCCCCGATCGCCGACGGGGCGATCAGTCCCGATGTGTACGTGATCGTCGCGACACCCGCGATGGCCTGGGCCGGGGCCGGACCGCTGCGTGCCGCCGCCGCGAAGGCAAGCGGCACCACCACCGCGATGCCGAGCCCGATCAGCCCGAAGCCGGCCAGCGCCGCCGCGGGATGGCGGGCCGTCACCACGAGCAGCCCGCCCGCGGTGGCCAGTGCGCCGCCGGCCCGGACGGTGCGCACCGCCCCGAACCGGTCCACCACCCGGTCCCCGGCGAGCCGGGCGGCGGCCATGGTGAGCGCGAAGGCGGTGGTGGAGGCCGCCGCCAGACCGGCGTCCGTGTGCAGGACGTCCCGCAGGTAGACCGCCGACCAGTCCAGACTCGCGCCCTCCGCGAAGACCGCGCAGAAGCCGATCGCCCCGATGAACAGCGCGGACTTCGGCGGCAGCGCGAAGTGCGGCGGGGCCTGCGCCTCCTGATCGCTCCTCAGGTCCAGCACCCCGCGTACGGCGAGCAGCCCGGCCGCGGTGAGGGCCAGCGCGGCGATCAGGTGGTGCAGCTGGGCGTCCGCCCCCGCCTGGGCGGCGACGGCGCCGGCGGCCGAACCGAGCAGCGCGCCCGTGCTCCACATTCCGTGCAGCGAGGACATGATCGAGCGGCCCAGCCGGTTCTCGGTCTCCACGCCGAGCGCGTTCATCGCCACGTCGGACATGCCGGAGGTGGCCCCGTACACGAAGAGCGCGAAGCACAGGGTGGGCAGGTTCGGGGCGAGGCTCGGGAGGATCAGCGACAGGGTCCACAGTGCCAGCAGTGCGCGCAGCGCGGCGCGGGCGCCGAAACGGTGGTTGATCCGCCCCGCCAGCGGCATCGCGAGCGCTGCACCCAGGGCGGGGAAGGCGAGGGCCAGGCCCAGGGCGCCCGCGCTGAGCTGGGCGTGGTCCTGGATCCAGGGGATGCGGGTGGCGAAGGAGCCGGTGACGGCGCCGTGGGCGCAGAAGACGGCGGCGATGGCGAAGCGGGCATGGCGCAGGCGCGCCGGGCTGAGGTCGTGTTCCCCGGTCATGAGGATTAAACTATCAGGGACCCTGCCTGATAGATAACGGCCTCGACTCCCTAGGATGGGCGCCGTGACCTCTGCCCTCACTCCGGTACCGATCCCGTCCCCCGCCTCACCGAGCACGGCGCGCGCCATCAACGACCGCCTGGCCCTGCAACTGCTCCAGGAGGCCGGACCACTGACGGCCACCCAGCTCAAGACCCGGACCGGCCTCTCCCGCCCGTCGGTCGCCGACCTCGTGGACCGGCTCATCGGAGCCGGGCTGATCGAGGTCGTCGGGGAATCCGGCGAACAGCGCCGCGGCCCCAACGCCAAGCTGTACGGAATCGTCGCCCGCCGCGCCCACCTCGCCGCCCTGGACGTGCGGACGGACAGCGTCACCGCCGTGGTCACCGACCTCCTCGGCCGGCCCCTGGCCGAGGCCGCCCTGCCGGTCGGCGCCCCCGAGGACGCGGTCGCGGCCCTGCTGCGCACCGCCCGCGAGGCCGGGGCCGGTGAACTGCACACCGTCGTCATCGGCGCCCCCGGCCTCGTCGCCCCCGCCACCGGCGAACTCCGCGACACCAACGGCCTGCCCGCCTGGCACCGGGACCTGGTGGCGGCGCTGCAGCGGAGCCTGACCGCCGTGGTGGCCGTCGAGAACGAGACCAACCTGGCCGCCCTCGCCGAACAGCGCCTGGGGGTGGCCCGCGATCTGGACTCCTTCGTGCTCCTGTGGCTCGGCGCAGGGGTGGGCGCGGCCGTCGTCCTGGACGGGCGGCTGCGCCGGGGCGCCTCCGGCGGGGCGGGCGAGATCGGCTTCCTCCCGGTCCCGGGCACCGGCGGCCTGCCCTCGGCGACCGACTGCGGGGGCGGATTCCACGCCCTGGCGGGCCGGGACGCCGTGACGGCGCTCGCGCGCGAGCACGGCTTCACGGGCCCGGCGCAGGAGGCGGTGGCCGGGGCCGCGGGAGAGGCCTTCCTCGACGCCCTCGCCGAGCGCCTGGCGCTGGGCGCGGCGGCGGTCGCCGCGGTCCTGGACCCGGGATGCGTGGTCCTGGGGGGCGAACTGGGCCGAGCGGGCGGCGCCGCCCTGGCGGGGCGGGTGGCCGACCGGCTGACCGCGCTCACGCCGGTCCCCACCGAGGTCCGGGCCACCGCACTCGGCGGCCCGGCGGTTCTGGAGGGGGCCCGGCTGGCCGCGCGCGAGGCGGCGCAGGAGGTGCTGTTCGGGGGGTCGCCCGGCTGACGCGTCCCAGGCGCCCCTGCCCCTTCCGCTACCCCTTCCGCCCGGCCAGGAACTCCGCGAACGTGACCCGGCCCGCCGCGTGGGAGGGCGCCAGGTTGCCGCCGCGCCGGAAGCCCTCGTACGCCTTGCCCCACAGCGGCAGGGGGACCACCCGGCGGCGGCGCCCCGTCGCCGCGAGGTAGACCCGGCCCAGCTCCGGCAGGGTGCGGATCTCCGGGCCGCCCATGTCCGGGACGCGGCCCGCCGGGGCCGGGACGGCCAGTCCCGCCAGGCGGTGCGCCACCTCCTCGACCGCGATCGGCTGCACCCGGACCCCGTTCGGCAGCGGCACGACCGGAAGCTTCGCCGCCATGCCCACCACCTGCGCCACCAGGTCGTGGAACTGGGTCGTGCGCAGGATGGTGACGCCCAGCCCGGACTCCTCCAGCATCCGCTCCACCTTCAGCTTCATCCGGTAGTAGCCGAGGGGGACCACGTCCACGCCGACGATCGAGATGTAGACGATGTTCGTGACGGTCCCCGTCCGCCGGGCCGCCTCGATCAGGTGTCCGGCGGCCACCTCGTCGCCCTTGCCCCCGCCGCGCGTGTTGCTCGCGCAGTGCACGACGACCTCCGCGCCCGCCATGGCCGCGGCCAGCCCGCTGCCGTCCCGCAGGTCGACCGGGTGGTCCGGGGAGTGGCGGCTCAGTACGCGGACCTCGTGGCCCGCTTCCCGGAGGCGGGTGACGACGAGCGCGCCGAGGGTTCCGGTGCCTCCGGTGACGAGGATGGTGCTCATGGGGTCCTGCCCTTCGCTGGAGATGTTGTCCTCACCAGCAAAGACCGGACAGTCCTCGGAAACGTGACATCCGCCGCCGAACGGGTCCGGTCCGCGAGGACCCGCGGCCGTCCGCGCCCGGGGCCACGTGCGAGGACCCGGTGGCCGCCGGGCCACCGGGTCCTCACGTCTTCACTTCGCGCACGTCACCCAGCGGGTGTCAGCAGGCGCCCTGGTCCTTCCAGACGCCCCATTCACCCGTAGTGCCGGGCTCCTCGTTCTGCGTCCACCACTGGGCCTTCCAGTAGTGGCCCTTGTGGGAGACGACGTTTCCGCTGTTGTAGATCTGACCCGCCACGTACGCGGGGCCGGTGCAGGCACCGCCCGTCGGAGGCGTGGTGGTCGGGGGCGGCGTGGTCGGCGGAGTCGTGGTGGGCGGTGTGGTCGGCGGCGTGGTGCTGCCCGGCTGCACCACCGTGACGCCGCGCGCCAGGTCCCCGGCGAGCGCGTAGGTCGTACCGGAGATGTTCACCGTCCAGTTGGAGGGTGTGGAGACCGGCAGGTAGTAGTTGAACGCCAGGTCGACCGAGGCGCCCGGGGCCAGCGTCTGCCAGGCCGGGAGCTTGAGGGACACCCGGTGGAAGTCGCCCTTCAGGCCGCCGACGTTGCTGCCGGTGTGGTCGCTCTTGATCACTTTGGTGTCGAAGCCCGACTGGTCGGAGGCGTTGGCCGGGGCCGAGGTCGAGTAGTCGAACTGGAACTCCGTGCCGCCCGGCAGCGTCGTCTGGGTGTTGTTGGTGATCTTGAGCTTCGGGGTGATCGGGTAGTTGGAGTCGCCCAGCTTGAACTCGGTGAACTCCGTCTTGATGTCCACGGCCTGCGCCGGCAGCGCGGCGTTCGACTTCTTGGCGCCGTACGGGGCGGCCGCCTTGAACTTGTCGTACATCAGCGAGGTGAGCGTGGAGCCCATCTCGTACTGGCCCTTCGCGGCGTTCCAGCCGTAGTCGCCGGCCATCTCCCAGACCATGGTGCCGCCGATGCCGCGGTCCACCACGTAGTCGGCCTTGGCCGCCACCGACTGCTCGTCCTCGGTGGACAGGAAGACCTTCTTCTGTGCGTTCCACAGCCACGGCGCGACCAGCGTCGCGTCGTACTTGCGGGCGTAGGTGCCGGTCAGCGTGGTGTTCGCCGGGAAGCCGTACGAGGTGACGTAGTCGCCGACGATCCCCTTCTCCAGGTTCTTGGCGTGCCACATCGGGTTGGAACCGGCCGGCGCCTCGACGCCGTTGGTGTCCTTGTCGTGCCACAGGTTGTCGATGCCGACGGCGCCGTCACCGCACTTGGTCAGGCCCGCGCCCGCCGGGCAGGTGGTCGCGGGGGCCCTGCCCCACAGGCCGTCGGTACCGCCCTGCACGTTCTTGTGGCCGCGCGTGTAGTACGGCAGGCCGATGTTGATGCGGCCGGCCGGCATGGAGCCGCGGAAGTAGTGGTAGGCCCAGTCGGTGTTGAGGTAGCCGATGCCGCCGTACTGGGAGCTGCCGTAGACGTTCGCGGCGGCCAGCTCGGCGTCCTTGCCGTCGTCGAAGAGCGAGGCGTTCGGGCCGGCGAACTCGTTCCAGGCCCCGTGCAGGTCGTAGGACATGATGTTGACGTAGTCCAGGTACTTCTGCATCTGGAAGGTCTCCATGCCCCGCAGGAGGTAGCCGGAGGAGGGTGCGGCGACCGTGAGCAGGTAGTGCTTGCCGTCGGTGGCGCCGGCCCGGTCGAGCTTCTCGCGCAGGCTCTTCATCAGGGCGTCGTAGCCCTTGACGAGGCCGGCCCGGCGGGCGTTGGAGAGCTGCCAGTCCAGCGGGTTGCCCGCGTCCTTCATGGTGGTCGGGTACTCGTAGTCGATGTCGACGCCGTTGAACCCGTACTTGCGGATGAACTCGACCGAGGAGTCCGCGAACGTGTCGATGCCGGCCTGGTTGACCGAGCCGTCGGCGTTGGTGGCCATCGAGTAGAAGCCGCCGGAGGCGACGCGGTTGCCGTCGTCGCCGAAGTAGCCGCCGGTCTCGGCCCAGCCACCGACCGAGATCAGCGTCTTGACGTTCGGGTACTGCTTCTTGAACTTGGTCAGCTGGTTGAAGTGGCCCTTGTACGGGAGGGCCGGGTCCATCTCGGCACCCGCGACGCCCGGCCAGGTCATTCCGGTGGCGGCGTTGTTCGCGCCGTCCGCGCCGACGGAGATCTTGTTGTCGCCGCCCACGTGGGCGAAGGCGTAGTTCAAATGGGTGACCTTGGACCACGGGACGTTGTTGGCGAGGTAGGCGGGGGTGCCGTCCTTGCCGGTGCGCCAGCCGGTGAAGTAGCCGATGACGCGACGCTGGTGGTCGGCGCCCATCTTCTCGCGGCCTTCGGTGTCGTACACCGAGCAGTACGGGACGTCGACACCGGCCGTCTTGTACAGCCCGTCGGGGCGACAGCTCTCGTTGTCGGCGGCGTGCGAGACGCCCGCCGAGAGTCCGCCGACCAGCAGTCCGGCGATTGCGGCGCCGGATGCCAGGAGCATCGCTCTCGTACGTGTGGGGGACGGCATGGTGCCTCCTGGGGAGGGGAGGATGGCAGGACACGGCAGCAGCAACAGGCAGAAGGACAGCTGTGGTTGGCCCGTGACGTGCGCACATCTGACGGGCCGTTCCCGGGGAAGACGAGGGGAACGTTAAGAGGACTAGACCAACCCGTCAATAGGTCTGGACCAAAGCGCCGGCGGAAGCGGGGGCGGCGTACAGGTGGGGTGCGCGTGGCGCAATACGTTCGCTCAAGAACGGCTGTCTTGTGACCCAGGCCACAGCACTTCACCCGCATGGCCGCCGATCGCCCGTGGCAGACTGGCTTCAGTACCAGTAAGCAGCGCACTCCGGGGTCGGTGTAATTCCGAACCGGCGGTTATAGTCCGCGACCCGTCCGCAGCCAGCGGCCGGTTGACCAGGTGAGATTCCTGGACCGACGGTTAAAGTCCGGATGGGAGGCAGTGCGCGGCGGGCCAGTGACCGGTACGCCGCCGTCGGCGGTTCGTCGGCATATCCCTGCGGATATGTCTGACCGGACCGTTTTTCCGGCCTCGGCGTCCCCGTGTGCGCTGTACCGCTTCATCTGTCGTATCCCGACAGGCCCCGGAGTCCGTGCCCGATGAGGCAGGAGGACCCGGTGGCGACACACGCAGCGCACGCGGCACCCGACGCGGACACCCGTGCCATGCGCCGAGCCGTCGAACTCGCCGCCCGCGGACTCGGCTCCACCAGCCCCAACCCCGTCGTCGGCTGCGTCGTCACCGACGCCGCGGGCACCGTCGTCGGCGAAGGCTGGCACGAGCGGGCCGGCGGCCCGCACGCCGAGGTCCACGCGCTGCGCGCGGCGGGCGGGGCCGCCCGGGGCGGCACCGCGTACGTCACCCTGGAACCCTGCAACCACACCGGCCGCACCGGCCCCTGCGCCCGCGCCCTCGTCGAGGCCGGGATCACCCGCGTGGTCTACGCCGTCCCCGACCCGAACCCGCAGGCCAGCGGTGGCGCCGCCACCCTGCGCACCGCCGGGGTCGACACCACGGCCGGGCTGCTGCGGGAGGAGGCCGAGGCCGGCAACGCCGCCTGGCTGACCTCCGTACGCCTGGGGCGGCCGCACGTCACCTGGAAGTACGCCGCCACCCTCGACGGCCGCAGCGCCGCCGCGGACGGCAGCAGCCGCTGGATCACCTCCGCCGAGTCCCGCGGCGACGTCCACCGGCTGCGCGCCGAGAGCGACGCCGTCCTGGTGGGCGGCGGCACCCTGCGCGCCGACGACCCGCACCTCGCCGTACGCGGCATCGACGGCGCCACGCAACCGCTGCGGATCGCCCTCGACACCCGCGCCACGGTCCTGCCCACCGCCCGCATCCTCGACGGCGCCGCGCCCACCCTGCTCGTCGTCGGCGAGGACGCCGACACCCGGCACCTGCCCGGCGTCGAGCTGCTCCGGCTGCCCCTGCACGACGGCCGCATCGGCGTGCACGACCTCCTCGCCCACCTGAACCTCCGCGGCGTGCGTTCCGTCCTGCTGGAAGGCGGGCCCGTCCTGGCCGGAGCCTTCCTCGAGGGCGGAGCCGTCGACCGCGTCATCGGCTACATCGCCCCGGCCCTGCTCGGCGCGGGCCCCGCGGCCCTCGCCGACGCCGGAATCAAGAACATCTCCGGTGCGTTGCGCCTCGACATCACCGAGGCCGTCCGCATCGGCCCCGATCTCCGCATCACCGCAGTCCCCGTCACCGCCACCGTCACCGCCACCAAGGAGCACTGAAGTGTTCACCGGAATCGTCGAAGAACTGGGCGAGGTCGCCGCCGTCGAGCAGCTCGCGGAGGCCTCCCGCTTCCGTCTGCGCGGCCCCCTCGTCACCGAGGGCGCCAAGCACGGCGACTCCATCGCCGTCAACGGCGTCTGCCTGACCGTCGTGGAGACCGCCGACGGCGAGTTCACCGCCGACGTGATGCAGGAGACCCTGAACCGCTCCAGCCTCGGCGCCCTGGCCGAGGGCTCCCGCGTCAACCTGGAGCGCCCGATGGCGCTCGGCGGGCGGCTCGGCGGCCACCTGGTCCAGGGGCACGTGGACGGCACCGGCACGATCCTCTCCCGGACGCCCTCGGAGCACTGGGAGATCGTCAAGATCGCACTTCCGGAGAACCTTTCGCGGTACGTCGTCGAGAAGGGCTCCATCACGGTCGACGGCGTCAGCCTCACCGTGGTCGAGGCCGCCGCCGACTGGTTCACCATCAGCCTCATCCCCACGACCCTCGCGCTGACCACGCTCGGCATCAAGCAGAGCGGCGACCCGGTCAACCTGGAGGTCGACGTCCTCGCCAAGTACGTCGAACGCCTGCTGGCCGCCGGCGTGAACCCGCTGCACGCGACGGGGGACGACCGGTGAGCGCCCTGACCTGGCTCAACACGGAGGCGTTCACCGTCTTCGGTCAGAAGGTCATCTGGTCCGACATGATCGGCAACCTGATGGGCCTGGCCGCCCTCGCCCTCGGCTGGCGCCGCTCCATATGGACCTGGCCCGCCCAGCTCCTGTCCGGCCTGATCCTCATCGCCGCCTACGCCTCCGCCCACCTCTCCGGCGGCGTCGGCAAGCAACTGCTGGTCATCGGCGTGGCGGTGTGGGGCTGGCGCGCCTGGCAGCTCGGCAAGCAGCAGGCGCAGGACGGCTCCATCGCCGTGCGCACCGCCACCTGGAAGGAGCGCGGCCTGCTCCTCGCCGGAGCGGCGCTGGGCACCCTCGCCGTCGGCGGCCTCTTCACCCTCTTCCCGCACCTGTCCTGGAGCCCGTGGGCCGACGCGTACATCTTCGTCGGCACCATCGTCGCGATGGTCGCCCAGGCCCGCGGCCTCGTCGAGTTCTGGTTCGCCTGGCTCCTCGTCGACCTGGTCGGCGTACCCCTCGCCTTCAACAACGGCCTGGCCTTCTCCGGCCTCGTCTACGTCGTGTACTTCGCCCTCGTGCTGTGGGGCGCCTACGACTGGTACCAGCGCTCGCGCACCACCACCGCCCCGGCCATGGAAGGAGCAACGGCATGACCACCCTCAAGCCCGTGCCCGACATCCCCGAAGAGACCTTCCGCCTCGACCCCGTCGAGCAGGCCATCCGCGACATCGCGGCGGGCCGCCCGATCGTCGTCGTCGACGACGAGGACCGCGAGAACGAGGGGGACCTCGTCATCGCCGCCGAGAAGGCCACTCCCGAGATCATCGCCTTCATGATGAGCGAGTGCCGGGGCCTGATCTGCGCCCCCATGGAGGGCCCCGAGCTGGACCGGCTCGAACTCCCCCAGATGGTCCAGAACAACACCGAGTCCATGCAGACGGCCTTCACCGTCTCCGTCGACGCCACCGCTGCCCACGGCGTCACCACCGGCATCTCGGCCGCCGACCGCGCCACCACCCTGCGGCTGCTCGCGGGCGGCGTCTCCCAGCCCGCCGACTTCGTCCGCCCCGGCCACGTCTTCCCGCTCCGGGCCAAGCCCGGCGGCGTGCTGGTCCGCAACGGCCACACCGAGGCCGCCGTCGACCTCGCCCGCCTCGCGGGCCTACGCCCGGTCGGCGCCATCGTCGAGATCGCCGGCGAGGACGGCGTCATGCTGCGCCTGCCGGAGCTGATCCCCTTCGCCCGCAAGCACGGTCTGACGATCATCTCCATCGAGGACCTGATCGCCTACCGCCGCTCCGCCGAGCCGACCGTGCGCCGCGAGGCCGAGGTCAGCCTGCCGACCGCCTTCGGCGACTTCACCGCGTACGGCTACCGCTCCACCGTCGACGGGGTCGAGCACGTCGCCCTCGTCCACGGCGAGATCGGCGCCGGCGGCGGGGTCGAGGACGTCCTGGTCCGGATGCACTCCGAGTGCCTGACGGGCGACATCTTCGCCTCCCAGCGCTGCGACTGCGGCCCCCAGCTGCACGCTTCCATGGAGCGGATCAAGGCCGAGGGCCGCGGAGTCGTCGTCTACCTGCGCGGCCACGAGGGCCGCGGCATCGGACTGCTGTCCAAGCTGCGCGCGTACGAGCTCCAGGAGCGCGGCCGCGACACCCTCGACGCCAACCTGGAGCTCGGCCTGCCCGCCGACGCCCGCGACTACGGAGCCGGCGCGCAGATCCTCGCCGACCTCGGCGTGCGCAGCGTCCGGCTGCTGACCAACAACCCCGACAAGTCCGCCGCCCTCGTACAGCACGGCATCACGGTCACCGGCCGGGAGTCGATGCCCGTGGAGGCCGGCGAGCACAACCTGCGGTACCTGCGCACCAAGCGGGACCGGATGGGCCATGACCTGCCCTGGCTGGAGGGGGCCGTGACCACCTCCGCCTGCGGCAACCAGTAACCGAACACCCGAACACCCGGCACACGAGAACACCCACACGAACCACCGAGGAGCAGAGCTGTGAGCGGCAAGGGCGCACCCGAACTGAGCGTGAAGAACTGCGGAGACCTCCGAGTCGCCGTGATCGCGGCCCAGTGGCACGAGAAGGTCATGGACGGGCTGGTCGACGGCGCCCTGCGGGCCCTGCACGAGCTGGGCATCGACGAGCCCACGCTGCTGCGCGTCCCCGGCAGCTTCGAGCTCCCCGTCGTGGCGAAGGTACTCGCCGGTCGCGGTTACGATGCCATCGTCGCCCTCGGTGTGGTCATCCGCGGCGGCACCCCGCACTTCGACTACGTCTGCCAGGGCGTCACCCAAGGCCTGGTGCAGGTGTCGATCGACACCGGAGTCCCCGTCGGCTTCGGTGTTCTGACCTGCGACAACGACGAGCAGGCGCTGGACCGCGCCGGGCTCGAAGGGTCGAATGAGGACAAGGGGCACGAAGCGGTCACCGCCGCCGTCTCCACCGCCATGACCCTGCGGACCGTCAGCGAACCCTGGCGCTGAGTGGCGTAAGGGAACCCCGTATTCTGAGGACCATCATGGCGAACGAATCCCTCAAGACCTTCGAAGAGCTCTTCACCGAGCTCCAGGCCAAGGCCAACGGCGACCCCAGCACCTCCCGTACCGCCGAGCTCGTCGGCAAGGGTGTCCATGCCATCGGCAAGAAGGTCGTCGAGGAGGCCGCCGAGGTCTGGATGGCCGCCGAGTACGAGGGCAAGGAAGCCGCCGCCGAGGAGATCTCCCAGCTGCTCTACCACGTCCAGGTGATGATGGTGGCGCGCGGGATCTCCCTCGACGACGTCTACTCCCACCTCTGATCCCCGGTACGTACACCCGCCCGTATCCACGCACATCCACGCATCAAAGGAAGCCCCATGCTGCGCATCGCCGTCCCCAACAAGGGTTCACTCTCCGGACCGGCGTCGGCGATGCTCCATGAGGCCGGCTACCGGATGCGCAAGGAGTCCAAGGAGCTCGTGGTCGTCGACCCCGAGAACGGGGTCGAGTTCTTCTACCTCCGCCCCAAGGACATCGCGATCTACGTCTCCTCGGGCAAGCTCGACATCGGCATCACCGGCCGCGACCTGCTGCTCGACTCCGGCGCCAGCGCCGAGGAGATCCTGCCGCTGAACTTCGGCCGCTCCACCTTCCGCTACGCCACCCTCCCCGGCACCGCGAAGGGCCCCGAGGACTTCCACGGGATGACCATCGCGACCTCGTACGAGGGAATCGTCGCCAAGCACCTCGCGGAGAAGGGCATCGACGCCTCCGTCGTCCACCTCGACGGCGCGGTCGAGACCGCCATCCAGCTCGGCGTCGCCCAGATCATCGCGGACGTCGTCGAGACCGGCACCAGCCTGCGCAACGCGGGCCTGGAGGTGATCGGCGAGCCGATCCTCACCTCCGAGGCCGTCGTCATCCGCGGCAACGGCACCGACGCCGACAACCCGCAGGCCCAGCAGTTCCTGCGCCGCCTCCAGGGCGTCCTGGTGGCCCGCAGCTACGTGATGATGGACTACGACTGCCGCGCCGAGCACCTGGAGCGCGCGGTCGCCCTCACCCCGGGCCTGGAGTCGCCGACCGTCTCCCCCCTGCACAACGAGGGCTGGGTCGCGGTCCGTGCCATGGTCCCGGCCAAGGAGGCCCAGCGGATCATGGACGACCTGTACGAGCTCGGCGCGCGCGCGATCCTCACCACGTCCATCCACGCCTGCCGGCTCTGACCCCCACGCGACCCCCAGAAGGCACCCACACGCATGACCGAGCCCGCCGCCCAGCCCGTACCGCCCGCCCTGCCGGTCACCTTCCGGCCGACCCGCACCCGGGCCGTCCTGCTGAGCGCCGGGCTCGCCATGTTCCTCACCATCACGGCGGTCGCCTTCCTGCTGGAGAACCTCAGCACGGGGGAACGGATCAGCTTCGTCTTCACCGCCGTCCTGCTGAGCTCCGTCCCCGTCCTGCTCAGCCGTCCCAAGGTGGTCGCGGACGAAGCCGGGGTCACCGTCGTCAACCTGACCACCACCCGCCGGCTGGAGTGGGCGCAGATCCTGCGCGTCAACCTCCGCCCCGGCGACCCGTGGGTGTTCCTCGACCTCAGCGACGGCACCAGCCTGCCCGCCCTCGGCATCCAGCCGGGCGTCGCCAAGGCCCAGGCGATCGGCGACGCCCGCGCCCTGCGCGCCCTCGCCGAAACCCGGGGAACAGGCGCGCACGACCACTGAGTCCACCGAGTCTCGTGGCTGCGTACCGTTGCGGCCGCGATCTCAATGACTACCCTGGTGACGGGGCGCAGCCATGCGCCCTCCCACTTGCCCCGGGGCCCCCGGGTCCTGCGGGTCACCTGCGACTTGAGGAGTGACTCCCTCCAGCAATGGACGGATCGTCCGGTAATATCCGCGCCGCCCTCCCCACGGAGGCGGCGGCATGACCATCCCGCTACTCCTGCTTGCGGCGGCTTTCGTTCTGATCCTCGCCAACGGCTTCTTCGTGGCAGCCGAATTCGGGCTCGTCACGGTGGAGAAGCCCGAGGCCGAGCGCGCCGCAGCCGACGGTGACCGCCGTGCCCGCACGGTGGTCGAGGCCCTGCGAGAGCTGTCCTTCCAGCTCTCCGGCACCCAGCTCGGCATCACCATCACCTCCCTCGTGGTCGGCATGCTCGCCGAGCCCGCCCTCGCCGCACTGCTGGCCGGGCCGCTCGCCGCGACCGGCCTCCCCGGGGGAGCCGCGTCCGGCGTCTCCGTGGTCATCGGCATGCTGCTCGCCTCCGCCGTCCAGATGGTCGTCGGCGAGCTCGTCCCGAAGAACTGGGCCGTCTCGCGGCCGCTCCAGGTGGCCCGCTTCGTCGCCGGCCCCCAGAACGCCTTCTCCCGTGCCTTCCGGCCGGTCATCGCCGGTCTCAACGCCGTCGCCAACCGCCTCGTGCGGGCGCTCGGCGTGGAGCCGACCGACGAGATGGCCTCCGCCCGCACGCCCGGCGAACTGGTCTCCCTGGTCCGCCATTCGGCCCAGGCCGGCGCCCTCGAACAGGACACCGCCGACCTCTTCGTACGGACCCTCTCGCTGGGCGAGCTCACGGCCCAGCACGTCATGACCCCCCGGGTGAAGGTCAGTGCCCTGATGAACACGGCCACCGCGGCCGACGTGCTCAACCTGACCCGAGCCACCGGCCTGTCCCGTTTCCCCGTGTACCGCGACCGCATCGACGAGATCACCGGCGTGGTCCACCTCAAGGACGCCCTCGCCGTCCCCGAGTCCGATCGCGGCCGCACCACCGTGGCGCGGATCTGCGTCGCCCCGCTGCTGGTGCCCGGCTCCCTGCCGGTGCAGCCGCTGCTGGAACGGTTGCGCAGCGAACAGCCGATGGCCGTGGTCGTCGACGAGTACGGCGGCACCGCCGGTGTGGTCACCCTGGAGGACATCGTGGAGGAACTCGTCGGAGAGGTCCGCGACGAGCACGACCTCGCCGAGGACGAGGGCCCCGAACTGGCCGCCGTACCCGCAGAGGACGGCCGCCCCTCCTGGGAGGCCGACGGCAGCTGCCGGGTGCAGGCCCTGCGCCGGATAGGCCTGGAGGTGCCCGACGGCCCGTACGAGACCGTCGCCGGCCTCGTCGCCGACCTCCTCGGCCGGATCCCCGCCCCCGGGGACCGGGCGGAGCTGCCAGGCTGGCGGCTGTCCGTCCGTCAGGTCGGCCGCAACCGCGCGGAACGGGTCCGGCTGGTCCGGCTGACACCGGTCCCCGCCGCCGGTCCGCACGGCTCCGGCTCCGGCCACGCCGTCCCGGCGCGGCTCGGCGCGAGCCGCGCCGGCGAACCGGCCCCGCATCCGGCAGAGCTGGAAGGCGCCACCCGATGAACGCGCTCCAGCTCCTCTTCGCCCTGCTGCTGGTCCTAGCCAACGGCTTCTTCGTCGGCGCCGAGTTCGCACTCGTCTCCGTACGGCGCAGCCAGATCGAGCCCCTGGCGGCCGGATCCAAGCGGGCCCGGCAGGTGCTCCACGGCCTGGAGAACCTGCCCCGCATGATGGCCGCCGCGCAGTTCGGCATCACCATGTGCTCGCTCACCCTCGGCGCGGTCGCCGAACCCACCGTGGCCCGGCTGCTGGAGCCCGTCTTCCACGCCGTCCACGTACCGCAGGGCCTGATCCACCCCCTCGGCTACGCGTTCGCGCTCGCCGCCGTGGTCTTCCTGCACCTGGTCATCGGCGAGATGGTCCCCAAGAACCTCGCCATGGCCGCCCCCGAGAAGACCGCCCTGTGGTTCAGCCCCGGCCTGGTGGCCTTCGCCCGCCTGTGCGGGCCGGTCACCACCGCGCTCGGCGCCTGCGCCAAGCTCGTCCTGCGGCTCTTCAAGGTCGAGCCCAAGGACGAGGTCGAGGCCGTCTACACCAGCGCCCAGCTCGGCAGGCTGCTCAAGGACTCCCGGCAGGCCGGGCTCCTGGAGCCGGTCGAGCAGGAGCGCCTGGAGGACGCCCTGGAACTGGGCAGCCGCCCGGTCACCGACGTGCTCCTCGACCGGGACCGCATCGTCACGGTCGATCCCTCGGTCACCCCGCGCCAGATCGAGCGGCTGACGGTGCGCACCGGGTACTCCCGGTTCCCCGTCCGCTCCGCCAGCGGTGCCTTCATGGGCTACCTGCACGTCAAGGACGTACTGGACCTGGAAGACCGGGAGCGGGCCGTGCCCCAGCGGGTCTGGCGCCGGATGACCACCCTGTCCGCCACCCTCCCGCTCGACGACGCGCTCAGCGTCATGCGGCGGGACGCCACCCACCTCGCCCAGGTCGCGGACGCGTCCGGGCGGGTGCTCGGCCTGGTCGCCATGGAGGACGTCCTGGAGATGCTGGTCGGCGAGGTCCGCGACCCGGCCCACCGCACGCCCCCGCCGGCCCGCCGGCCCGAGCTCCGCTCGGAGGGCGCCCTGACCGGCTGACGCCGTCGCCGGACCCGCCGTACGACGGGTCCGGCGGCCGCCGCCGTCACAGCGACGGCGGCTCCGGGCGCTCCTGGGGGCCGCGCCCCGACAGGACCTCCCCGTACGCCTGCATCAGGTCCGGCAGCCGCAGCGTCGCCAGGTCGTCGCGGGAGGGCTCGCCCGCGAAGCCCGCCAGCCGCAGGTCCCGGTAGGCGCAGCTCTTCTCGTACAGGGTGCGCAGGAAGCGGCCGTTGCCGAGCTCGTCGATCCAGCCTTGCTCCACCACGTGGGCGCTGATGCTGCGCAGCTCCTCCAGCGCCTCCTCGTCCCAGCCGTCCCCGTTCGCTTCCGCCAGCACCCCGCCGATCGCGGTCAGTTCCGGCGGCCGGTAGCTGGGGAAGTCCACCCGGGAGGTGAACCGCGAGGACAGCCCCGGATTCGCCGCCAGCAGCCGGTCCATCCCGGCCGGATAGCCCGCCAGGATCACCACCAGGTGGTCCCGGTTGTCCTCGGCGCGCTTCAGGAGCACCTGGAGGGCCTCGTCCCCGTACGCGTCACCCTTGCTGTAGCCCGAGTTGGACAGGCTGTACGCCTCGTCCACGAACAGCACCCCGCCGATCGCCGAATCGATCAGCTCGTTCGCCTTCACCGCGGTCTGGCCGAGGAACTCGCCCACCAGATCGGAGCGCTGGGCCTCCACCAGGTGGTCGCCGCCCAGCAGGCCCAGCGCGTAGAAGACCCGGCCCAGGATCCGGGCCACCGTCGTCTTGCCCGTGCCCGAGGGGCCGGAGAACACGAAATGCCGTTTCGGCGGCTGAACCGGCAGTCCCTGCCCCGCCCGCAGCCGTGCCATGTGCAACTGCGCGGAGAGCGCCTTCACCTGCCGTTTGACCGGCTCCAGCCCCACCATCCGCTCCAGCTCCGCCAGCGCCTCGGCGAGCGCGTCCGGGTCGGGCGGCCCGGCCGGCAGGCCCGCGGGCGCGCCCTGCGGCGGGACGGACACCTTGCGCCGTACCCCCTCCGCCCGGCCCGTGGGGGGCGGCGGACCGGTCAGCGGGTCCGGCTCGACCTGGCCGTCCGCCGCGATGTCCTGGACGGGCCCGCCGCCCAGCGCCACCGCCGCGAAGTTCCCGCCCGCCGGAGACGGGCCGTGGCCGCCGTAGCTCCCGAACCCGGAATACCCGGCCGCCCCGTCGGCCATACCGGCCATGCCGTCGGTGTCGTCGCCGTCCTCGATGGCCGTCAGCCGGGCCGCCGTGTCCATGAACGCCGGGTCCACCCGGTGCACCGCCCGGTACAGCGGCAGCGCCGCCGCACTGCGCCCGGTGCCCTCGTGCGCCCGCGCCAGCCAGTACCGCAGCTCCTTGCGCTGCGGCTGCTCGCTCCGGCACCGCATCAGCGCCGCCGACAGCATCGGCTCCGCCTGGCCGTACATCTCCAGCCGGACCCGCGCCATCCCGCCGAACAGCCCCGCCTCGATGCCCAGCAGCGGATCGTCCACCAGCGGCTCGGTGTGCCGCACCAACTGCTCCCAGTCCTTGACCAGGTAGGCCCGGCAGGCGTGCAGGAAGCGCACCTGCGGATCGGTGTCCACCGGAGGCAGCGCGGCCAGCGCCTGGTCCAGCTCGGGCACGTGGCGGCCGTCCAGCCAGTGCGAGGCGTGGGCCAGCAGCAGGTCCCGCCGGCTCTCCAGCACCGGCTGCACCCACCAGCCCAGCCAGTACCAGGAATTCAGCGTCCGGCGGTGCCGGGCCCGCTGTTCGCCGAAGCGGTCCCGGTGCGCGTACATGCGCAATAACGCGTTGGTGGTGTCGACCCGCAGCGCGTGCAGGCCCAGCCAGGCGTCGGCCATCGCGGGATCGAGTCGTACGGCCGCCCGGAACTCCTCCTCGGCCTGCGGATAGGCGCCCATGGTGCAGGCGTCGACTCCGCGCAGCCAGGCGAGTTCGGCCGGGGCGTGTGTGCTGCCCGGCGTGCCGAAATCCATCACGTCCCCCACAAGCCAGCCCCCGTGGTGCGCGGCAACCCCCGCTTCGAGCGCGCGAGTTGCCCACTGCGCCGATGAAATCAGGGCTGCATCGTACCTGCGGTTTCGCACCTTACGTAGGGCGCGACGGGCCCGGTTCCCGTGTGCGCCCCGACAGTACCCGGTGACTCAGGGTGAAGGAGGTGTCCGCGCCGGCGGAGTCCGAGGGCAGAACGAAGCCCCCGATCACGGGGGAACAACCGGGGGCTTCGTGTCCGCGGCAGCCGCGAAGGCCGCGCATTGAGAACGTACGACCGTTTCGGGCCCCAGGTCAAGCGGGTCGGTGGAGGCCCGGCGGAGCGGAATTCCGGGGCCGCCCAGGCCCGGGGGAGTCCGTCACCTTCGGTGACCGAAGAGCTGATTCACGCCGTCGCACCGGTCCCGGAAGACCACTCGTATCCCGTACTGCTCTGGCGTACCAGGGTGTCGGCGAAGGGGCGCGAAGGGTCATCCGAGAAGTGCGCGAGCTCCGCGCGCTCCCATCCGTCCCAGAAGTCGGAAAGGTCATGTCCGTCCCGGTTTCGCCCACGCCCCCAGGACTGCTCGCGCGGCGTCTCCATCCACAGCAGCCGCGCCAGATGCGGGCGCAGCGCCCGCCGGCCGGCCCCGACTCCCTCGACGAGCAGCACCGGCGCCGGCTCCAGCAGCCGCCCCGGGCCGAAGCGGCGCTCCGCCCAGTCGTACGGGGCCCAGTGCGCGGGCCGCCCGGCGGCCAGCGGCTCCAGCACCTGCGCGCGCAGCCGCTGCTGCCAGCCGAACAGCTCCTCATGGGTGGCCACGTCGTCCAGGTGCAGCACGGGCGCGTCACCGAGCGCCCCGGCGAGCCGGTCCGCGAAGGTGCTCTTGCCGGACCCGGCGTGCCCGTCGATCCCGATCAACCGCACCGGGCCGAGGGAGGGGGGCAGTGCCTCCAGTTCCCGCGCGAGTGACTCAAGTGACTGGTGTGGCTCCACCCGACCAGCGTAGGACAGGCGCTCCGGAGGACCGACACGACCGGTGGCTTCGCCGCCGGGCCGACGGGAACTGGAAGGGTGAGCCCATCGAAGCACCGACCCACCCTGGGGGAACCTCGCGATGACCGCACCCACACCGCGCAGGGCCGTACTCGTCGCCGCACTGGCGGTCGCCACCGCGGCCACCGCCACCACCGTCTCCGGCGGCAGCGCCACGGCCGCCGCCCCCGCGGCTCCGCGGGGTGGGGGCCGCACCGTCGACAACCGGTTCTGGTTCTCGTACGACCACTGGAAGGCCGGAGTCCACCAGGGAACCACCGCCGTCGGCGGCGCCCGGGCCGGCCTGCAGATCGCGACCGCCGCGGGCCGCACCGAGTACGCCGACCCGCACACCGGGAAGAAGAGCACCTGGGAGTACGCCACCTGGACCTCCCCGGTGCACCGCTCCGCCGTGCCCGCCACCGAGGCCGTCGCCTCCTGGAACGCCCGCACTCCCGCCGGCACCTGGATCCAGACCGAACTGCGCGGCACCTACAACGACGGCACCGCCAGCCCCTGGTACGTCATGGGCCGCTGGGCCTCCGGGGACGGCGACATCCGCCGCACCTCCGTGGACGGCCAGACCGACGGCAGGTCCACCGTCTGGACCGACACCCTGGCCGTCGACGCCCCGGCGGCGGGCCTGCGCATCACCGACTGGCAGCTGCGCCTGACCCTGTACCGCAGGCCCGGCGCCGACCGCGGACCCACCGTCCGGCTGGCCGGCGCCATGCTCTCCGACGTCCCGGACCGGTTCACCGTGCCGGCCTCCCCGCCCTCCGGCCAGGCCCACGAGCTGAAGGTCCCGCGCTACTCGCAGGAGGTCCACACCGGGCGCTACCCCGAGTACGACAACGGGGGCGAGGCCTGGTGCAGCCCCACCTCTTCCCAGATGGTCATCGAGTTCTGGGGCCGCAGAGCCGCCGCCACCTCGCTGGGCTGGGTCGACCCGAAGTACTCCGACCCGCAGGTGTGCCACGCCGCGCGATCCACCTACGACGCCGCCTACAAGGGTTGCGGCAACTGGCCCTTCAACGCCGCCTACGCGGCCACCTACCCCGGGCTCGCCGGGGTCGTCACCCGCCTCACCTCCCTCGCCGAACTGGAGACCCTGGTCCGGGCGGGCATCCCCGCCATCACCTCACAGTCCTTCCGCCCCGAGGAATTGACCGGCGCCGGATACGGCACAGCGGGCCACCTGATGACCGTCATCGGCTTCACGGCCGCCGGTGACGTCGTCGCCAACGACCCCAACTCGCCCGACAACGCCTCCGTCCGCCGCGTCTACCGGCGCCGCGAGTTCGAGAACATCTGGCTGCGCACCAGGCGTCACAATGCGGCCGGCAAGGTCGTATCGGGCACCGGAGGCGTCTGCTACCTCTACGCCCCGGCCGCACCGGGCCCGGCTCAGGCCGCGGCACTGCTGGCGGTGGGGGTGCTCTGAAATTCACCTTTGACCTGCCGGCCTGAATGGGCGGAACATTATGGGGTAAATGGGAGATAAAGGCTTCTCAAGGAGAGGCGGCCAACCATGACCACCCATTCGAGCATCGAGCACCACCCCGACCTCGCAGAGATGCGCACGCGCTTCGAGCGGGTGACCACCACCCCCGCGGCGCAGGCCGTGGAGGCAATGGCCCTGGTCACGGGCCTGTACCTGGCCGCCTCGCCGTGGATCGCGGGGTTCGGCATCCTCCTTCTGCCGCTGGCCATCAACAACCTGATCACGGGCCTGGCGTACTGCCTGTGCATGGGCGGTCTGGGTTCTGCGTACGAGCGCACCCATGCGATGGCGTGGACGGCGGTCGCCCTCGGTGCGTGGACGATCATCGCCCCGTGGGCCATCGCCGGCGAGATGGACACGACCCGCACGGTGGTCAACAACGTGATCACCGGCGCCGTGGCCCTGTGCCTCGGCCTCGCGATGGCGGCGATGGCGGGCCGCAACCGCGAGACACGCGTCTGACCGGGACGCCGGAAGGGCACGCCCGCCGGGCCCCAGCCGCACCGCACATGCCGGGGCGGCCGGGGCCCGGTGGCGTGACCCGCGCCACGAGTGACCATCGTCTCTACCGCGAAAGCCGCGAACGCTGGCACATTGGACACCATGACCGCCAACAGCGCCGCCCCCGCCGCCCGTGTCCGAAACCTCGTCCGCACCGGCGGGCCCAAGGACGATTCCTCCTGGCTGGAGCACGTGCTCGGCTGGACGCTCGTGGTCGTGGTCGCCATGTTCGTCACCCAGCTCGGCTGGCTGTAACCGCTCTCCCGCCCCACCTCTTCGCGCGCCCGTCACGTTCCTCGTGGCGGGCGTTTTCGCGTTCCCGCGCCGCCACGTCGGCGCGCCGGATTGACGGAACTGGATCACCCCTGCACTATTCCACTAACCAGTTAGTGGAACGAGGTGGAGGACATGGAGTTCCGCGTCGACCGGCGCAGCGGTGTCGCCACCTATCTACAGCTCGTCACCCAGGTCAAGCAGGCCCTTCGGCTCGGCGTACTGGAGCCCGGCGACCGGCTGCCCACGGCCAGGGAGGTGGTCGAGGCCACCGCGATCAACCCGAACACCGTGCTCAAGGCGTACCGGGAGCTGGAGCGCGAAGGGCTCGTCGAGCCGCGTCCCGGCGCGGGCACCTTCGTACGCCGCTCCCTGTCCCGACCCGAGGCCGCCGCCGACTCGCCGCTCCGCCTGGACCTGGCGGCCTGGATGGCCCGGGCACGCGAGGCCGGCCTGGACCGTGAGGACATCACGGCCCTGATCGCCGCCGCCGTGGACGAAAGCTTCACCGCACCCGAACCCGGACCGGGACCCGGACCGTACTCCGGATCCCCCGGCAGAGAGGACACCACGTGAGCGACCCGACCGTCGCTACGGCACTCCAGGCGACGCGGCTGGGAAGGGAGTTCCGCGGCCGCAGCGCCCTGAGGGACTGCGATCTCGTCCTGCCCGCCGGGCGCGTCACCGCGCTCGTCGGCCCCAACGGCGCCGGCAAGAGCACCCTGCTCCAGCTCGCGGCCGGCCTGCAGCGCCCCACCACCGGGCGCATAAGCGTCTTCGGCCACACCCCGGGATCCCGCGCGGCCCGCGAACGCACGGCCTTCCTCGCCCAGGAGAAGCCGCTCCACCCGCGGTTCACCGTCGAGGACACCCTGCGCCTGGGCCGCGAACTGAACCGCCGCTGGGACCAGGCCGCCGCCGAACGCCTCGTACGGGCCGCAGGCATCTCCCTCTCCAGCCGCGTCGGCTCCCTCTCCGGCGGGAACCGCACCCGCGTCGCCCTGGCGCTCACCCTCGGCAAACGCGCCCGCCTCCTGCTCCTGGACGAGCCGCTCGCCGACCTCGACCCGGTGGCCCGGCACGACGTCACGGCCCTGCTCATGGCCGAGGCCGCCGACCGCGGCGTCACCATCGTCATGTCCTCGCACGTCCTGTCCGAGCTGGAGGACGTCTGCGATCACGTCCTGCTCCTCAAGGACGGCGCCGTACGCCTCGCCGGCGACGCCCAGGAGCTCTGCGCCGCGCACACCCGGCTCACCGGCCGCGCGGACCCGTTCGAAACCGACGGCCTGCCCCGAGAGTTCGACCGGGACACCGTCGTGCACGCCGTCACCGCCGGCCGTCAGATCACCGCCCTCGTCCGAGGCCCCGTACGCGGCCCCGTCCCGGGCGGCGAAGAGCGCTGGATCAGCGAAACCCCCTCCCTGGAGGACCTGTTGCTCGCCCACCTGCGCGCCCCGGGCGCCCCGCGCACCGACCGTACGGAGGCGGCCGCGTGAAGGGCGTCCTGTGGCTGGCCTGGCGCCAGCAGCGACTGATGATCGGCGTCGGCACCGTGCTCCTCCTGGCCGTCACGGCCTGGGTCGCGTACCGGCGCTCCGAGACGATGACCGAGATCGACGCCTACGGCTTCGTCCCCTGCAAGGGCTGGAACGGCGGGTGCGAAAGCCTGGGCAGCTTCGCGGTCCTGAACGGCAGCACCGACGCGATCAGAGCCCTCGGCACCCTCGGCCTCGCCCTCCCCGCCCTCATCGGCGCGTTCTGGGGCGCCCCGCTGCTGGGCCGCGAGATGGAGACCGGCACCTTCAAACTCGCGCTCACCCAGGGCGTCAGTGGCCGCCGCTGGTTCGCCGCCCGCTTCGGCCTCGCCGCGGTCTTCGCCGTGATCGCCTCCCTCCAGATCGCCGCGCTCGTCGCCTGGTGGTGGTCGCCCGTCTCCAACACCCTGGACGGCCTCTACTGGTACGACGCCTACATCTACAACGCGACCGGACCCGCCTCCGTGGCCTGCGCCCTCTTCGGCCTCGCCGCCGGCACGGCCGTCGGCCTGCTGGTCCGCCGCACCCTGCCCGCCATGGCCGTGACCATCGCCGTGATCGGCACGACGACCGTACTCACCAGGCTCCTGCGGACCGGCTGGATCGACCCCGAGACGCGGATCACCCCGGGCATGACGCCCAAGAAGAGGGTCGGCAGCGCCTGGTCCACCGGGGAATTCGGCTACCTCACCCCCGACGGGCGGGAACACGACATCAACACCCCCGTCTGCCAGACCTCCGGCGAGGAGCTCCGGCAGTGCATGGAGCAGCACGACTTCGTCGCCCGCTACCACAAGGTCTATCCCAGCAGCGACTTCTGGACCTTCCAGTGGATCGAGACCGCGCTCTACCTGGGCGTCGCCGCCGCACTGGTGGCCCTGGTCCTGTACGTCCTGCGCCGCCCCACCGCGACGGCGCGCGCCGCCGCGACCGTCACCACCACCACCGCGGCCGTCACCGCGCCCGCCGGAGTCTGACCGTCCGGACCCTTCTCGCCCGCCACCCACAGGGGAACCCTCATGGCCACGAAGAAGAACCTTCACGCCGACCGCACCAGCGTCACCCACAAGGTCCGCTACGCGCTGAGCAACCCGACCCGCATCGCCCCCTACGTACGCCGCGCCGCCCGCGACGCCTGGCTGCGCCACAAGCACCCCGACCACGTGGGCTACTACCGCGCCGTCATGGCCT
Source organism: Streptomyces sp. NPDC006463 (assembly GCF_042870715.1). Classification (NCBI taxonomy): domain Bacteria; kingdom Bacillati; phylum Actinomycetota; class Actinomycetes; order Kitasatosporales; family Streptomycetaceae; genus Streptomyces; species Streptomyces sp. NPDC006463. The sequence continues at coordinate 4,470 of NZ_JBIAHP010000026.1, read as the reverse complement.
CCGACACCAGCCGCAACCCCGAGGCCGCCGTCGGCAGCCAGACCCACGAACGCTGGCTGGCCCTGGGCCGGATGCAGTTCGACTACCTGGTCGAGCACGGCCTCACGCCCGCCCACCGCATGCTCGACATCGGCTGCGGAAACCTGCGGGCCGGCTGGCGCTTCATCGAACACCTCGACACCGGCCACTACTACGGCATCGACATCTCGCCCGACATCCTCATCTCCGCCAAGGAGACCCTGACCAGACAGGGTCTCCAGGCCAAGCTGCCGCACCTGACCATCACCCGGGACCTCACCCTGGACTTCCTGCCCGAGCGCCACTTCGACGTCGTGCACGCCCACAGCGTCTTCTCCCACTCGCCGATCGAGATCATCGACGAGTGCTTCGCACACGTGGAGCGCGTACTGGCCCCGGGCGGCTGGTTCGACTTCACCTTCGACCGCACCGAGGGCACCGAGCACCAGGTACTGCGCGAGGACTTCTACTACCGCACCCGGACCCTGGTGGACCTCGCCGCGAAGCACGGCCTCACCGCCCGCTTCATGGACGACTGGGAGCGGCTCGGACACGGCCAGTCCAAGATCCGCGTCACCGTCGGCTGACTCCGCCCGGACCGGTGCCGGGCCGGGTCCGCCCGGCCTGCGCCGGTCCGGGATCCCCGCCGCGTCCGTTCGCGGGGGAAGTGCTGCCATACTTCAGGCGTCTTGTGGCAGTTCGAGGCTAGGGCCGAATTTGAACAATAGTCAACAGCGTGGTGCGACCCTGCGTTCGCAGGTCCGCAGGGCCGAACTCATAGCGACCGGACGCAAGTTGTTCGCCGACACCTCGTACGACGCACTGTCCATGGACGACATCGCCAAGCAGGCGGGCGTCGCCAAGGGGCTCATCTACTACTACTTCAAGAGCAAGCGCGGCTACTACCTCGCCATCGTCGAGGACTCGGTCGCCGAGCTCGTCGCCCGCGCCGGCGGGGACACCGAGCTCCCCGGCGCCGAACGGGTCCGGCGGACCATCGACGGCTACCTCTCCTACGCCGAGCACCACCACGCCGCGTACCGCACCATCGTCACCGGTGGCGTCGGCTCCGACGCCGAGGTGCTGGCCATCCGCGACGCAGTCCGCGAGGAGCTGGTCGCCACCATCGCCGAAGGCGCGTACGGGCGCCGCACGCTCCCGCAGATCGCCCGGCTCGCCCTCGTGGGATGGCTTTCCTCGGTCGAGGGGATCACCCTGGAATGGATCGGCGGCCTCGCCGCGGACGCGGCCGGCCGGCCGGGCCGCGCCGAACTGGGCGCCCTGCTCGTACGCCAGCTGCGCGCGACGCTGACCGTCATCGAGGAGTTCGTCCCGGAGTGCCCGGCACCTCCCGCCCCCGAAGAGCCGTCCGAACAGCTTGGTGATCTTGCCCCGGTGACGGGAAGCCCCTGATCGGGCATACTCAAGCCGCCGCAGCCGCTGAACAGGCCCTTCCGTGATCCGGAGGGCAGCATCGGCTGTGAGAGTACCGAGACCCGGCGTCGCGTCCCACACCTCACGCGCCGCCGCCGTGCCCGACCAGGGAGGAGAGCGCCGCCATGACAGACCGCGCCCCGCAGCCGGTGGACCGTCAGCTGCCCACCGAGGAGTCCCGGGACCTCCTCGCCCTCGTACGTGAGATCGCCCAGCGGGAGATCCGCCCCGTGGCCGCCGAGGAGGAGGACTCCGGGCGCTTCCCCCGCGAGATCTTCACGCTGCTGTCGGAGGCCGGGCTGCTCGGCCTCCCGTACCCCGGCGAATACGGCGGCGGCGAGCAGCCCTACGAGGTCTACCTCCAGGTCCTGGAGGAGCTGGCCGCGGCCCGCCTGACCGTCGGCCTCGGGGTCAGCGTGCACTCCCTGGCCTGCCACGGCCTGGCCGGCTACGGCACCAAGGAGCAGCAGGGCGCCCACCTGCCCGCGATGCTCGGTGGCGGCCTGCTGGGCGCGTACGCCCTCTCCGAGCCGGCCGCGGGTTCCGACGCCGCCTCGCTCACCACCAAGGCGGTGCGCGACGGCGACGACTGGATCATCACCGGCACCAAGGCGTGGATCACCCACGGTGGCGTCGCCGACTTCTACACCGTCCTCGCCCGCACCGGCGCCGAGGGCCCCAAGGGCATCACGGCCTTCCTGGTCCCCGGCAACGCGGACGGCCTGACCGCGGCCGTGCCCGAGAAGAAGATGGGCATGAAGGGCTCGCCCACGGCCCAGCTCCACTTCGACGGGGTACGGGTGCCGGACTCGCGCCGCATCGGCGAGGAGGGGCAGGGCTTCACCATCGCCCTGGCCGCACTCGACGCGGGGCGCCTGGGCATCGCCGCCTGCGCCATCGGCGTCGCCCAGGCGGCGCTGGACGAGGCACTGGTGTACGCGCTGGACCGCAAGCAGTTCGGGCACCCGATCGCGGACTTCCAGGGGCTGCGCTTCATGCTGGCCGACATGGCCACCAAGATCGAGGCGGGCCGGGCGCTGTACCTCGCCGCGGCGCGGCTGCGGGACGCGGGCAAGCCGTTCTCCCGGCAGGCCGCCATGGCCAAGCTGTTCTGCACCGACGCGGCGATGGCGGTCACCACGGACGCGGTCCAGGTCCTGGGCGGCTACGGCTACACCGCGGACTTCCCGGTGGAGCGGCTGATGCGGGAGGCGAAGGTCCTCCAGATCGTCGAGGGCACCAACCAGATCCAGCGCATGGTCATCGCCCGCCACCTGGCGGGTCCGGAAACGCGCTAGCTGCGGGAGCCCCGGGGGTGCCTGCGGGTGCCTGCGGGAGCCTAGGGGTGCTGGGCGGGTGCCGGGCGGGTCTCCATCTTGCACCTGGACGGGCGGCGGCGCGGCTCGCGCTCCGGGTCAGTTCCCGAACAACGGGCCGCTGGGCCAGATCGGGGAGGTGCTGATCCGGGACCACTCCGGGTCCCGCCGCCCCGGCACGGTCCGGCCGTCCTCCGCCCAGCGGGCGATCAGCGCGCTGTAGATGGGCGGATCGGGATGCCGCTGCCGGGATCCCTGCTGAACCGATTCTTCGTAACCGGGCGGCGTCGGCCGCCGACGGCGTCCCGTCCGTGGCGTGGAAGTCTCAACCGTGGTCATGCCGGACCAACGCGGCATGCCGCCCACGAGTAATCGCCTCCCCATCCCGGGGATCCGTTCGAGGGGTCCCCGGGAAGCTGGCTGGGCGGGAGCGGGGGTGTGGGGCGGGAGCGGGGGTGTGGGGCGGGGGCTGGGCTTCGGGGGGCGGGATGTCCGCTGGGCGGCGTCGGGGAGGCGGGGCGGTGGCTTCGGGAGTCGGGGCCTCAACCGGGCGGCGTCAGGGACGTGGGGCGGGAGCACGGCGGGGTGTAGTCCTTGGGCGGTGTCAGGGGCGTGGGGCAGGGTCATGGTGGGCTGCCACCCCCGGACCGAATCAGGGACGTGGTCGGTGGCTTCGGGCGGGTTGTTGCCCTTGGGCGGGATCAGAGTGGGGCTGGGGGTTTCCCGTCCGTCCCATCGTCTTCCGGGCCGGGCCGGTCCCTCAAGGGCGCTCCTTCGTCGCGTCGCTGCGCGATGGCCTTCGGCCACCCTTGACCGACCGGCCCGACCCGGAAAGTTCGAGGACAGACGGGAACCCCCCAAAAGAACGGTCACCGGTGTTCGTGTCCAGGGCCGGGTCCATCAGGGATGCGGATGCCCGTTCCCACGAGGGGTCAGCCAGGCCGCATCACCGAGCCCGGCCAGGGTCGGGGGCGCGGCCACGGTCCTACCCGCACCGGGCGGCGCCCAGAAGCCCCTCGGGGTCGGGGGGCGCCCCCAATCGCTACGCGCTCCTCATGTCTCGGCGTCCGGCGGCCGTCCGGGGCTGGGAATAGGCCGCCACGGATCGCTATGTGGCTGGGGTGGGTGGGCGGGGATCGGCCCGGCATGTGGCTGGGCATGGGCCGCCTCGGGGGGTGCGTGTGGGCGCGCTTGGCTGGCGTCTGCGGGCTGCCGGAAGCGCCCCATCAGCGCGAGACGGGGGCGTCTGCGGTCGTCTGCGGGCGGTCGTGGGCGCGGAATGCGGTCTGGTGGGTGGGAATCCGGTCTGGTGGAGTGTGGTGCCGGATTTTTCGGGCTCTCGCTCCGGGAAGTGATCCACTAGCCCTCAACTCGCCGCCAAATAGGGACAAACGACCCGCAGTCGCGTGCCGGTGGGCGTATGTGGGGATCGTGGGCGGCTTATGTCCGGCCCCGGACGGCCGTCGGACGCTGAGAGGTGAGGAGCGCGTAGCGATCTGACGCGCATGCCCCGCCTGGCCGACCCCGGTGGGCTTCTGGGCGCTGCCCGGTGCGGGCTGGCTCGGGGAAACGGGGCCCTGCGTCACTGATGTCCCTCGGTGCCCTCCCGTCCCCCGTGACCGTTCTTTTGGGGGGTTCCCGTCTGTCCTCGAAGTTTCCGGGTCGGGCCGGTCGGTCAAGGGTGGCCGAAGGCCATCGCGCA